>JBMNSN010000007.1:0-93800 GCA_050945215.1 Fermentimonas sp. | reverse complement strand
CCGACATCGCCGATGGTACTGCAGAACATGTGGGAGAGTAGGTAGCCGCCGTCCTTTATAACAAGAAGAGTCCTGGTTGGAAGTTGCCAATCAGGACTCGTTGTTTTTATAGGAATGATAAGAAAATGTTGATATTACTAAATAGGATACTATGAATAAGATTATTGAATGTGTTCCAAATTTCAGTGAAGGCAGAGATGCAACCAAGATAGAGATTATTGTTGATGCTTTCCGTAACAGAAAAGATGTAAAGATATTAGATTACAGTAGTGACAAGGATCATAACAGGAGCGTTGTGTCTGTTGTAGGTAGTCTAAGTTCAATGAAAGAAGCAGTTATTGATTTCATTGGTAAGGCTATAGAACTGATTGATTTGAACAAACATAGTGGTGAGCATCCACGTATTGGAGCAGTTGATGTTGTTCCTTTCATTCCCATCAAAAATGTCACTATGGATGAAGCTATAGCTTTTTCGAAAGAGGTTGCTGAGATAGTTGCAGAAAAATATGATATCCCGGTATACTTATATGAAAAGTCTTCAAACTATGATTATCGGAGGAATTTAGCAACGATAAGAAAAGGGGAGTTTGAAGGATTAAGTGATAAAATTAAAATGAAGGAGTGGTATCCAGATTATGGTCCTGATCATCCACATCCTACAGCAGGTGCTGTCGTCATAGGTGCTAGAGGACCACTCATTGCATATAACGTGAATTTGGATACAACTGACATAGAGATTGCTAGGTCTATAGCAAAGAAGGTTAGACATATTGGTGGTGGCTTAAGGTACTGCAAGGCAATGGGAGTGGAGTTAAAAGAGTTGGGTGTCGTTCAGGTATCTATGAATTTGACTGATTACACAGGTACTTCTATATATCAAGCGCACGAGATGGTGAGGATGGAAGCTAAAAGGTTTGGTGTAAATGTTTTAGGTGGAGAAGTTATTGGTTTGGTTCCTGTTGATGCTTTGGTTGACGTTGCTTCATACTATCTAGGTCTGAAAGATTTTTCAGCAAATCAAATATTAGAAATGAGCATTTTGGGAGATGATATGTTTTCTAAAAAGGATTAGTAACAGGTTATTTATAAGCTGGAAATTTACTATATTTGCGTGATTAAACATTAATTATTTAAGTTGTTAAGATGGTAGAAGTTATTAGGAAATCCCTTAGAGATTCGGCTTTAGCAAGATGGTCTGCAATATTTATAGTGTCTTTCACTATGATGTGTGGATACTTTTTGTCAGATGTAGTGTCACCTCTGGCAGGTATGTTAGAAAGTCAGTTAGGTTGGACACGTGCAGACTATGGTACGTACACCAGTTCTTATGGTTGGTTTAATGTCTTTCTTTTTATGCTGATTTTCGGGGGAATAATTCTTGACAAACTTGGTATAAGAATAACTGGAATTGGTTCTACAGCTCTTATGGTTATTGGAACAGCAATTAAGTATTGGGCAATCACATCTCGCTCGCTTGCAACAGAAACTATATTTGGATTGAATGGTCAGCTATTTTGGGCATGTATTGGATTTGCCACATTTGCTGTTGGCGTAGAAGTTGCTGGTATTACAGTTTCAAAGATTATAGTCAGATGGTTCAAAGGAAAAGAGCTAGCAACTGCGATGGGTATGCAGGTTGCTATGGCAAGGATAGGTACTGCGTTGGCATTGGGTTTCTCCATTCCTATTGCAAGAGCTACTGGCGTTATTGATGTGTCCAGACCAATATTGGTGGCTCTTATTGCTCTTTGCATAGGCTTTTTGGCTTTTATTGTCTATGTTGTAATGGATGTAAAGCTTGATAAATCGGAGGAGTCACATGGAGAAAGTATTGATAAATCTGAAGAATTTAAACTATCTGACTTAGGAAAGATATTAGGCAATAGAGGTTGGTGGTATATTGCAATATTGTGTGTGTTATTTTATTCTGCAGTTTTCCCTTTCCTTAAGTATGCTACTGATTTGATGATTAATAAGTTTAACGTTGATCATAATATCGCAGGAATGATTCCGATGTTGTTGCCTTTCGGTAATATTTTGCTTACGCCTTTCTTTGGGGGAATATATGACAAGAAAGGTAAAGGGGCTACAATAATGATTATTGGTTCTATAATATTGATTGTCGTTCATGCTATATTTTCTATTCCAGGACTCAATAGTTGGATTACAGCAATGGTGCTGGTTGTTTTGTTGGGGGTGGCTTTTTCTTTGGTGCCTTCGGCCATGTGGCCTTCAGTACCTAAGATTGTTCCCGAGCAACGTTTGGGAACTGCTTACTCTTTGATCTTCTGGGTACAGAATTGGGGACTTATGGGCGTGCCTCTATTGATAGGATGGGTGCTTGAGAAATATTGTGTAACCGGTCAAATAGAGAGAGACGGAATAATGGTAAATACTTATGATTATACGTTGCCCATGATAATATTCGCTTCGTTCGGCATTCTTGCTTTAATTTTTGCTTTTCTGCTTAAGGGAGAGGATAAGAGAAAAGGATATGGGCTCGAGTCTCCTAATATTGAAAAGTAAAATTAAACTATCATAAATTCATACTAAGTTATCATAGAAAAACATACGTAATATTTATGACAAAAAGTCACTTGCCTATGATTGGCAGGATCTTTGAGTATTAATTATTGAGATAAATAATTAGTATTGTAATTGTTATACTTTCAACTTAACTGAATAAAAGCAGTTATTATTGTTGGAGGTTTTATATAAAAGAATAGTAGTATGAATTTCAATAATTTTACAATAAAAGCTCAAGAAGCTGTTCAGAAAGCAATTGAGATAGCTCAAGGTAATAGCCAACAAATGATAGAACCTACTCATCTATTGAAAGGTATAATGGTTGTTGGAGATTCAGTAGTAAATTACCTTTTTAATAAGTTGAGCATAAATGCCAGCGTTTTGGATAGGGCAATTGATGCTCAAATAGAGTCAATGCCAAGAGTTTCAGGAGGAGAACCTATGATTAGCAGAGAGTCAAATGCAGTATTTAATAAAGCATCTGATATTTCTGCAAAAATGGGAGATCAGTTTATTTCGATAGAGCATATATTGATGGCTATATTGGAGGAAAACAATGTCGCTTCGAGAATGATGAAAGATGTTGGAATTTCTTCAGAGCAGTTAAAGCAGGCTGTTAAGGAGCTTCGTAAGGGAGAAAAAGTCACCAGTCAAACAGCTGAAGATACATATCAGTCTTTGAGTAAATATGCAATCAATCTTACTGATAGAGCACGCGAAGGCAAGTTGGACCCTGTCATAGGTAGAGATGAAGAGATAAGGAGAATATTGCAGATATTGAGTCGTAGGACAAAGAATAATCCTATCCTCATTGGTGAGCCTGGTACTGGTAAAACAGCTATTGCTGAAGGTTTGGCTTATAGAATTATCAGAGGTGATGTTCCCGAAAATCTTAAGAGCAAGCAGGTTTATTCATTAGACATGGGTGCACTAATAGCAGGTGCTAAATACAAAGGAGAGTTTGAGGAAAGGCTGAAGTCTGTCATTAATGAGGTTACTAAATCGGAAGGTGAGATAATATTGTTCATCGATGAGATACATACTCTGGTGGGTGCAGGCAAGTCGGAAGGCGCGATGGATGCTGCTAATATTCTTAAGCCGGCACTTGCAAGAGGTGAATTGAGGGCCATAGGAGCCACCACGCTTGATGAATATCAAAAATATTTCGAGAAAGATAAAGCTCTTGAGAGACGTTTCCAGATGGTGATGGTTAACGAGCCGTCAGAAGCAGATACTATTTCTATATTAAGAGGACTGAAAGAACGATATGAAAATCACCATAAGGTCCGTATTAAAGACGAAGCAATTATTGCATCGGTCCAATTGTCTACTAGGTATATTACTGACAGGTTTTTACCTGATAAAGCAATTGACCTTATAGATGAAGCAGCTTCTAAGTTACGTATGGAGGTAGATTCAGTTCCTGAGGAACTAGACGAACTCATCAGAAAAATCAAACAGCTTGAGATAGAGCGAGAAGCCATAAAGAGGGAGAATGACGAGCCTAAAGTTGATTTACTTACAAGGCAGATCGAAGAACTTAAATCAGAAGAGACTGAGTTCAGAGCAAAGTGGCAATCTGAGAAAGACTTGATAAACAAGATACAGCAGGCAAAGATAGTAATTGAAGATGCTAAGTTTGAAGCCGATAGAGCAGAACGTGAAGGCGATTATGGCAAGGTGGCAGAACTTAGATATGGAAAAATAAAAGAAAAAGAAAATGAGATAGAGAGACTTAAGGACGAACTTCACGAAAAGCAAGGTGCAAAAGCCATGATCAAAGAGGAAGTTGATGCAGAAGATATTGCAGACGTTGTATCTCGTTGGACTGGAATACCGGTAAATAAGATGCTCCAAAGTGAAAGACAGAAGTTGCTAAATCTTGAAGAAGAACTCCATAAACGTGTTGTAGGACAAGATGAAGCAATATCAGCAGTTTCAGATGCTGTAAGGAGAAGTCGAGCCGGTTTGAGTGATCCAAAGCGACCTATCGGGTCTTTCATTTTCTTGGGTACTACAGGTGTTGGTAAAACAGAGTTGGCTAAAGCACTTGCTGAATATCTTTTCGATGATGAGAACATGCTGACTCGTATTGACATGAGTGAGTATCAAGAAAAGTTTAGTGCTACACGTTTGATTGGAGCTCCTCCGGGATACGTAGGATACGATGAAGGTGGTCAGTTGACCGAAGCCATAAGACGTAAACCATATTCGGTAGTACTATTCGATGAAATAGAAAAGGCACACCCTGATGTTTTCAATATTTTGTTACAGGTATTGGATGATGGACGACTTACAGATAATAAGGGTAGGGTTGTGAACTTTAAAAACACCATTATCATCATGACATCTAACATGGGGTCTGCACTTATCAGGGAGAACTTCGAGAAAATAAATCCATATAACAGAGACGAGATAGTAGAAAATACTAAGAACCTTGTTTTGGATATGCTGAAGAAAACTATTCGCCCCGAATTTTTGAATCGTATTGATGACATAATAATGTTTACTCCACTTACTGAAGACGAGATAACCCAAGTGGTTAAGATACAACTCGACAGTATAGTAAATATGCTCAAGGAGTCTGGCGTTGATTTGAGATACACCTCTGAGGCTGTTCATAGTCTTGCCATAGAAGGTTTTGATCCTGAATTTGGTGCACGACCCGTAAAAAGGGTTATTCAAAGGAAGGTTCTAAATCAAATGTCTAAAGATATTCTATCAGGAGCCATTGACAAGTCAAAGCCGATAACTATTGACGCCATTGACGAAACGATATTCTTCCGTAACTGATCATACAGATACTATATAAAACCCTGTTTCTTGACAAATGTCAGGTGCAGGGTTTTATCTTTTCCAAAAACCTGGTACGAACAGTGAAATCACTGTGAATATCTCAAGACGCCCCACTAACATCAAGAAAGCCATGAAATACTTTGTGAAGGTCGTTGCCGACTCAAAACTTCCACTTGGGCCAAATGAACCTAATCCGAAACCGTAGTTACTAAGCGATGATATAGAGATACTTATCGATTCTTCGAAGTTTAATCCTGTTAAGGTTAGAACGGTTGCGCCAAAAATTGCCAGAGCCACGAACAGAAAGACGAATGACATAACCTTAGATAACACCTCATCAGATATTATTTTACCATTTATCTTCACCATGTATAGAGCATTAGGATGAACCTGCCTTTTAAACACCAACACAGTGTTTTTTGATAACACTATCAATCTTGAAATCTTCATTCCTCCCGATGTCGAACCTTCGCAAGCACAGAACAGTATTAATGATAAAAACAACAACCAGTAGAATGGTCCCCATGCCACGAAGTCCGCTGTCGCAAACCCTGTGGTAGTTACTGCAGCCACCACCTGAAACAGAACCGTTCTGAATGTGTTTTCAATTCCTTTCATCTGTCCTGTTGCCGAAAGCGTTACCGAAATTACGAAAGTAAATATTATTATTATCCAAAAATACCATCTAAATTCCTCACTCTTAAACAGAGACATTGAAAACTTGGTAAATAGTCCGGAAATAAGCATAAAGTTGGTTCCACCCAGAAACATCAGAACAGTAATAACATACTCAACATAAGGAGAGTTAAAATACGCAATGCTTGATTGTTTGGTAGAAAATCCTCCGGTAGATATTGCAGAGAAGCTGTGGCATGCCGCATCAAACGCGTTCATAGGCCCTGCCCACAAAGCCAGGAAGCCCACAAATGTCAAACCAAGATATGTGTATGCAATGGTTGTCGTTATTTCCTTTATTCTTGGCCTAAAAACATCCTCTGCTATGCCCGTAGCCTCAGCATCATACACCTGCCCTGAAGCAGCACCGAAGATAGGCATAAACGAGAGAACAAAGATTATTATACCGACACCTCCAATCCATTGAGTGAAGCTTCGCCAAAACAACAACGACTTAGGAAATGCCTCAATGTTGAGTATCGTGGAACTGCCTGTTGTTGTAAAACCGCATATACTCTCAAAAAAAGCATTGGTAAATGTTGATATTGCGCCACTCAAAAGATAAGGAAAAGTACCGAAAACAGTAAGTGTAAGCCATACAAAAGTAACGGTGATGTAAACCTCTCTCTTGGTTATGTGACTTGACTTTCGTCTCTGGTGCTCTCCTAAGAATATGAGAAATCCACCTACCGATGCAGTTATTATGGCTGACAGATAGATATATTTAGTAACATTTTCTCCAAAAGAAAGCCCTACAAAGCCAGATATTACCATAAACACTGCTTCCACTAACATCACCAACCCAACCGCGTTCAACACAAACCTATAATTAAATTTACTCATACCCAATCAAATAATATCACCCAAAATAGCCACCTTTAGTTAAATAACATCTCAATCTTCTTAAGCGAACGATTAAGGAAAAACACTACCACTTTATCGTTTGGTTCAATCTTAGTATTTCCATCAATTAATATAGGCTTGCCATCTCTGATAAGTGCACCTAAAGTGATGTCGTCAGGCAATTTTAGATCTTTAATCAATCTCTTGGTAATCTTAGAATTCGGTTGTGCAGTTACCTCGCCAACATTAGCATCTGCAAAAGTAAGGCTCTTTATGTTTGAGGCATCCGCCTTCAAAAGAAGCTCATATATCTTGCTGGCAGTAATCAGCTTCTTGTTTATCACAGTACCAATGTCAAGTCTCTCAGCCATAGCGATATAGTCTATGTTCTCAACCTCTGCTACAGTCTTTTTTACACCATATTCTTTTGCCATCATACAACCGAGTATGTTGGCCTCTGAGTTGCCTGTCAACGCCAAAAAAGCATCAGTTTCAGCAATTCCTTCTCGTTCCAAAAACTCTGCATTTCTGGCATCTTCAACAAACACAGTCACGTTAGATGGCAATGTCTCAACCAACATTTTTGCTACATCCCTATCCCTCTCAATGACCTTAATATCAATATTTGATGGCAACTGTTTGATTGTTCTCACTGTAATCTCGCTACCACCCATAAACATCAGACGCTTTGTTTCAAACGACTTCTTACCCAATAGTTCCGGCAAGTTGTTAAGGTATTTCCTAAGTGTGGTTATATAAACAATATCATTGTTCAATATTTTGTCGTTACCCGAAGGTATTATCGTGTCATTACCACGTTTGATAGCCACAATGTGAAACTGTTTATTCTCCTGGTTAATATCATACAGATGTTTATTAGCAATCGGTGCGTTGTTTCTTATTTTAGCTCCCAATAAAACTATCATCCCGTTGCAAATATCCCACCAGAACCGTGTCCACGGAGTTCTTATGGCCATCTCTATTTCGCGTGCAGCCATTATCTCCGGGTAGATGAGTGAATTTATCCCAAGCTCCTCAAAAAAACTCATATTCTTGGGCAATAAGTACTCGTAGTTGTTGATACGGGCAACAGTCTTTTTTGCGCCCAACCTAGAAGCCAGCATACATGCATTGATGTTTGTAGACTCTTCAGGAGTAACAGCAATAAAGAGGTCAGCCTTGTCAGCACTTATATCTGTCAAGTCCTTTATGGAGGTAGGCTTACCTTCAAACTTCATGATGTCGGAGTTCTCACTGATGTTTGTCAACCTCTCTTTGTTTTCATCCATCAGAGTGATATCGTGATTCTCTAGTCCTAAAAGATTAGCCAGATGCCTACCAACCGCACCTGCTCCGGCTATCAAAATATTCATACCAGTCTAAATATTTTTCATCCGCATTATCTCTTCAAATATGCTGTCTGCATCTATCTTCACAAGTTTCTGTAGTTCTCCCACACTCCCGTGTGTTACAAAAGAATCCGAGATTCCTATTCTCTTAACATTGATATTTTTATAACCATTGTCTGCCAAGAATTCCACTACTGCTGACCCCAGACCCCCGTTTATTGTTCCATCCTCAATGGTGATTATTTTTTTATGCTTATTTGCCACCTCTCTAAGAATATCCTCGTCTATAGGTTTCAAGAACACCATATCATAATGCGCAACACTTACACCTTGTTTCTCGGCTTCTGCAATGGCTTTTGATGCGTTATTTCCAATAGTTCCTATTGACAATACAGCCATATCGTTTCCATCTTTTAGTTTCCTTCCTTTGCCGATGGTGAGTAGCTTCGGTTCGTTCTTCCAATCCACAATCTCTCCATGTCCGCGAGGATATCTGATAACAAACGGACCTTCATTACCATATACCGACGTGTGCATTAAGTTTCTCAATTCATGCTCGTTCATTGGTGCACTAATCACCAAGTTGGGAATAGGTCTCAAATATGCAAGGTCAAAAACGCCATGATGTGTTGGCCCGTCCTGACCAACCAGTCCCGCTCTGTCGAGACACATCACCACCTTAAGTTTCTGAATGGCAACATCATGAATCACTTGGTCATAAGCTCTTTGCATAAACGAAGAATAGATGTTGCAGAACGGTATCAAACCCTCCTTGGCCATTCCGGCCGAGAACGTTACTGCGTGTGCTTCTGCAATACCCACATCAAATGCCCTGTTGGGAAACTCGTTCATCATATATATCATAGATGAACCGGTAGGCATAGCCGGTGTCACCCCCACAATATTATTATTCTTCTTTGCCATCTCCACCAGAGTGTGCCCAAACACATCTTGATAGAGTGGGGGTTGCCCATCACTATTATTGACCAAACGCTCTCCTGTCAACGCGTTAAAAATACCGGGCGAATGCCATATTGTTGCCGACTTCTCTGCCGGTTTATATCCTTTACCTTTAACAGTCTTGATATGCAACAGTTTCGGGCCCTCCATGTTCATTATGTTTCTAAGGATGCGAATCAAACCCGGCAAGTCGTGCCCATCAACAGGCCCAAAATATCTAATGTTGAAACCCTCAAACATGTTTTGTTGTTTAGTCAACAAAGCCTTCATGCTGTTGTTAAATCTCAACACCGTATTCTTATCCTGTTCCGATACCAGCTTACGCCTCTTAAATCCTTGATACACACTGTTTCTTACCCAGTTATACTGAGTAGATGTTGTCAGCTTCACCAAGTAGTCCTTTATGCCACCAACATTATTGTCGATTGACATGTTGTTATCATTAAGTATAATAAGCAGATTGTTTGGTTGAGAGCATGCATTGTTAAGACCTTCATAGGCAAGTCCGCCTGTCATTGAACCATCACCGATAACAGCAACAATATGTCTTTTTTCCTTCTTCAAGTTGGCAGAAACCGCCATACCCAATGCCGCTGATATAGATGTTGATGCATGCCCGGCAATAAATGTGTCATACTCACTCTCCGCAGGGTTTGTAAACCCTGATAACCCTCCCAACTTACGGTTGGTGCCAAACTTATCCCGCCTGCCTGTCAATATCTTGTGTCCGTATGCTTGATGACCAACATCCCACACAATTCTATCATAAGGCGTATTGTATAAATAGTGTAAAGCCACTGTCAACTCAATGGTTCCCAAGCTGGAACCCAGATGTCCCGGATTGTGTGACAACTGCTCTATTATGAATTGTCTCAATTCATCACATACCTCGACCAGTTGGTCAATATCCAACATCTTCAAGTCTTTAGGACTGTTTATATTCTGCAAATACCTCATGTCACCTCACTCCCAATTCTAACATGAACCGAACCACATTGGGAGACATAAATATTTTACTTTAAAGGTTATTATCAATTAGCTAATTCTGAGAAAAACTTAATACGCACAAGTCTGATTTCCTCCTCTTCATACTCCGGCAATTCCTTCATTGCATGTTCCAGGTCATCCGTTTCTGCCTCTTTGAAGTAAGCGTAAATATCATCAATGACATCCTGCGAAATAACTTCATGCAAGAAGTAATCTATGTTTATCTTGGTCCCTGAATAAACTATAGCCTCAACCTCGTCAAGCATTTCATCAAAGTCCATGCCTTTCGATTCAGCCAAATCATCCAAAGCCACCTTTCTGTCTATAGCCTGAACTATCGAAACTTTAAGCTTAGATTTATTTGGAACCGTCTTGACTCTCAAATCATCAGGGCGTGTTATATCGTTTTCCTCAACATGTCTCTTTATCAAGTCCAAGAATTCTTGGCCATATTTCTTTGCTTTACCAACACCGACACCTGGAATGTTCTGCAATTCCTCAATAGTGATAGGGTAAGATGTTGCCATTGCCTCCAATGATGAAGGTTGGAATATAACGTAAGGAGGTACATCAAGCTTTTTCGACAGCTTCTTCCTTAGGTCTTTCATCATAGAAAACAGCACGGGGTCAGCAGCACCGCCACTTGAACCTCCGACCATAGCATCAGTATCTTCAGCATCCAAGTCAGGCATGTCTTCATCCTCCTCGTCGTCCTTAGTGACCATAAACGAATGAGGTTTCTTGTAGAAGTCTTTCCCCTTCTTCGTAATCTTAAGGATACCATAATTCTCAATATCCTTTTTCAAATAATTATCCAACAAAGCCTGACGAATGATAGATTCCCACACGCTTTCTTCTTCGTCAGCACCCAAGCCGAACTCTTCAAGCTCGTCGTGTCCATAATTTTCTATGTCGGCAGTCTCTTTACCGACCAAGAAATCAATAACGTAATCAGCCTTCTGCTTTTCTTTTAGTGCAGAAATGGCCTCCAATACTGTAACCAATAATTCTTTAGCTTCCACTTTAATCTTTGGATTTAAACAATTGTCACAATGTTCGCAATTATCAATATCATAATCTTCGCCAAAGTAGTGCAAAAGCACTTTCCTTCGGCAAACGTTAGTTTCTGCGTATGAGGCGGTCTCCAACAGCAACTGTTTGCCAATCTCCTGTTCCGATACCGGCTTGCCCTGCATGAATCTGTCCAGTTTCTCCAAGTCCTTCCTCGAATAAAAAACGATACATCTGCCTTCGCCACCATCGCGTCCTGCGCGCCCGGTCTCTTGATAATAACCTTCCAAACTCTTAGGTATGTTATAGTGAATAACATATCTCACATCTGGCTTGTCGATACCCATGCCAAACGCAATAGTTGCCACTATAACCTCAACTTCTTCCATCAAAAAGGCATCCTGATTTCTGCTTCTTACGGCAGCATCCATGCCTGCGTGATAGGGCAAAGCCCTTATGTCGTTGGCCTGCAAAATCTTTGCAAAGTCGTCAACCTTTTTCCTGCTCATGCAGTATACAATACCCGACTTTTTGCCCTGTTGCAAAATAAACTTTATAATGTCCTTATCCACATGGTCAGTCTTGCGTCTTACCTCATAAAAAAGGTTTGGTCTGTTGAACGAAGACTTAAAGACTACCGCTTCTGTCATGTTCAGGTTCTTCTGAATATCATCCTGAACCTTAGGTGTTGCTGTTGCTGTCAGCGCAATGATGGGACGTTCCGATATCTCATTTATTATCGGTCTTATTCTTCTATACTCAGGTCTGAAGTCGTGCCCCCATTCTGATATACAGTGAGCTTCGTCTACAGCATAGAACGATATGTTGACAGAACGCAAAAACTCAATGTTGTCCGCTTTGGTCAGCGACTCCGGTGCCACATAAAGCATCTTTGTCTTGCCACTGATTACATCCTCCTTCACTGCCTCAATTTCCGACTTGCTGAGCGACGAATTAAGAAAGTGTGCAACGCCATCTTCTTCACAAAAGTTACGTATAGCGTCTACCTGATTCTTCATCAAAGCTATCAATGGTGATATAACAATGGCAGTACCATCCATAAGCAATGCCGGCAGCTGATAGCAAAGCGATTTGCCACCGCCTGTAGGCATTAGTACAAATGTGTCCTGTCCGGCCATGATACTTTCAATTATTCTCTCCTGATTACCCTTAAACGTATCAAACCCGAAAAACTTCTTTAAGCCGTCATATAAAATACTTTTATCTTGCATTCAGCAAACAACAAACATTAATTATAAAAACATCACAAGCTCTATACAAATGTAGGAAACAATTTCTTATTAACAACCAAACAAATCATAAACATTTTCTACATGTGGCTCTATTATCATCTACTAAGATAGAAAAAAGTATTAAAAGATACAATTGAATGCCACATTTTTTTAATAAAAAAACGCATGAATTACCATGCGTTCTTTATGTGCAATATGAAAAAATATGCTATATAATCTTATGCCACTCTCATGTGTTCCATGTTGGAACTCTCTAACTTCTTTTTAGCATATTCTTCAGTAATAACTAATTCATCTTTATCTTCAGAAGGCAACGAAAACATGTCGTCGATGCAAATTGCCTCAACTATCGAACGCAGACCTCTGGCACCAAGTTTAAACTCTATAGCCTTATCTACTATGAATTCAAGTGCTTTCTTTTCAAAAGTCAGTTTCACGCCATCTATCTCAAATAACTTCTTGTACTGTTTGATGATAGAATTCTTTGGCTCCACCAATATCCTCAATAGTGCATCGCGGTCCAGAGGTTCAAGGTATGTGAGTATTGGCAATCTTCCGATAATCTCCGGAATCAATCCAAAAGCCTTAAGGTCCATAGGGGTGATATATTGCAACATGTTATTTTTGTCGATGTCAGCTTTGCTCTTGCTAGATGCATAACCCACTACACGTGTGTTCATCCTCTGTGCTATCTTCTTCTCGATACCATCAAAGGCACCACCGCAAATAAACAAGATATGTTTCGTATCAACAGGAATCATCTTCTGTTCGGGGTGTTTCCTACCTCCCTGTGGCGGAACATTTACTATTGACCCCTCGAGCAACTTTAGCAACCCTTGCTGAACTCCCTCACCGCTTACATCTCTGGTTATTGATGGACTGTCACTTTTACGTGCAATCTTATCAATTTCGTCGATGAAAACTATGCCTCTCTCTGCAGCACTAACGTCGTAGTTTGCCACCTGAAGCAGTCGGGTCAATATACTTTCAATATCCTCACCCACATAGCCCGCTTCTGTCAAAACAGTAGCATCAACAATGGTGAAAGGCACTGCCAGCTTTCGTGCAATGGTTTTAGCCAAAAGTGTTTTACCTGTTCCCGTTGCACCAACCATGATGATGTTTGACTTTTCTATTTCCACATCATCGTTCTTGCCTTTTTGCAACAAGCGTTTATAGTGATTATACACCGCAACCGATAGAAAGCGCTTAGCGTGATCTTGTTTAATTACATACTGATCCAAAAACGCCTTGATTTCTTTCGGTTTAGGCAATGTTTCCAAGTTTAGCCCATGGTCGCTCTTGCTTCTGCTATTCAGATGTTCGTGTACAATTTCGTAAGCTTGCTCTGCACACATGTCACAGATATAGCCCGAAACGCCCGAAATCAATAGATTAGTTTCTGATTCGCTCCTTCCACAAAAGCTACATATATTCTCACCGTAACCTTTTTTTGCCATTCGGTTTAACCCTTTTTATTCTTTAACAACACCTCGTCAACCATTCCATACTCCTTAGCCTCTGATGCAGTCATCCAGAAATCTCTGTCACCGTCACGATAAACCTCTTCAATAGGTTTGCCTGAGTGTTTTGAAATAATGGTGTAAAGTTCTTCCTTCAATTTTGCAATCTCTCTTGCAGTAATCTCAATATCAGATGCCTGACCTTGTACACCTCCCATAGGCTGGTGAATCATAACTCTGGAGTGTGGCAAAGCATAACGTTTTTTATCCTGTCCTGCCACCAACAACACTGCAGCCATTGATGCTGCTATGCCGGTGCATATCGTTGACACATCGCTGGAGATAAACTGCATTGTGTCATATATGCCCAATCCCGAATAAACAACACCTCCGGGTGAGTTTATGTATATTGATATATCTTTACCTGGGTCTGATGAGTCAAGGAAAAGTAATTGTGCCTGAACTACATTTGCGGTGTAGTCATCAATAGCGGTGCCGAGAAAAATTATGCGGTCCATCATAAGACGTGAAAAAACGTCCATCTGAGCCACATTCATTTGGCGCTCCTCAATAATAGTGGGAGAAATATATCCACCACTACTCATTATCTTCATATAACTATCTAATCTGGAGCCACTCATGCCCAAATGCTTAACTGCATATTTTCTAAATTCGTTGTCCATAAAATCCTTTTTTTTTGTTATTTTACAATCGATGTTCTATATATGATACATCACTGCAAATATTGGACCAAAAAAAATCATTAAGCCTTTTGGCTCTCATCTTCGTCTTTTTTCTCCTCTTTCGCCTCTTTCTTGCTCTCTTTTTTGGCTTTCTTATTTTCTTCTTTTTCAGCCTTTTTGACTTCTTTGTCTAAATCTTTAGTTTCTGTTTCGGCTGCCTCTTCGTTATGTTCGTCAGTTTCATCATGTACATGCTCACCATCAGCATCTTCGTCATGCTTGTGTGAGTGTTCTGTTACAATCTTATTAAACTCTTCAGTAGAAACTTTCTTTTCAATTACTGTAACATTTTCTTTCAACCAGTCAAGTACTTTGTTGTCGAGTACTCTGTCAAACAGATTTCTCACAGTTTCTTGATTTTCTAGCAGCGACTTAGCGTAGTTTTGCAACATATCGTCAGGCAGATTGCTCATGCCGTACTGTGCAAACTGAGCTCTTGCAACATCTTTTGCCAACTCATCAATTTCTTCAGACTCAACTTTCAACTCGTTGTCTTCAATAATGCGTTGTCTTACCACATGATATCTCAAATCTTCAAGAAGTAGAGGGTAATCCTTTTCTATATCTTCGTCGCTTCGGCCTTCGTTTGTTTCTTTCAACCATCTCTTCAAAAACTCATCGGGGAACTTAACATCTTTCATTCGTTCCACAATAATGTCTCTTGCTTCGTGATTGATAAGATGGTCGGCATTAGGCCTAAACTGTGCTTCAAGATTTTCCTTTACCTTGTTTCTGAACTCCTCTTCTGTTGTCACTGCGCCTTCGCCCAGCACTTTGTCAAAAAGCTCCTGATTAATCTCTGCCTCCTGAAAACGAGTAACTTCATTTATCTCAAAGCTGAACTCTGAATCTATTTTTTCAGCATCCTCTTTTGTAGTCTGCAATAGAGAAGCAACCTCAGCCATATTGTTTTCGTAAGCCTTTTTTGGGTCAAATGCTACTTTGTCGCCCACTTTGGCCCCTATGAAACTCTTCTTTATTTCCTCATCCTTAATGTATGAAGGCATTATAATAGCGTTTTCGATAACTTTTCCACCTTCCTTGACGTTTCCATTCTCAAGCTCGGTAAGCACACCTTTAATAAGGTCTGTGTCTACAGATTCCTCTTCCACCTTCAGATAGTTGCCAAAGTTCTGCTTATATGCATCAATTTGCTTGTTGAGCAAATCATCTTCCAACTCAACAATATAGTTGGTCAGCTCTATGCTTTTATCCACCGGCATCTCAAACTCCGGAGTAAGACCTACATCAAAATGGAAAACATAGTTCTCATCCTTGTCCAAATCCACCATCTTGTCCTCGCTGTTGTCAGGCAGAGGCTCACCCAAAACCTTCACATTGTTGTCTCGAATATAATTTGCAACTTCTTCAGACACAATCTTGTTGATTTCGTCCACCAACACCGATTTGCCATACATTTTTTGTATGATTCCTTTAGGTACTTTTCCTTTCCTAAAGCCGGGGATGTCGGCACGATGGCGCAATTGGTTAAGTGACTTGTCTACTTGTTCTTGATAATCAGCTTTCTCAAGCTCTATGACGATAGTTGCATTGATATCGTCTTTCTTATTTAGCGTTGACTTCATTATGAATGGTTTATAATTTCAATATTCATTATTTTCACCCTTCCGGTGAAACTTTTTCTACAAGAATGCAAAAATAATCTTATTCTTTCAATTTTCAAAAACAAGATTTGTTCTCTGAGCAATAATCAGATTATCATACACCTATCAATGACAATGTTGCCACATACATAATAGTGCAACTAATAGCATTTTATTGTTTAGTGCATGGCATTACAATTAAATATCACAATTTTGTTTATCCGTCTTTCAGATCCCATTTCGAGCCATATTTTCTCCTGCTTATGTATACGTTTTCGTATATATAATCCGAAGGAGATATTGCGAAGTTTGGGTGTAAGTATGTTTTGTGTCATCTTATAGTGTGAAAATTTTAAATATTCATGTAAGATATTATTGGAATAATTGAACTTTTTTTGTCAAAATGTGTATTAAATAGTAGTATGAATTGGCAAAAGGTAAATTTATTCAGTATTTTTTTTGATTAAAGATAAAATTATCTTAAATTGCGATAGGAAAAAATATAGGAGGAGTTATGTCAGGAATTAACTATTTGGATGAGCATTTACATTGCAGTAACTATCAAAAGGGAGATGAGTGTATTTTTCAACCTTTCGACTTGAAGGCAGGATATAGGATAGTGAAAGAGTTGCCGAAAGGCTTTTCGTTTATTTTCGTTATGCAAGGCGCATTAGATCTGTTGTTGAAGGGCAAGAAGCCTTTCCCAATAAGCGAAAATAATATGTACTCATTGGATTATAAGCAACCTTTTGAACTTGAAGTTAAGGAGGACGCTCAGTTTATACTCCTGTCGTTTGAAAGGCCCAAGATAATGTGTGATGAGTTCAACCTGATGAAGCTTAAAGGATACTTGCCCGATCGCAAAGAATTTATTCCATCATTGCCTATACGTGAACCATTGCAGAATTATCTAAAACAGTTGAAGTTTTACATGGATAATATGATAATGTGCCAGCACCTTTACGACATAAAGCAGAGTGAATGGTTTTTCTTGATGAGATGCTTTTACACCAAAGAGGAAAACGGAGCTTTCTTTTATAGGATGATTTCGGGGTACAACGATTTTTTGAAGCATGTAAGCATGGATCTTTCAGGTATTGATACAGTTTCAGATCTTGCAGACAAGTTCAATATGTCCACAAAAACATTGACACGAAACTTTAAGAAATATTTTGATGAGACTCCCAAGCAGTGGATGCAGAAGAGGAGAATGCAGAGCATAAAGCTCGAGATTTATAAGAGTAACAACATATCTGAGTTGCACAACAAGCTGGGCTTTTCTTCATACAGCCACCTAAATGACTATTGTGAAAAATATTTTGGCAAGAGCATCTCGGAACTAAAGAGCGAACGTGAAAAATCCTCTGTATGATGTTATAAGTCCGCAGTGATTGCGTGCTTCATATACTTCCTATGGGGATGTTTAATATTTTTCAATGTGTTTTTAATGTGTGTGTAAGTGTTAAAAATAATGTCCCTATTATGTAATATTGTGTCCCTATTATGTAATATCTAAGATGATATTTTTCCTATCTTTGCGATTAAATAGCGGATATCAATTAAATTATTAATATATAATAAAAAGTATGTCATCTAAAATTAGAGCAATAATGCTGGTTTTCTGTATTTCGGCGTTGTGTTTGACATCAGTACAGGCACAGAAGGTTGGCGTTAAGACGAATTTTGCATATTGGGGTGCGGCAGCTTCGCCCAATTTGGCAATGGAACTTGGATTGAGCAACAAGTCCACGCTTGAGGTGGGTGCCGGTTTCAACTTGTGGGAGTTTAATGACAATAAGAAAGCTAAACATTGGCTCGTTCAGCCTGAGCTGAGGTATTGGTTCTGTGAGAAATTTAACGGAACATTCATAGGATTGCATGCACACGGAGCTCAGTTCAACATAGGTAATTGGGATATTCCTGTGGGCAGATTGGATAAGTTCAAAGATCACCGATATGAGGGTTATTTGTATGGTGGTGGCATCAGTGTGGGTTATCAGTGGATATTGAGTCCGAGATGGAACTTTGAGACCAGTATTGGTGGCGGATATGCAAGAATTGAATATGACAAATATCCTTGTGGCACTTGTGGCACAAAACTTGATGATGGGCATTACAATTATTGGGGTGTTACAAAAGCAGCTGTCTCACTAATTTACTTTTTCAAATAGGTTGTTATGAAGATATTAAGATATATATTTACAATGGTACTTGGTTTGACGATTGTTTTGTCATCGTACGGCCAAAGTGTATTCATGGACCAGGTTAGAGTTGAGAATTACAGTGCTGTTAAAGAAAATAACAGCTTAATATTTAAAATGGATTTGGTGTTTAACGACATGACCATAAAGAGTAATGAGATGTTGACATTGACACCGATCTTGATTTCTAACAAAGGAACTGAAAGCAAATCGTTGTCTACTGTTGTAGTAAATGGTGGAAGAAGGCAGAAAGTTGTCGACAGAGCTGTTGCGTTGAACAACCCACTGCCATTTGAAACGACTCCGAAAGCTGTTTTAAAGCGTAAGAACGGAACTGAACAGAGCATAGGCTATTCTATCACTATTCCTTTTGAGGAGTGGATGAAAGATGCGTCCATCAAGATAACTGAGGATGTGACCGGTTGTGCGTATTGTGATGTGCGTAGCGATGAGCTATTGTTGATTGCACGTGTGTATAATGAACCATACGTGCCGGTATATAAACTGACTTACATTGTTCCGGAGGTTGAGCCTGTGAAAGCAAGGGCAGACAAATATACTGCAACATTGAACTTCAGGGTAGCTAAGCATGACTTGGATCGAAGCTATATGAACAATGCTGCTATTTTGGCTGAAGCCGACAGAATTGTTGGGGATATTGTGAATAACAAAGATTTGACAGTAAGTGATATAGAGATTGTTGGTTATGCATCTCCTGAAGCAAGCATGGCATACAATCAAGCTCTATCAGAGAGAAGAGCAAACTCTTTTGCTGATTACCTGAGTGGCAAGCACAATGTTCCACGTAACAGGATGAAGGTTGTGGGTTATGGTGAAGACTGGACAAAAACTCGCGAGGTGATTGAAGCATCATACATTGCAGACAAAGACGCGATTTTGCGAATCATCGATAATGTTGACAATCCCGACGCAAGAGATGCTGAACTGAAAAAGCTTTCAGGTGGTTCAACATATAAAACTATGTTGAATAACTATTATCCACAGGTGCGTCGTACTGAATATACTGTTTCTTACAATGTTAGGGCATTTGATGTGGAAGAGGCCAAGCAGATAATTAGAACTAATCCTAAATTGTTGAGCTTGAACGAGATGTATCTGGTTGCTCAGACATATCCTGCAGACAGCAAGGAGTTTAAAGAGGTTTTTGACATAGCTACAAGATTGTATCCAGACGAGCCTATTGCAATATTGAATAGTGCTGCTGCCGACATTGAGGGTGGCAACAATCAGGCTGCTGTGGATCGTTTGAAAAGAATTGAAAGCGATTCCAGAGTTTGGAATAACATGGGAGTTGCTTACGCAAGAATGGGTGATATGGCAAAGGCTAAGGATTACTTCAATCGTGCTGCTGCAAAGGGTGATGCTGATGCCAAAGGCAACTTGGATGAGATTGCTAAAATGGAAGCCGGCATGTGATGCAGATATTGCTTGTCAGACAAAATAGGAGAGGGCTGAGATTTTATTCTCAGCCCTCTTTCTATATATTGTTATTGGGGGTTATACCTTCAGAGATGATAAGTTATCTTCAGTAGCTTATATGATGGTTGTTTGCTGATTGTATTCAGAGTTGTCGGCAAATATGAATAGTATGGAACCATTTTTTATTTTATCTATTATTGGCTTGTTCAGCTGATTGGGCAGGGCAGGGCAACCGAAGCTGCGACCTAATCTGCCGGTGGATTTGATGAAACTTTCGCTGCAGTAGTTGGCACCATGGATGACGACTGCTCTTGGACGTGCCATGTCGTTTATACCTTTTTCAAGTCCGTCGAGGCGAAGGGAGTAACCATTACCACCATTGTAGGTCTCGGCGGTGCGATAGAATCCTAAAGAACTCTTGTATGACCCATTGATGTTTGAGAATGATGTTGCATAATTTTCACCACTGTTTCGTCCGTGTGCCACGTATGAGGTGTATAGTAATTCCTTGTTGGCAAGGTCGAGTACGAACAGACGTTTTTGGGTTGATGGTAAATTAAAATCAATTATAGTTAGGAGATTGTTATTGTTGTTATTTAACTTTTTGAATCCTTTATATGCCGACTTAAAAGCTTTATAATCAACAATGCCATCAAGTTTCATTTGGTTGAATAATATTTCGGTTTCATCTTCCAGTCTTTGTGTAATTGGCGTGATTGGAACGTTGTAACTGTTTCCAATAGGGAAGATAAGAGCAGTTACAATAATAAAAACTGATGTTGCTATGATCTTACGCATGGGTGTATATTATTAATTACACCCAAAGATAATATTTTTGTATTAAGTGAATGTTAATCAATCACAACGACGATGGATTCTTTAACCGCTGCCCAATCGTAAATAAATTTTGAGTGTGATGAAGCATTTCGGACACACATGTGCGATCGAGGAGTCGTTCCCAGCGATTGGCTGTATTCGATGATACTGGTTCGTGGAAGCTGAGAAGGTACCCCGTGTATGTATCCGCCATTGCTGAATCTTGATGCATATGGTGCGTATCCTGCAATTTCGCTCGAGCCATCTTTTGTGTAATACATTTTTTCTTTTTTCTCCTGTACTGCGAATATGCCTAAGGGCGTTTCGCGAGCATAAGGTGGGTTGTGAACACCTGTTGTGGAAGGATTCATGCTTAAGATTTGCCACGTTTTATCGTTCTTCTGCAGAGTTGATATATTTTGATTGGTTACATCAACAGCGATGATTTTATCAAAGTGTAGGTCAGTTCCCCATTGAATAAGGTATTTCTTGGGAATCAGGTAATTGCCGTCGAAAGAAACACCATGTATTTGAATCATTTCGGCTGAGTCGCTACCTACGATTTTGGCAATCCAGCCATCGCGACCATATCGTACGTGAGTGGTGTCTTCAACAGTGTATAGAGGGACTGATTGATAGCGTTGTACACCATACTCATCGGCTACCATTTTGTACTCGTCACGCACGAAATTTGGAATTGTCGGTGCTTCGCCGTTAATGTTTTTATAGTTGCTCAGTATACCAATTCGTTGCTCATGTGGGTCGTCTATGTTAAGTTCGTTTTCGATGTGCGCAATCTTTTCTTTTATCTTATCCCATTGGAATTGTCTGACCGTATCCTTGTAAGGATATTCGTCTTCGAGAGTATATTTTTCGTATTGAATGTCTTTTTGAAAGTCTATATCTTCAGGAGCAAGAGTTTTTTTTGGTTCTACCTTCGTAGTTTCAGGTATTGTATCGTTGGGTTCGATGTAGTTATCGGATTGCTTGGATTTTTTGTTACAACTGATGAATAAAAGAAATGAGAATGATATGAATAGTAGTAAATATTTTTTCATATTTATGTTTTGAAGTTTATACTCAATTGTTAAAACGTGTATTAAATAATAATGTTCATTTGTTGAAAAATAGATGAAATAAAACTTCGTTATATAATCATCTTTTGATATATTTGTAGAGTAGAGTAGTGGATATTATGAGTATATTTTATTCTCTATTTTTAGGTTATAAGAGTGAAAGGAGAGGAGTCTGTTTTTTGTTTAACATGAGTATTAGTTGTTAATGATTTATTGAGTTATGAAAAGGGAAAGAACAATTTTACTGTTATTGGGTATATTTGTTATAGCACATGGAGTTGCAATGTCAATAAAATCGGATTTGGGGACGACACCTATTGCATCGGTGCCGTATGTCCTGAGTTTGATTATACCTAATTTAACAGTGGGTACTTTTACTATTATTTTCAACTTATTGATGCTGTTGATTCAGATAATTATTTTGAAAGGAAAGCTCAGTTTCACTCAGTATATACAGATACCGCTGTTGATATTGTTTGGTTTGTTTATTGACTTCAACTTGTTTTTGACCAAAGGTTTGGTTATGAGCGGATATTGGATGCAGTTGCTGACGATTGTCTGGAGCTGTTTTGCTATGGCTTTCGGAGTATTCCTTGAGCTTAAGTCGGATATAGGATATTTACCTGGCGATGGCCTGACTTTCGTTATCTCGGATACGTATGATAAGGATTTTGGTAAGACGAAGGTGGGCATGGATATCTCAGTTGTGTTGATTGCTATTATTTTGGCATTTGTATTTACAGGCGGTTTGGCAGGCGTTAGAGAAGGTACTATAATTGCTGCTATATTCGTGGGAGTTATAGTCCGTTTTTTTCAGAAGAATATTAGATGGTTTGATTATTTGGAATCGAAGAAGGCTTTGTCGGATGCGGATTTGGAGCCATACATGACAACGAACAAATTTGTTATAACAATTGCCAGACAATATGGAAGCGGAGGTCATGAGGTTGGCGAACTGATAGCAAAGAAATTGGGAGTTGCTTTTTACGATAGTAAACTTATTGATTTGACATCCATTGCAACAGGGTTTACACCCGAGTATGTTGAGGAATATGAGCAAAGGGTTCCTTACGGATTGTTGGATAGATTGTACATAAACAATTATGCTTTCACTAATGAGGTTATACCTCCTAATGATAAGTTGTTTATTGCTCAGACTGAGGTTATTAGGAAAATTGCAGCGAGTGAGTCATGTGTTATCGTAGGGCGTTCGGCGAATTACATACTCAAAGGCCACAAGAATTTATTTAATGTGTTTGTGCATGCTGACGACGATTTTAGAAGAAAGAGAGTGATGTGGAATTATATGGTCAGACCGGAATTGGCAGATAAAGTCATGGCTACAAATGATTATGAAAGAGACAGTTATAGTCTGCGTTATACAGGTAAGCATTGGGATGATATGAATCAATACGATATGACTGTTGATACATCTAAATTTGGTATTGAAAAAACTGTAGACATGATTATTGAGGCGAGTAGATCAAGGCTTAAAGGAGTGTTAATAAAAGAAGAAAATGAATAATAACATGATTTCGTATACAAACTATTTATGCATTTTGATGTTATAGTTTTGATTTGATCACAGCTTAAGCTATTAATTGATTTGCAATAAATAAAGTTCGAATGAATGATATATAATAATTTACCTGATAAACTCAATGACTATAATCCTCTGGATAATAAGATATTGAAGATCGTTGACATAGACGGAAGTATTGTCAACGATTCGTTGTTTCCCGATTTAGATGATGAACAGATAAAAGAGGCTTATCGTAAGATGCTTTATGAGAGAGTGGCCGATGAGCTGGCTATCTCGTATCAGCGCCAAGGGCGTATGTACACTTACACACCTAATTTAGGCCAGGAGGCAATACACGTGGCTGCCGGTATGAACATCAGTCACGATGATTGGTTGGTCCCTTCGTTCAGGGAAATGGGAACGTTGCTTTCAAAAGGTGTTACAATGAAAGATATGTTTCTTTTCTATTTAGGAAGTGAGCGTGGAGGATGTTTTGCTAACGCCCATAATACATTGCCTATTGCCATATCTATAGCGTCACAACTTCATCATGCTGTGGGAATAGGCTACTCCTTGAAATACATGAATCTTGATGATGTAGTTTTCACTTTTGTGGGTGATGGTGGCACATCGGAAGGAGACTTTAGTGAGAGTTTAAATTTTGCTGCTTTGTGGGAGGCACCTGTTGTATTTACCATACAGAATAATCAATATGCAATATCAGTTCCTGTGAGCAAACAGACGAAGGCCATAAATTTGGCGGTAAAAGGGATTGGTTTTGGAGTGCCGAGCATTAAGGTAGACGGGAATGATTTTTTTGCGATGTATATGGCATATCAGACTGCAAGAGAGCATTGTGCTTCAGGTAAAGGCCCTATGCTGATTGAGGCATATACATATAGGATGGGTGCGCATACGACATCAGATGATCCGTCGAAATATAGAGACAAGCAAGAAGAAGTGCGTTGGGCTGATTATGATCCGATGATTAGATTGGAGAAATATATGAGTGCAACAGATATTTGGGATATCGATAAGGAAATGCTCAGAGTAGAATATAAAGAAGAAATAAATAGATTGTTCATGGAAGCTGAGGAGGGTAAGAGTTATCCTTTGGATGATGTGTTTGATTATATGTATAGTGATAAGCCTGCTGAGTTGGTACGTCAGAAGGAGGAGTATGAGGAGTTCTTGAAATGGAAGGAGGTACAGAGATGAGCATGATGACGATGGTGAAGGCTATTAATAATGCACTTTATATTAAGCTGAAAGAGGATGATAGTGTGGTTGTCTATGGTGAGGATGTTGGCGTTGAAGGTGGAGTTTTCAGAGTTACGGAAGGATTGCGGAAGCATTTTGGAGAAAAAAGAGTATTCGATTCGCCTCTTGCAGAGTCGGGGATAGTTGGTACTGCGCTAGGTATGTCTTTGTCGGGTTTGAGACCTGTTGTTGAGCTACAGTTTGATGGATTTACATTTCCTGCATTCAATCAGATAGTTTCCAATGTTTCGCGTATGCAGAACCGAACGAGAGGAAAATTTAAGGTTCCGATGGTAATAAGGTTTCCTTATGGTGGAGGTGTTAATGCGTTGGAGCATCACTCGGATAGTCCCGAGGCATTCTTTGCTCATATACCAGGATTGAGAGTTGTGGTTCCATCAACGCCACATGATGCAAAGGGGTTGTTGATATCGGCAATAGAGAGTGATGACCCAATAGTATTTATGGAGCCCAAGCGTATTTATAGGGCAATAAAACAAGAGGTTTCGGAAGATAAGTTTAGTTTGCCTTTGGATAAGGCAAGAGTAGTTAAAGAGGGTAGCGATGTTACTGTCGTTGCATTTGGAGCCATGGTCAGGGAGAGCCTGAGAGCAGCTGAAATGGCTGAAGAAAAAGGTGTTTCGGTGGAGGTGATAGATTTAAGGTCAATATATCCTATTGATAGAGAAACTGTAGGAGAGTCGGTGAGGAAAACGGGAAGAATGTTGGCTGTAGCAGAGGCAAACAGATCGTTTAGTGTTGGCTCGGAGTTGGTTGCTGTGGCAAATGAAGAAGCTTTCGAATATCTGGAGGCACCTCCAAAGAGAGTTATGGGATTTGATACAATAGTGCCGCTTGCTCAAGGAGAGCAGTATTTCATGATTGATTCGAGCAGAATCTTGTATGAAATAGAACGTAGTTATAAATTCTAATATTCATAGAATGAAATATATATTTAATTTTCCTGATTTAGGTGAGGGATTGGAAGAAGGAACTATCTTAGAATGGTTTGTTAAAGCAGGTGATAGTGTTAGAGTGGGAGACCCACTGGTTCAGATGGAGACAGACAAGGTCGTTGCAGATATACCATCGCCAAGAGCCGGAGTGATAGAAAAGGTGTATGGTGAAGTGGGTGAGGTGGTTAAAGTTGGTTCGCCTTTGGTTGAGTTTGTTTTGGAAAAAGATGAATCGGTTGCAGATAAGGAAGTAAATGATGCTGACAATGGCGATAACGATTCTGAAGATGAAGCAGTTTCTGTTGTAGGTACTGTTGAGTTAGCATCAGAAAAAGATATAATTGAATCGAGCAGAGAGCTTGAAAAAGACAGAAGGCTTTTGGAAAATATGAGGAAAAAGGTTCTGTCTACACCCGTTGCAAGAGCATTGGCAAAACGTATGGGCGTTGATATCAACGATGTGAAAGGCAGTGGACCATCCGGTAGAATACGGAAGGATGATGTAATGAATCATAATTCTGATGTTACGTATCTGCCATTAACGCAAATTAGAAAGACCATAGCAAAGAATATGTTGTTTGCGAAACATAATGCGGCACATATTTCAGTGTTTGAAGAGATAGAGATTTCGCAACTGATGGATGTCAGAGCGAGATATAAGGATAAATTTGCCAGTAAAGGAGTAAATTTGACTTATCTGCCATTTATTGTTAAGGCTGTGGCGCAAGCTTTGATACATCATCCTCAGTTGAATTCTCAAATTGATATGGAAAACAATCGCATGATTGTTAGAAATAGAAGACATATAGGAGTAGCTGTAGATGCACCTGATGGATTGGTAGTTCCGGTAATTAGAGATGCAGATAAATTGTCGATATTTAGTATAGCTAAGCAGATAGGTGAGTTGGCAGCTAAAGCGAGGACAAGAGAGTTGAGTTTAGACAACCTCAGAGATGGTTCTTTCAGCATCACAAGTTTTGGTTCTATTGGCGGGATTTTTGCCACGCCGGTGTTGAACTATCCTCAGGCAGGTATATTAGGTATAGGTAGAATAATGAAGACCCCTATTGTTAGAGATGATGAAATTGTGGTGGGACATATAATGCCTATATCACTCACAGTAGACCATAGAGTAGTGGATGGAGGAGAAGCTACCAGATTTATTTACAAGATAATGGAGTATCTGGCAGACCCTGTTGCTTTTATTATGGAAGAAGTGTGAGTCTGAAACTACACTAAGATTTTGTTTTCTGTTTATTTGATTTTACGTATCTTTTACACATGGTGTGAAAGGTTAGATTTATTGTATGTTGTCGTCTCAAAAGATTGGTATCAAACAATGTTTGGACCCAAACTAATTCTGTCTTTTGTTTTGATAAATTTGCTAATTTCTCACATTTAAGTAATGGTTTTGCGGAATATTTCGTCAAGTTCACCTCCATTAACTACCGCCAAGTCTTATATTGCAGATGCATTAGAAGTCTAAAAAACTGAGTCATTAAACTCATGGCGTTTACATATTTCATTGTGGTCAATTAGCACATGCCAGTGCAACTGGGCGTAGGGCTCTTATTCTATCAAAATGTTAATTTTATTTGTTTCAGAGATTTAATCCTATACCGCCGAATATTGTTATACCCGGCATTGGGTAGCCATGATTTATTTCGTACTTTCTATCGAGTAAATTCTCTCCTCGTAAAAATACATCAAGACAATTCATAGCTTTATAGTTAACTCTGACATTGAGTAGCCAAGCGTCATTTTTAGATATTTCATCAGTAACGCTTGTGTAAAGGTTACCAAGGTACTGTAATCCAGACGATAAGTTCCATCTATCAACATTATAGCTACAAGTAAAATATAGCTTATGTTCCGGGAAGCCAACAATTTTATTTTCCATGTCTACAAAGCTATAATTAGCAGCCATTAGCAGTTTTTGGGTCGCCCTGTAGTTTAGTGACAACTCAAAACCTTTGTTATTTATTTCACCAGTGTTCATGTTAAGAGGTCTTCCATCAACAAAGCCCACTTGAATCATATTATTACCCTTCAATAAAAATAAATTTAATCCCATACTGACTCCTGATGTTGCAAATGAATGTAATAGAGACACCTCATAATTCATAATACTTTCAGGTTCTAAGTCGGGATTTTGAGGGGGAAACATATACATTTCTCTGATAGTTGGATTTCTGAATCCCTTACTGACTATACCTTTAAAAGAGGTATATAAGCTGGGTGTGTATGTAAGGCCTAATTGTGGAATCCATTGTGAGCCACTCATCTCATGATGATCTAGTCTGACTCCGGCATTTACAGTTAGTTTGTTATTCAATATCGATTGTTGAGTATTAAGATATCCGGCATATTCTTTCAAAGTGATGTCGACCAAGTCAATATTTTTATTTGAATCATCGAACTTATTCCACGCATTGCCACCAAACTGCTGATAATCAAAGCCAAGAGTAGTGTTATTTCCCTTGAATAAACTGCATGACTGATAAATAGAAATCCCGAACATCTTATCTTTGGAATTGAACCTAAAATCCTTAGGTGACTCTCCGGGCTTATATCCATCATCTATGTCGTGTTTACCAAAGTTGTAGAAAAGTCTGATAGCACCTGAAGTATTTGAATATTCGTTTTCCAATACGGCAGAAACGACACCTCTTATTACATCTGCATCGTTGTCAATAATAGGAACTTTAATAGTGCCTGGATTTGAACTCATTGTCTTTGACAAGTTCAAGTCAGCAAAAGACTTCCAATTGCCATTAATAGCATAACCGACCTTAGCAAATCCATTATATTGCTCAAAATCCATATTGTCACGGTGTCCATCTGATTTGTTGTAACCCAAGCTCAATGTTGAGTTGAATTTGTCTTTCTTCCATCCCGAAGACACTTCTGCACTCAGCGAGTTATAACTGCCGTACATAACCCTGCCACTGTTTCGCCAGCCATCATTATTGTGCTGCTTGGTAATGATATTTATAACACCTCCCATAGCATTGGAACCATACAAAACCGATGCAGGACCTCTGACCACTTCAACTCGCTCGGTCATCATCGATTGATAGCTGTCTGCCAGAGGATGCCCCATGATACCCATATATTGTGGATGGCCGTCTATAAGTACTAATACACCAGATGTAGGAGTACCACCAACACCTCTTATACTCATGCCTCCTGCTGCACCTGCAGCCACACCATAACCCATGACGCCTCTCTGAGTTATGAACAATCCCGGCACTTCTTCAGTCAGAAGTGGTAAAATGGATTGATCTTTTCTCGATTCAATCTTCTCTCTGGAAACTACGGACACGCTCATTGGCAAATACCTCAAGTTTACTTTAGGCATACTACCGGTAACGATGACTTCATCAAGTACAATAGTGTCATTCACACTTCCCCATGATTGAAAAAACGCAGTCACACAAAACAGCATTACAAACAAAACTCTCTTCATACAGTTATAGTCAAAGGGAACATTGATATTGGCTACAAAGGCAATTATCAAGTCTATTTTGATGATATCAATAAGTATTCAAAGCATTTATAGCTTATTTTCAGAATGCCTAATTCAAAATATATACTTATACTCGAGATAATACTCTTAATACCAAATATCCGCCAAATAATTGAATAAGCATTCCCGGCACTCCCAACTTGAAGTCTTGAATTGCCACACCAAAATCTTGTACCATTATCCATTCTATACATGTTCCGATAACTTGATATGAAAGCACTATTATTAATAATGCCAACAACGAAACCTTTCCAAGTCTTTTTGCAACAACAGCTGCAACAATAGCCAAGATGACAGATTTTACTAATATTGCCGGTAATACCTCAACTGCAGGCATTCCAAATAACAGGTTATTTACTATTGGTGAGAATATTGCTGTTAACAAACCAACATGAATACCATACTTATATGCTCCTATCAATGTGAAGAAGTAAATAGGCAAGAATATCAAACCTCCTTGTGGAACAAGATGCGCAAGTTGCGGAAGAAGCAAGTTACCAACAATAAAAGCAGTAGCAAGCAAATAAGTCTTCACATTGCTAAGGGTAAGCGTGTACATTTTAGTAGTAGTTGACATAATCAAATATTTATAACATTATTATTATAGTTAAATATAAATCTTAAAAAAATAGACTTAATTAAATAAACCATGTTTCATTTAAAGAGCAATGGTAAAAAATCAGTCAAATATACTCTCCAATTCCTCCAAGTATGACCACCCTCAGATTCCACGTACTGATATTTAAAGCCCATATCATCAAGAACTTTCCTATAATCCTTGTTAGCCTGATACAAAAAATCCTCCTTACCTATTCCAATCCAATATAACTTCAACCCATTATCTTTCTGTCTTTTCAATGTTCCTTCTATGTTTTCATATACCTTCGAAGTAGCACCATCTCTTGGCGTTGTAGCTGCAGAAAACAAGCCCACATAATCAAATGTATTTGGGTAGTATCTCGAAATCTGCATTGAATGGAATCCTCCCATTGACAAACCTGCAATAGCTCTGCCCGATTTATTCTTAATAGTTCTATAGTTGGAATCCACAAAATCTATAATCTCATCAAATGACTCTTCATATTTTCCATTCATTGTATTAGGCAGCTGAAACACCGGTTTATAAAAACCTAAACTCGACTCACCCGGAGCTGCCTCTTGATCAACATTTCCGTTAGGCATGACAATGATCATAGGTTTAGCCTTGCCTTCTGCAATCAAGTTGTCAATAATTTGCGATGCCCTGCCCAATGTCATCCAAGCTTCTTCGTCTCCTCCCATACCATGTAGTAAGTATAAGACAGGATAATCATCACTTACTTTCTCATATTCAGGCGGAGTGTATATTGTTATCCTTCTCTCAATACCATTCTTCTTTGATTCATACCAGCGTCTTGTTACAGAACCATGAGGTACATCATTCACCTTATAATAATTTGCTTTTCCTCCATCAATAAGCAAAACATTCAAAGTACTAGCCACATCTCTTCTGTAATAGACATTGTTTGGGTCATTCATTGGCAAACCATCAACCACAAATGAATATGTGTAAAGCTCTGGTGCCAAAGGAGATGTTGTATATTCCCAAACTCCATCATTTCCTTTCTTCAAAAGCTTACTACCTGGAGCCCATCCCTCAGAAGGCAAAAAATCACCTGTTACCTTCACAGTGTCGGCATTCGGTGCCAACAATCTAAATGTAACTGATTTGTCCTCATGAATCTCTGGAGATACAATAGGCTTATTCCCTCCAAAAGGTAAATTCTCTTGGGCAAAAATTATGAAACTGCTGAATGTCAGCAAAATAATAGTAATCGCATTTCTCATACCACTAAACTTTAATTATTATACAATAATACAAAATACTGCACTATAATCAAAGGCATATAAGCAATAAAATAGGGGATATGTTGAAGAACATATCCCCCTATAAAAGGCCATTATTTATCTTGAAAATTATAACTCTTTTATTCTGATATTCCTAAACTTGACTTTTGAACCATGACCTAAGAATCCGATGTGTCCGGATTTGTTCAAAAGTCCAGGATGTTGTTTCCCATCCATAGTCTTAGTGCCGTTATTTGATGCCTCTCTGATATTCCCATCAACAATTACAACACCATTAAGTATCACCTTGATGTGGTCGCCATCAGCAATAACCTCTTGATAATTCCATTCTCCAACAGGTTTTAGTGCTCCTCTCTTTGCTGGGATAACACCATAAACTGAACCATGATATTGATATTTGTGAAGAGTTTCATAAATAGGAGCATCATTATCCAATATCTGCAGTTCCATACCTACGTATGCAGCATCACCTTCAGTTGGAGTACGTATTCCAAGGCCATTATTTGCTCCTGGAGTAAGCATAAATTCAAACCTAAACACAAAGTTGTCATATTCATCTTTTGTATAAAGATTTCTTGTACCTCCGGCACTCGAACCTGGATAAACTGTTATCGTACCACTCTCTAAAGTGTAGTCAACCTTGTTGCCAATCCATTCGTCCATGTTTGTACCATCAAATAATATCTTAAAGCCTTCTGCTTTTTCTTCTTCTGAAAGCATAAATGGTTCAGGTCTTTCAATTTCTTTTATGTAAATATCTCTATAAGCAACCTTGCTGCCATGTGCTTGTAGTTCAATTTGCTCAATTGGGAATATTGGTTGCTCTCTGTCCCAGAAGTTCTCAAGGATTACGTTGTCCGTTACCAACTCTCCATTCAACCAAACTGAAACTCTTTCACCAACCATTCTAATCAAGAAACTATTCCATTCACCAACCTTTTGGTCGGCAACTTTCAATGGTTTGCTTTCGTGAACCTTGTTGTTATAAAGACCTCCCGAACCTACTTCAGCACCAACATTTACACGTGCAGTGTCCCACATTTGAACTTGAGGTGTACCTCTCAAGTAGATACCTGCATCTGGTTCAGGACCTTCAAATAGTTTCCAATCAACAAGCATCTCAAAGTCTCCATACTGTTTAACTGTACAAAGGTTATCGTATCCTTTTCCATCAAATACTATCAAGCCGTTTTCCACTTTCCAGTCTTTAGCCATCTGTTCGTCAGCTTTTACTTGGGCGGCGGTCATCTCTTTTTTACTCATTCCGGCTCTCTTAATAGGATTTTCAACCAATCCTTTCCACCCATCCAAATTCTTCCCATTAAACATTGACACCCAGCCACCTTTCCTACCGTTTTCTGTCAAATACTTTTCAATGCTTTGACGTTGATAATTAGCATCAGGATTGCTCAATGTTTTTGAAGCTTTATTCAACAGCTCAGTTGTTATATCTCCTGCAAACGTAGGATCTGATATTCCGATGTTCATTGTAGCCACAGCAGCAGACTCTTTTAGTGCATCAACATCCATATATGGGGCAACAAATATCATTGCCTGATACTGACCTGTAGCACCTAATTGCCTGATTATTTGATTCTTTTGTTTGTCATTTTGAGCAAATTGCATTGCCTCTCTTAAGTAGAGATATTTAATAGTATTTGTTTCATCAGACTTACTAATCATACTTACCAACGCATTAGTAATTCTTTCCAATTCAGCTTTATCTTTACTTTCTCTTGCAAAGTCTAACAATGGGTATATGGCATGGAAATTATCAGACAAAGCCAATGCATCAATAACTGCATTTTTCTTATTCCCATCGTACGCATTTGCAATAACATCAATAGACTCTTGTGTGCCTATAGATGCCAAAGCACTATAATACAATTCAGGTTTTTTGGATTTATTCATTCTCTCAACTACTATCTTTGCTCTATCCTCGGTTGGAACGAAGCTTAGTGCAGCAGTAATTGCATTCTGAATTGAGCTTGTATATTTAGCATCCGACTGCTCCAACAAATTGAAAAGATCAGGTAAGTTACTATCTTTTGATACATCTTTCAACGTATTTGCAGCAGCAACCTTAACCTCCTCATTATCCAAAAACATCTGATTGTAAACCAAGTTGTATTGGCTGTACATCTTCCTGTCAGAGATAAGCTCAAGAATAGCCTTTTTGCCTTCATCAGTACTGCTGTCATACACAGATGCAAGGGTATAAGACATATCTCCCTTATAGCTCATCAATGCATTCTTGCCAATCTTTATCGTTTCAGAATCATTACTCTTAAGCATACCTGCCAAAGCAAGAAGCGATTTTTCACCACCTAACTTTGATAGGTTTCTCGCAACAGCCTTCTGAACATCTTTGTCCGTCGAATTGATATGTCCAATAAGCAGAGTAGTGGCATTAGGAGTATTGTGACGTCCTACCCAATTAATCATTGGAATCAACAATTCAGGTGATTTTGTAGATGCAACAGCCTTTTCAACCTCTTCAATAGTTTTGCTGTCAGGCTTAGTATAATAATTATCTAAAACAGCTGTCAAATAAGCAGCATCACCATCCTTAATTACACTCTTGATTGATTTGCTCTTATTGGCATCTGATTGTTCAAGCAACAAGCTGGTAGCAGTTGTTTTCAGATCATTCCTTCCATTCTTCTTCGCTACAGACATTAGCTTATTAGCCTCTTTGGCAACAGCTTTGCTATCAGTCTTATTCAACCTTGTCAATAACTTGGTGTATGAAGCAACTGCATTGCTCTTCTCATAATCAAAATCTGATTTTTCTGCAGCGCTTCTCAATGGCTTTATGGAGTTTACACTACCAACATGTGCCAAAGCATTCAGCAATACTTTTTCCAGATTGTCTGAAGTATTGTTATTGAGCATTTCCAACATAACAGGTTCTGCTGCTTCAAAAGATGTTTGCCCCAAAGCATTAACTAAATCTATTTTATCATCTTCATTATTGGTCATTCTCAATGCATTTAGCAACGCTTGTGATGCCATATCACTGTCTAGGCTTGCCAAAGCCAACGATGCTGGAGAAATCAAATACTCATCACCAAGCATCTCTGTCAACACATCAATGTTGTCATCATCTCCAATAGTCCTAAGTTGACGTATCACAAAAGCCTTAACATCTTTATCTAAAGGCTCTCTTAACGCTTTCTCAAAAGCATTTGCTGCTATCTTTCTATTCGTTTCATCTTTAGCAACATAATCAACCCAACCATTTATGGCAAACTCGTACGTTTCATTACTATCTTTCCCGGGAGGATTTAATCTGCCTATCAAGTCGAGCATCCCTTCCTCTCCGGTTTTCACCAAGTCAGACATGACTGCTTCATAAGCCTTTGGCGTTTCAGCAGGCAGTTGTGCTAATGCATCTGCAATAATAGTAGAAGTCGTTCTACCTTCAGCTAATTGTGCCTTTACCTGACCTGCAAAAATAAGACACAACGCTACAATAAGATATCTTATATTTTTCATTTTATTACTCATGTTTCTTAGGTTAAATAGTCCATGGAGCTCTCATAGGTTGGTTCAGATACCTATTTGCTTCATCATCATTAATAAACATCTCTTTAACAGGATCATATTCCAATGTTCTGTTAAGCTGTAAAGCAACAATACCTTGGTTTACGATCGTACAAGATCTATGACCGTTAATTTCATTCAAAGCAAACTTTTGTCTTGTTCTTATGCTCTCAATAAAATCAGTGTTTTGCTCTTCTGGTTGAGGAAAATCAGCCAATTTCTTTTCCCAATCAGGTATGTCGCAAACAAAATTCTTGTACACGTTACCTTTAGGTCCTGCAATGTATGGAGTGTTAGGTTCTCCATAATCACCACCCCAAAGAACTATCTGACAACCATCATCATAAGTGTATGTTATGCTTCGCCACGTACCTACAGCATCAGGATGCTGTTGAGGAGCATCAACTTCAATCTTAACGGGACTCGTGTTGTCTTTTCCAAGCATATACTGAACCGGGTCAATGTAGTGTTGCCCCATATCGCCTAAACCGCCACCGTCATAATCCCAATAACCACGGAACGTACTGTGAACGCGGTGAGCATTATATGGCTTGTATGGTGCCGGGCCTAACCACATGTCATAGTCCAGCTCTTCTGGTACTGGTTGAGGATCAAGATGATTCTTGCCCACCCAGTAGAACTTCCAGTCAAATCCGGTGTGTTTGCTAATAGTCACCTTTAACGGCCAACCAAGCATACCACTGTCTACTAACCTCTTCAATGGTTTAACAGGTGTTCCAAGGCCATAAAAGTTATCCTTGAAGCGGAACCATGTGTTCAATCTGAATATATTGCCATGCTGAGCAATAGCATCTCTAACTCTCTTACTTTCGCCAATTGTTCTAGTCATTGGTTTTTCGCAAAAGATATCCTTGCCTGCCTTAGCAGCTTCCATCGACATTATACCATGCCAATGGGGTGGGGTAGCAATATGTACGATATCAACATTCTGGTCAAGAATAAGGTCTCTAAAATCATGATACAGGTTAATCTTATCTTTAACCATTGAAGCCGCCTGCGATAGATGATTCTTGTCAACGTCACACATAGCAACTACTCTTGTGTTGTCATAACGAATGTGATTTCGTCCCATTCCTCCAACACCGATGATTCCTTTCGTCAACTCGTCACTCGGAGCAATCATCCCTTTTCCGAGCACGTTTCTCGGGACTATGGTCAAAAGAGTCACTCCTCCCATAGTCTTTAAAAAATTTCTTCTGGAAGTCATAGATATTAAATTACATTTTATAATATTTAAATACTAACTTACATTAGTATAGGTACACCATGCAAAATTATGCAAAAAAAAGATAAATAACAATGTTATCCTCTTGTTATTTCCTCTTTGTCAGCATCCCAATACATGGTTCTTCCTTCAAGATATGCTCTAGTACCCATGTGTGCTGTTATAGCTTCTTCAAAACCTCTATCAATGCCACATGACACATCTCTGCCTGTTCTTATTGCTTCAATCCACTCTCGCAAATGCAAGAAGGTAGTATTGTATCGCTTTCCACCTATATAAGAATAAAGCAATCCTCTTTCTGCAAAATATAGTTCGGTAGCTGAAGTAACTGCATCAATGCTCTTACCTGGAACATAATGATAGAAGGGCTCACCGGCTTTTATTGTGCCATTGTTAATTCTATCTTTATAAAGCTCTGAACGTGGGTCTATGGTAACAGTTAATGAACTGCCCACTTCCATGGTTGCATCATGACCCATAATTTTCCTTGTTCTCTTAAATTGACTGGCAAGAGTCGCAGAATAAAGCATGGTTAAATTCTTGTTGGCATATTCAAATGTAGTATGCAATACATCAGGAACAGTCCTCCCATCTTTGAAAAAGTAAACACCTCCCGATGATGTGGCTGATGAAGGAATACCCAATTTAAGTATCTGATTCATAGCGTCATACTCATGTGTTAAAAGGTCACCACTCAAACCGGTACTATAATCCCACCAGCATCTCCAGCGGAAGAATCTTTCCAAACTGAACTTGTCGCGAGGCTCAGGACCAACATACTTGGCCAATCCGGCTGAAGTCATGTAATCCATATACTCTTTAATCCTATCAGGATCACCTTCAAACTGCTTCCAATCTATTGTCTTAGGACTAGCATCCGGATGAATATTATATACCCATGCTCCATTTGGATCGTTTCTGTTCGTTCCGGTTTCAATCAGTGAAACAGGTCCTAAAAGACCTCTTTCTATAATCTCTCTGGCTCTTTCATAAGCCTCAATCTGTCTGTTCTGATGTCCTAATTGGAATACTATCTTATTGTTTCTCTTGACAGCTTCTCTAACGGCATATGTTTCCGGAACAGTCCATGTCATAGGTTTTTCAACATAAACGTGCTTACCGGCATTAACAGCATCCATAGCCATCTGACCATGCCAGTGGTCAGGCGAAGCGATAACAACGGCATCAACATCATCAGCTGCCAAAAGCTCCTTATAGTTCAAATATCTCTTAGGCTTGTCGCCATATTTTCCATTCAATCCTTCACGATTAATGTTAGCGCCGGCAGATATACCTTCTTCTGCATGAACATCAAAAATATCGCAAACAGCCGTTATCCTAATATTAAGATCCTCCTGATCCAAAAAATCCTGGTAACGAGTATTCGAAGAATTCTTTTTATTTTGTTGAATCAACCCTTCAACATATTCTGGTGTACCGAAACCTAGCGCTTGCAAAAGCTGCTTACCTCTAATTCCTGTTCCAATTATTCCAATTCTAATAGTTTCACCATCAGTTATTTTAGGAATAAACAACTTGTTTTCCGAAGGAAAACGAAACATATCAGAAGCAGTCTTACTGATCCTTGCTGATTTGCTCTTCTTATAAACGCCATAAGCCATTGCTCCTAGCACAGGCACAGTCGCCATTGCCTTCAGTGCATCACGTCTGCCTGGAGAACTTGGCGATTTATTTTCATTATCATGTGATATGTGTTCATCTTTTGGCTTGTTGTTTCCTTCTGTAACCTTGCCATTTTCTATGTTATTTTCTGACATAATATTTTACTTTTCTCTTTTGTTCCTAAAAATCAATCTATCTAACCCTATTTCTTTTCCTGTAGGGAATGCAAGCATGACAATAACAGTTGCCAGCATAATCAAATTTCTATCTACCCAAAGATAAGAACCTTCAGTTGGGAATAGATATTCCACGTTCAACAATGGTGGATGTGCCAAATAATAAAGCAACAAAAAGCCTGCAGCACCAATGTATCCAACCTTCTCAAACAATCCCAATACTAATAGCAATCCGACGATAGTTAAGCCATAAACATTAACTGCATCGGCAAACGCCAACAAGCCTGGATTAGCAGCAATACCTTTAAAAATAGGAGCAAACAGTCCATTAGATTCCAACAAATAACCATATGCTGTCCAACCTGGACTAAGCAATTTAGTTAATCCTTCATAAAGAAAATACCAACCAACAAGAACTCTTAATACAACAAGAGTCGTAAGTTGAAAACACGAGTAGTGGTTCCGATTTATATAATTCATCATAAAAAAATTTAAGCCACAAATCTATAAAAATATTTCTTAACTACAGACTAAATCTGATAAAACTATATTAAAAAACAGCAAAGGAGCTGAAACAAGTTCAACTCCTTAATTTTAAAACTTTGTGACAATATTAGAAGTCTATGGCCATATTGTTTCAATACCTTGCTTCTTTATCTCACTTTGGAAATCTGACAACATCTTCCTATTCTCTCTTACTGCCCTTGGTGGCACTCTTTTTTTGTCAGCAAATGAAATTAAACATCCTACTGCCTCACCAATGCTCCATTCAACAGGATGTAGTCTGTAACAACCATTAGTGATATGTGTTGTACCTATATTTTTATTTGCAGGGAGCAGGTTGTTCATTCTCACTGGCAACAATGCACCCAACGGTATCTGGAAAGGCAACGATGGAAAATCAATGTAGTTATTGCCATTCGAACTAGGATGCAGGTCTATATGATAATAACCGACACCAACGCTGTCATAAAAATCTGCTGCTTTTTTGCCTTCAATCTCACCGGCAACGAGTGCTCTGTTTTTGGCACCCACATGTTCCTCCAATATCCTGAATTCAGCCTTAATTCTTCTCGATTCTCTGATGTACGGATATTTGGCCATGCCGTCATTTGTTCCCATAATGTCGCCACGAAGTCTCAATCCCGGCCAACCTTGCTTGCCATCAGCTCTTGGAACTTCAGTCTGCAACCAGTAGAAGAGTGCTGCACTGAGTTCCTTACCTTTGGTCACGCTGTCATTAAATTCATTTTCGCTAACATCTATCAAATTACCTGGAATCAAATCATTTTGTGGCCAATTTACGATAGATATGTCACTCTCATAAGTGCCTGGTACAAAGTTGTTTTTATTGATTACTCGTCTGTAGTTCCACAAATTCAATACACTGCCGAAGCTGCGTCCGGTTGGGTCAAACTCCAATCTCTTAGGTTTTAAATCACTTGGGTTGGAATAGCTGAGATCCAGCAATCTTCCCGACCATGCCGGCGTTAGGTCTGGAACATAATTTTTCCAAAAATTATAATTTCGAGGCGGCTCTTTAACATTATCAACACCTGGCTGGTAATCCATCGCAAAACATACGGTAAATGCCTGATTATTTGTAGGATCAGCCTTGTCTGCTGCATGAAGTTCACCTGTGTCGCTTTTCGATTCGGTGCCGGTGATATATTCAGTTCCTGTGATAGGTAATAGATCGCCACACTCAGTAGCATCAACAAAGTATTTGCCTGACAGCAGCAACTCGTCACCATTTAGTGTGTTAATCATCATCAGGGCATTTACTTTGTCACCGGTTACATCTGCACTTTTTATCTTATGACTCAAAAGTATCTTAAGTTTGCCGGTACTTATGTATGGCATTAACATATCATTGAGAACCGATACAGCAACTCTGGGTTCATGGCATAATCTTGAAACCGCACCATCACCCGGATTTAAGTTTGCTTTAGAACGCGCAGCGTCGGTCAAAGGGTAGTTGTTCCTATAGTAATCACGAACTCTTGCTCTGAAATTTTGGTACGACTTTGGTGCACCATGAGTCTCAATCCAAGGATGTTCATCCGGTGGCACTCCTTGAGAAGATAATTGACCTCCAATCCAGTCTGTTTCTTCTGTCATTATTACACTCATGCCATTTCTACAACATGCCAAAGCTGCGGCACAACCGCCCATACCTCCACCGGCGATGATAACATCTGCATTAAGCTCCATTGGAACAGAGTTTTTAATTTTTCCTGGCGAACTCACAGCTTGTAAGGATGTGGACTTGCATCCGGAAATAGCTAATGTTCCTCCGATGACTGTCGCATTTGTTAAAAAGTCCCTTCTATTCATAATATATTAATCGTCTAAATCTCTTTTACAACCTTTTTAAAATATTCTATTGATTCTTTTATCTCTGGAATATTATTTTCCCAATTTACTTCATACTCTATAGTGAAATACCCCTTGAAGTTCTGTCTTTTTAGCTCTTGCAACATACTTTTCACATTAAGTACACCTGTTCCCCAAACAACATCTTCATAAGTATTCTCTTCTCCTGTGGAAGCAATATCTTTAAAATGCAAAGATACAATTCTTCCCTCCAATTCCTTAAGTGCGCCAATTGGGTCTATATCCATTCTCTTAAAATGCCCAACATCAGCACATGAACCTAAAAGAGTGCTTCTATTGCCAATATAGTCCAAAAGTACAGAAGGTTTCCAATAAGAGTTCTCATTAGGATGGTTATGGACGGCAACCTTTATTCCATATTCTTCTGCAAGTTTTTCTACAACATCCCAGTCCTCTCTTGCAGGTTCAGCACTGATAAATTCAAGATCCATTCTTTTAGCAAAGGCAAAAACCTCTTTCCATTCATCACGCCCTGCAGTCCATACACCTGAAGATACAATCTTAATATTTTTTGAAGCAGCCATATCTTTAACAGCTTTGCATTGTTCATCGGTTAAATCATACCAGAATGTAGCATCGTCAAATTCCGGCCCCATCTTTTGCCCAGGATAAATCTCAATATAATTCAATCCCAGTTCTTCTGTTTTGCTTAGAGCTTCAGGCACAGTAAACAAATGAAATGTGTATGATTGCATGGACAATTTCCAATCATTAAGCAGTGTTTCTGAATTATTTTCACTCACTCCTTTATCCGACTTGCTTTTGTTGCTACAACCAATGCCTGTCACAAGTAGTATAGTTGCTGCAATAATATATAATACTCTTTTCATGTAATAAACTAATTTAAATGACAGAACTCCCGAGAGGGAGTCCTGTGTGAAGATTATTAATTATAATTTTGGCATATCAGGTAAGTCAAAGCCATTATGGTACGTATGTTTTATCCACTCGTTTGCCATCTCAAGAGCATTAAACTCTTCAAATCTTCTGTCAAACCTTGGATCACCATCAACAACTTCATAATTGTCAACCGTAACTATGCTTATCTTGTCAGTTTCACTGATGTTCGTGAATTTCATATTTTCACCATCCCATTTAAGCTCTCTGTGAAGGCCCTTCAATCCCGACAATCTTGTTGCAAGAACTCCCATCACAACCATTTCATTAAATGGACCTGAGAAATTAAAGTTAGATGATGATTCAATCCTGTTCTCTGGTGATTCCTTACATGCTCTAATCCAGTCCTGTTCGTGAGCATCAGTATCCCATATATTACCATCACCTCCCTTAATCCTTCTATAAATTGGTTCAGGTTTCTTGAAGTCTTTCATTCTTGACTTTGGAAGAAGTGTCAAATTCATGCCATAACATCCGGTCATAATCTTACCCTTGGTACCCACTAAAATAATGCCACCATTTGAGTCTCCCATCATGTCACCATCTTCTAATTCTTCTGGTCTGTCAGGTAGCAAACCACCATCATACCAGAACACTTTTAATTCTGGCATTTTCACATTGCCTTTCGGCGCACGTTCAGGAAACTTATAAGTAACAATTTGAGCCTGAGGTGGAGAATAAAGATTTGACAAAGTAGAACTTGCTGAAACACTAATAGGATATTTCAAGTCAAGCGCCCAATACAATGGATCCATAATATGACATGCCATATCTCCAAGCGCACCTGTTCCAAAGTCCCAAAAACCTCTCCAGTTCCATGGAGTATATGCTGGGTCATAAGGTCTCATCTCTGCAGGACCTACAAACAAATCCCAATCCAACGTAGAAGGAACCGGCATTCCTCCCTTAGGCTTATCCAATCCCTGTGGCCAAATTGGTCTGTCTGTCCAACAATGAGCCTCATAAACATCTCCTATAATTCCTGATTGAACCCATTCGGCAAGCTCTCTACACCAGTTAAAAGAGTTGCCTTGGTTACCCACCTGAGTTGCAACTTTATACTTCTTCGCAAGATTTGTCAGCAATCTAGCCTCATAAACACTGTGAGTCATAGGCTTCTGAACATACACATGTTTTCCTAAAGTAATAGCATGAGCCGAAACACCTGCATGAGTATGGTCAGGAGTAGCCACCATAACAGCATCTATAGACTTTCCAATCTTATCAAACATAACCCTCCAATCTTTGAATCGTTGGGCTTTAGGAAAATCATTGAATGTCTTAGCTGCATACTTTTGATCAATATCACACAAAGCCACAATGTTTTCTGTCTTCATATTTGAAAGGTTGCGTCTTCCCATGCCACCTATTCCAATCCCTGCAATGTTCAGTTTATCACTTGGAGAGGTATGCCCAAATGTCTTGCCCAAAACGGTGTTAGGCACAATCGTTATACCGGCCGTAGCTAATGATGCCGACTTCAAAAAGTCTCTTCTTGTTAAATTTGCCATGTTTTTCTTTTTTATTATTTATAATTTGAGTTTTGTGTTAAAACCCCATTTGATCTATCTATTTCTGCTTGAGGTATAGGGAATGGCCAACTCTTATCTGATGCTCTACTGCCTTTCCCCGCGTAATTGTACTTTTCATAAAACTTTTTCATATTAGTAACGTAGTCACCCCATCTGATTAGATCATATAGCCTCAGGCCTTCCATACCAAACTCAGCTCTACGTTCGTATTTTATAGCTTTCATCAAATCTTCGTTGGCTTTTACTGCAAATTCTGCATCAAATAGATCATCATCAATATTAATTAATTGTTCTTCAAACTTTCTTTTTATTGCAAAATTGTCTTTTTTAGATGTTAATACAAATGCTCGATGCCTAACCATATTTATATATTTGGCTACCTCATTTTGGCTACCACCTGTTTTTAGAAGAGCTTCCGCATATATTAACAGAGCTTCTGAGTATCTAATCCAATAAGGAGACCAATTGCTTCGTTGTAAATTCCCTCCGACTCTGTAGTTATAAGGTACGAAAGCTTTTCTGCTTTGTTGTAAGCTGAAATTATAATATCCGCTATAGTTATGAACTTCTTCAGCGTCACCTCTTGGAAAAATATCTCCATGAGAAATTATTGTGAACATCTTTCTCGGATCTCTTACGTCAAAAGATTTTGCCAAATCTTCTGTTGGGACATCTCCTCCCCATCCACCTACATTATTTCTTCCTGCATTCATGATGGCAAATGCATCAGTATACATTCCAATTGATGGATCATAATTATTTACGACAGTAAAAATACATTCTGAAGATGATAAACCTTTGATGTAGTCGCCACCAAATAAATCTTCATAATTACCTAAGCTTAAATTACCTTCATCTATGACTTTTTTCGCTGCATCTCTGGCAATTGTGTATTCTTGATTAGCATCTCCTGACATTTTATTCTGCTCCATCAAACCTGCAAAAAATAGAGCTACTCTTGCTTTTAGTATATAAGCAGCATCTTTAGTTACTCTTCCTAATTCTGTTTTTGTATCTGTGTTCTTTTTCCAAGGCAGATTAGAATCATTTATTGCAAAGTCTAAGTCTTTATATATTTGTGTCCTAATATCTTCTATTGGAGACTTTTCTATCCTTGAATTTGGCAACTGAACTTCGGTGATTAGTGGTACAGAACCAAATGTGTTTACTAAATCAAAATAATAAAAAGACCTAAGAAATAATGCTTCAGACATATATCTGGATATAGTATTTTTACTAACCAACTCTTTGTCTTTAAAGAAACTCTTTTCCTCATTCGAAAATTCTTCAATTGCTATGTTACAACGTCCTACACCTCTGTACCTGTTGCTCCAAGTTTCTTGCAACAATGGATTGCTGGATAAAGGATAACCGGTTCCAACCTCAGTTGTTTGAGGTCTGTCTCCTGCGTCTGAACCACCTCCATCGGCATCGTCTGTAACTTCACTACCAATTGCAACTCTATTTATTGTAAATCCCCACTGATCTTTCATTGGGTTATAACACGATACTAATAACTTATAAGCAGAATCGTCAGTACCGAAATATGCTCCTTCATCTAATGTACCAAGTGGTGGTCTGTCAAGAAAATCTCCTCTACAAGAATATAGAGCAGTAATCAAAAAACCTAATATAATGTATTTATATATTTTCATGTCTCTATCTTTTAAAAGGTTATGTTTAATCCAACCATATATGTTTTAGATTGTGGATAGTATCCATCGTCTACTCCATTGCTTAGAGGTAATGTGCGTCCAATTTCTGGATCTAAGCCTGTATACTTGGTGAATGTAAGTAAATTATATCCTCCTAACCATAATCTCAAATTGCTTACAGTGTTTTCAGGGAAAATGTTTCTAGGCAAAGAATATCCTATTTGAAGATTTTTCAGTCTAAAGTATGAGCCATCCTCAACCAGCCAATCTGACACTTGTAAGTTATTAGTATTATCTGTATTTATTTGAAACTGCTCGTTAGTAGGATTAGTTGGTGACCAAGCTTTTTCCATTAAATCTGCAGGGGCATTATACCAACCCACACCGGAGTTCATATCTATTTTTTTTGCATTCATTATCTTATTTCCATATGTCCCTTGGAATAGTGCTTGAAAGTCAAATCCCTTATAGTCAAAGGCAAAGTTAAGTCCATAGCTAAATTTTGGAAATGGATTTCCTATATCTGTTCTATCATCAGCATTAACAATGCCATCACCATTGACGTCAACAAATCTTAGATCTCCTGGCCTTGCACTTTGTTGCATCAGTTCACCATCTTTGTTTTTATAAGCATCAATCTCTGCTTGATTTTGGAATATACCATCTGTTTTAAGTCCATAAAAATAACCTATAGGTTTGCCAACTTCGGTTTTTGTCGTGCTTACTGCAATCCAACCACCACCATAAATTGGTTCTCCACCTCCTAAGCTTGTGACTTTATTCTTGAATGTGAATAAGTTAGCTCCAATTGAATAATTAAAATCATTTATTGAGTTCCTATACTTTGTCTCAAACTCCCAACCTTTGTTTTCAATACTTCCGGCATTAACCCAAGGATTGTTTGGAAATCCTAAATAGGATGGGAGAGGAACTTGTAGTAACATGTCCTTTGTCTTTTTTACAAAATAATCAACATTAAATGTTAAGCTGTTGTTGAAAAATCCTAAATCCAAACCAACATCCAACTGTTCTGTCTTTTCCCACTGAACTGCAGGATTTCCCATGCTATTATTTCCGCCAAAAAGCTGTGGTGTTAAATTTGTTCCAAATAAGTGGTAACCCCAGTTTCCTGTGTATGTTGATAAATAAGCACCATTTCCGATTGCTTGATTGCCTATATTACCCCAACTTAGTCTGAGCTTACCTTGACTTAAATCATTAAAATTAGCAAGAAAATCTTCCTCAGAAAAGTTCCAACCTAATGAAAAAGAGGGAAAAGTTCCCCATTTATAACCTGGACCAAAATTCGATGAACCATCACGACGTATGTTAGCTGTAAAGAGATACTTGTTGTCATAAGAGTAAAAGATTCTAGTAAAGAATGACTGCAAAGCACTTTCTGACTTAAATCCACCAACAGCCGGATTCTTTGATGCTGCATTTAATATTCTTTGTGATTCACTATTATTAACAAGACCTTGTCTCGATGCACTAGTCTCTTCATGCTTGGTCTCTTCAGCAGACATTCCCACCATTGCAGTTAACTGATGTATGTCATTGAATTTTTTGTTAAATGTAAGAGTATTATCCCATACCCAATAATCTGTATTAGAAAAATACTTACTTACCGTAGCGTCTGTTGCAAATTGCTCACCATCAAGATAATACTTAGGATTAAATCCATCAGATCCTCCCCTATATAAGTCAATATTTAATCTGCTATTATATACCAGTGATGGTAATATATCGATTTTTAAGTCAACGCCACCCTTAATTGAAATATCTTTCCATATATTGTCTTCTCTGATTCTAGTTTGAGAAACCGGGTTTTCTTTGTTGGAATATATAACTGGGGCAAACCAAGAATATTCATCATTAGGATCAATCTCTCCCAAATTAAATGATGGTTCCAAAAAAGATGGAATGTCTTTCAAATTTGTTCTGTAAACCGGAGTGATAGGATCAGTTACAAAAGCTATAAATGAAGTGTTGAACCCAGGACTTTCCTCTAAAACATTTCTTCTTGACTGCTTAATAAGACCAAAATTAGTTGAAAGCTTTATATATTTATTTAACTGATGATCAGTATTGGTTAGCCAAGATATTCTGTCAAAATCTGAACCTTTTATTATACCTTTTTGATCCATATAGCTAAAGTTGGTGTGGTAAGATAATGTTTTTGTTCCACCTGAAATAGAAAGATCATAATTCTTAACAGGAGCATTTTTCTCATTTATTTCCTTCCACCAATTTGTCCCATCCTCGCTTCCAAAATTACTCTTTAAGAAATTGAGAATTTCTTTTTTTTGACTTTCACTAAAGAATGGTTGGTTACCGGCATTAGTGTTAGCTAAATTTTTGTAATCGATAAATTGTGATGCATTCATCATATCATACACACTAACTGGATTTTGTACACCGTAATATGTATCAAATGTTATAGATGTTCTACCATCTTCATTTCCTCTATTTGTGGTTATAATAATTACACCATTTGCAGCCCTTGAACCATATATGGCAGTTGCCGAAGCATCCTTCAATATTTCCATTGAGGCTATATTGTTAGCATTTAGCCACCCTATGTCAGTCTGAGGAAGGCCATCCACTACATATAAAGGGTTATTGTTGTTTACTGTACCAACACCTCTTACTCTAACTGCGGGAGGCGTTCCGGGACTTCCTCCTGTTGATGTGATCATTACACCGGCTGTTTTTCCCTGAAGTGCGTCAGCAACACTTCTAACAGGTAGGTTCTTTAAATCATCCCCTCCAACCTGACTTACAGCTCCTGTCAAATCGCTCTTTTTCATCGTACCATAACCCACAACAACTACTTCTTCCAAAGCTTGTGAATCTTCCTTTAATTTAATCTCGAAAGTATTATTACCGGAAACACTTATAACTTGTTCTACAAATCCAATATATGATATTCTTATGGATGATTCATCTGCGACATCCAGTGTGAACTTGCCATCAATGTCAGTGATGGTACCATGTGAAGTACCAACCTCTATAATGTTTGCCCCTATTATAGGCTCACCGGAACTGTCTAATACAACTCCGCTTATTTGCTTTCTTTGTTGCTCTACTATTGCAACACCATTAGATTTTTCAAGCGAAACTGCTTTGTTCTTAACCAACATGATGTGATTACCTTCCATTGTATAATCCAACTTCTTGTTATTGAGAATTTGGTCTAATACATCAGATACAGTTTCTTGTTTAACTTTAATAGAAACTTTGCTATCAGTTTCTACTTCATCATTGTAAATGAATAAGTAACCCGTCTGACTTTCAATTTCATCCAGCACCTCTTTAAGTGTCGAATTCTTTTTGTTAATAGTTACCTTTGCGTCTTGTGTATATCCCAGTTCTGCAAAAGAACAAAATACACAGGTAAATAGAATAATAAAGGTTGTGCGCATAATAACGAAAAAATGTTTGATGGGTATGTTAGCATTTAAATAATTACCCATCGAATTGTTTTTATTCATACATTTGCAATTATTAGATTAATACTTTTAGTGAATTAAACAGTGTTGATTTAACTTAACCGATAGGTGTTGCCGCACCTGTCGGTTTTATTGTTTTCCATATTTGTCATTTCATAGGCTATTAATTTTTAAGCGTTTATTTTATCTTATTTCAATTACTCCTGTCTCTGTATTCATAATATATTTAAATTTAATATTCCTACTCAAAACATTTAGAGCATATCCTATTCCATCAGATTGCCTGAATTTTCCTGTATATGTATGTTTTGATAAGTCTTCATTTATTACCTCAATATCTACTCCAAAATAATTTTCTAAAACAATAAATATTTCCTTAAGAGTTTTATTATTGAACCCTATCAGACCATCTTTCCAAATATATTTATCTCTATCGGTTATTTTAGAAATTACCAATTTATTACCATCAAATCTTGCTGTTTCGTTAGGTTTAAGAGCTCCTATAAACTTGTCATTTTTGGATATGTTTACACCCCCTTCAAATAGGCTGGTTTCAAAACTCTTAACTTTTGAGAAAGCCTCAACGTTAAATTTAGTGCCTGTGACATGAATATCTCCTTCCGAAGTCTTAACTATAAATGGCTTGTCCTTGTCTTTAGAAATTTCAAAATAGGCTTCACCATCCAAATAAACGATTCTTTTGTCTTTACCAAAGCTTGTGGGATATGTTAATTTGCTATTAGAGTTTAACCATATATCGCTATTGTCCGATAGTATAATATTTATTCTTTGTCCCGGAGGAACAACTAAAGTATTAAACTTATCTTCAAAACTGTTGTTATTGGTCAATAAATATAAACCGCCAAAAATAATAGCAACAAAAACAGCCGCAATTGATAATACAACATAAGATAATGATCGTTTATTATTGTGTTTTTTATCCTCGTTATATCCATTAAGCAATTCATTATCATAAATAGCTCGTTCATTCAGATAGACTTCATAATTTTCATTTGAATCTTCAATCCAATCACGAATCAAAATCTCTTCTGCAATATCTGTTTTTCCTTCAAAAAAACTATGAAGCGTTTTCCTGTCCATAATATTCAATAACTACAAGATAATAACAAACGATGAGAGAAATACCCTAATGAAAAAGTAGAGTTTACTGTAAAAGCATCAGCACAATAAAAAATATATAATAATCCTTCAATGCTACTCGAAGACATTTAAGGGCTTTTGACATATGAAATTCTATTGATTTTTGGCTAAGTTTCGTTTGCTTTGCTATTTCTCTGTAGGTCAATCCATAATCTCTGTTTAATTGAAATATTTTACGAGTTTTAGATGGTAGATTACTTAATGTTCTTTCAATAACTCGTTGCATTTCATTGGTAAATAAGTACTCAGGATCGCATGCTTCCAGAGTCCTTATTTTTAGATTTAAAATCCATTCATTATGATCTTTAAGTTCATCAATAACTCGCCTTTCAGTCTTTTGTCTATTTAAATAATTGATGCATCTATTTCTAATAATGCTAAATAGATATGCTTGAGGAACTATGTCGTTACTAATTTCATCTTTTTTCTCCCACCATATAGTAAAGGCGTCCGAAACAATATCTTCGGCAACTGCTTCATCTCTAACAAAACCATAAGCGAACTTAATGAATCTCCCATAAAATTCATTATACAGCAAATTAAATCTACTAATATCGCTTTTGCTTTTCATCTTATTAATTTTGCTAACAAATGTATGTATAATTTTCTAATTTATTTAATATAGTCGGTAGAAAAATGCCTGCCAATTAAATAAATGTGTAGCTTATACATCAATATTTATGAAATATAACTGCTGTAAAAAGCTGCTTTCAACAGATAAGTATTATAAAGGAATGAATGTAGATCCATAGATTTGTTTCATTTTTGTTGATATTAATTTGTTCCGATAAAATCTTTTATCTTACTTTGTTGACAATTAACAAACATATAATTAACGATAAAAATTATTGCCTATAAGACATCTTTACTCGACTAAATTTATATAAATTAAGCAGTAAAGCTATGGATAACTACTCAATGATGACCGACGAGCAGTTGGTTATGTTGTATGCTATGGGCAATAATGAGGCATTCAACTCACTTATAGACAAATATTCCCAGTCGTTATATTCGTATATCATATACACAGTTCAGGATAGCGAACTGGCAAACGACATATTTCAAGACGTTTTCATAAAAGCTATAACTACAATAAAAAAGGGGCATTATACTCACACCGGTAAGTTCAAAGCCTGGTTGATGCGAATCGCTCACAATCTAATCATAGACTACTTCCGTCAGAAACAAAACGAGCGGACCATTTCCAACGACGCTTACGAGGTTGACCTTCTGAACAATCAAAGTCTATGCGATGACAATATCGAAACTCAAATTGTCAAGACTCAGGTGCTTAATGATGTGAGAAAACTTGTCGACTATCTGCCGGAAAATCAAAAAGAGGTACTTGAGCTTAGGTATTACAATAATCTAAGTTTCAAAGAAATAGCAGATAAGACAGGAGTCAGCATAAATACAGCATTAGGACGAATGAGGTATGCTCTACTCAACATGCGAAAGCTGGCCGACGACAACAATATGATATTACACCTATATTAGTTTATATCATCGGTTAACTTTGTTGTATTTATACGCAGATGATGTGTATGTCAATCATCTGCGTGTTATGTTTTCAAATTTTCCAGCTATAATGTATCATACTGCCTGTGTCTGTATCTGCCTCAATTTTTAGATATGTATCTATATCTTGTATCATATCTTCCACATGCGAGATAACACCGACTATTCTATTCTCGTTTCTCAGTGTTCTCAATGTATCCATAACAATTCTGAGTGAATCTTTGTCAAGAGAACCGAACCCCTCATCTATAAAGAAAAAGTTCTGTTCTGATTCAGTAATTCTCTGTATGTTGTCCGCAAGTGCTAATGCTAATGATAGTGCTGCTTGAAAAGTTTGACCTCCCGATAGCGATTTAATGTTCCTAAGATTCCCTCCATTCATGTAGTCTCTAATCTGGAAGTTATTATTGGTGTCAACCTCGAGCCCAAGCTGTTGATTAGTCATCTTCATGAAACGTTTGTCTGCCAGTTTACATAAGTTCTGTAGAAACTTATAAGAGATAAACTTAACGAAGCCTTTCGATCTGAAAAGACTCTCCATCGTTTTTATGTTATCACCTCTAATATCTAATGCACGCAACTCTTTCTCTAACACTTTCTTATCGTTTATGTTCTTCTTCAAAGTATTAATCTTCTCTGAAAGTTTGCCAGAGTTGATATTGTTATTTTTTATTTTTTCCTCAAGCTCATCTATTGTCTGCAGTAGCTGATTATATTCGACTTCGTCATAACTCTTATCTCCAATCTCTTCATTCAATCGTTTCAGGTCTCTCTTTGCAACAGCCAGGTCTTCATTGAATTCGTCAATTATTTTCTGTTCATTATCTACATCCAAATTTTTAGCAAGAATAGTTTTAACTTCATCCAAAGTCTCAAAGTCACTATTTCTTAGATTTTCTTCAAGCTTTTTCTTCAGATTCTCTATTTCATTAATCAGATTCTTGAAAACCTCTTTATTTGCTTTTAGCCTACCTTCCAGTTCGCTGTTCTCACTATTAAGTTCATCTCGCGTTTTGCTTGCCTCTTCATAATCTATTACAAGTTCAGAATATTTTTCATTTAGCGATTTTACCTCTTGTTCTATTTCTTCTCTATCCTTTTCTTCATAATCTTCCGTCCTTATCAATTTCAATTGACGTGTCAATGTTTCAATCTTACTGTTATTTGTTGCGATATTTGTATCAATCTCTGACAGTTTTTTGTTTTTCTCCTCTTTTGTTTTATTATTCTCTTCTATATCGCTAAGTATTTTCTTAATCTCCTCTTTCAGTTCTTTTATTTTATTATCGATATTTTTTGCTTCATCTAACTTCTTTTCTAATAGCTCTTCATCTTTATACTGCTCATAGCCATTCCATTCAAAACTTTCCTCATGATTTTTGATATTATTCTCAATCTTTATGATACTTTCGTTAGTCTCAGTCCTAATATCTAATAAGCTTTTATGATTACTCTTCTTTACATTCAGTTTAACAATCAAATCCGTCAAATTCTTATTCCTACTATTCAAAGTGCTCTTCTCTTCCTCTATCTTAGATATTTTTTCTTCAATATCCTCAAGGCTGAATGGAGTGGGGTGGTGAACTGCTCCGCACAACGGACATGGCTCACCATCAGTTAGGTTCTTGGCATATTCATCAAGTTTTCTGTTAACTGAATGTACATTTTCTTCATCAGTCAGAAGTTTTAATTTCTCGTCGTCCTCGTTTTTTATGGCATCCAGTTTGCCTATCATACCGTCAAAGTCATCACTATATATATATCCGACAGAATGTTTGTCTAAAAGTTCCTTAGTTTCTTCTTTGTTATTATTGATATTGCTTCCGTTTTCCTCAAGTTTTTGCTTTGCATCAGTCAACTGTTTTGACAAGTCTCTGTATATAATATTCCATACCTTTATATCAGAAAAAATTGTAATATCCGGTTTTGTTTTAGTGAGTTCCTCTTTTTTAGACTCTAAATTATTTTTCTGGTTTGTCTTATTTTCAATTTCTTTTTCCAGTTCTTTAAGGGCGTTTTCACAAGTTCCCTTATTAGTTTGTAAATCAACTAATTTGTTTTCCGCATCTTTTATTTCTGTGATTTTTCCCAATTCGACAGCCCTATTTTTCAATTCTTCTCTGTTATCATACTGTGGTTTCAGCTCATCGAGTCTCTCATTAAGCTTTTTCAGTTTATTCTTCTGTTTGTTACTTTTTTCTTCATCTTCTCTAATGTTTTTTTCCAATTTAGAATGTTCGTTTTTCTTTTCTTCAAAACTATCTAGTTGAAACTTGAAGACTTTATCACATTTCACAAACCTATTAAGCGTATTTTGTCTATTTTCTATATTAGGTTTCTTCGATATCAGGCTGTTATATTTTTCTTGTGCAGACTTTTTTTCTTCAAATTTCTTCTTTAAACTTCTCTGTTCTTCCTCATTTTTTTTCAGCACTTCATTTTCTGCTTCTTGATCAGCAATCTCACCATCAAGTTTGCTTTTCTCCTTTTTATTTTCCTCGAGTAGCTCTTCACTTGCCGATTCAAGGCCTTTAAGTTCTCCTGTTATTTCACTTATTTTATTTTCATTTTCAGTTGCAATCGCTTTAAGGCTTTCAGCAAGGTCATACTTACCAAGGTTGAATAACTCTTGCATCATATATGTGCGATCTCCATCCTTCAGTTCTATAAAATCTTTAAAGTAACCTTGTGGAATTATGATTGATCGTTTAAAATTATCATAATTCAATCCAATAGCCTTCTCCACATCTTTTAGATCTATTGGTTTCCACTCATCCAAATACTTTTTAAAGGCCTTATGGGTAGGTGCATTAACCTTGTCAAAATCTTTACTATTTCTTTTACCCTCTACCAGGCATCTATACTCTTCTCCATGTTTACCGGTTTTAAATTCAAAGTCTATAAGCATTCTATTCGACTTCAGGTTCATCATATTGTAATACCTGCTATCGCCATTTATATTATACCGCTCGGTTTTGCCGTACAGAGCATAAGTTATAGCCTCAACAATGGTAGATTTCCCAGAACCTACGCTGCCAAATATACCGAATAGCCCTGCATTAAGTAATGTGTCAAATTCAATAGTTTGTCTCTCCTTATATGAAAACAAACCTTCTATGGTTAGTTTAATGGGTATCATATTAGTTTCTGTTTTTAGCAAGTACTTCGTTAAACAATTTCATTATATCTTCGGCCGGCTCACTTTTATTAACTGACCTGTAATAATCAATAAAAAGCTCCTCTATATTTTTCGATAGGTCCAAATTGTCTTTATCATTCTTAACTTTCAAAGCCTCGATATTTTCTATTTCAGGAATTATCTGTACAATGCTGCTATGTTCCTCAGAAAGCGTTTTCCTCATTTCTGCAGTCAGATAATCTTTAGTTACCAATGTTAGTTCCACCAAAGCTTCAGGATTTGCCCTAAGCCATTCTATGGCCTCGTTCATCCCGTGTACCCGTTTTCGCAACACTGGTCTCACGTTAATAAGCTCTTTCTGTCTCACTTCAGCTCTCTGTCCGGGCTCAACGTCCACAATCAGAACATACTTTTTCTGATTAGCCTCTGAAAAACTGTATGATATTGGGCTTCCACAATAATAAACCATTTTATTGCCATCCACAGCCTGCATGCGATGAAGGTGTCCCAGTGCGGTGTATTGCATCTCTTGAGGTATATTTTCAGTGTATATCACTTGTGCACCACCCAACATTATTGGTTTTTCTTCATCAAGATCCTCTTCCAAAGGAACCCCTCTTTTATTAACGAAAAGATGTGATACCAATATATTAACACCATCGTCATTGCAATGCTCTTTGCATATTCTTTGCCAGCTCTCTTCCAATATTTTTCTGAGCTCTTCTTCACTGTTATCAATTCCCAAAAATGTACGCAACCTAAACTCATTTGCATAAGGCGTCAGCAAAACTCTCAATGGATAGTCATACTGAGGTAAGCTCAATTCAACAAATCCTTCATCTCTCTTAACAATTTTAATGCCTGACTCGAGCTCCATGGTATTGACCATTGAGTTCGGAAATCCTGCGAATATAATTCCGCATTCTCTTGCCAGCGGGTCGGGAGCTTCAATTCTATCCGGGGAGTCGTGGTTGCCTGCAATGGCAATCACCGGACGTTGCCCATCCTTGCTCAACTTTTTCAATGTTTTGTAAAACAGCTCTGTGGCTTCAGCTGGTGGGTTGAAAGTGTCGAACAGGTCGCCGGCCACAATTACAGCATCCACCTGCTCTTGTTCTGCAATCTCGCAAATCTCTTTCATGACGATGCGTTGCTCGTCAATTCTTGGAAAGTCATCCAGCTTCTTGCCCAGATGCCAATCCGACGTGTGAAGTATCTTCATTCTCTACTCAAATTTTATGGACTTCGATGGTGCAATTCTCGCCACCAGATATGATGGACCGATCATCATCAAGAGCGAAACCAACAGAGTTCCGATATTAAGCAATATTAAATAAAAAAAGTTCATTTCAATAGGTACCGATGATAGGTAGTAGGTTGATGGGTCTAATTTAATTATACCAAATCTTTTTTGAACAAAGCAAAACAGCAAACCCACAATGTTGCCCCAAAGCATGCCTTTAACTATCAAAAACGATGATAAATATAGGAAAATTTTCCTAATATTCGTGTCTCTCGTCCCAATAGATTTAAGTATGCCTATCATATTTGTCTTTTCCAGTATTATTATCAACAGACCGGATATCATGGTAAATCCAGACACTATTACCATCAAGGCTATAATTATCCAGACATTGATGTCAAGCAGTTCCAGCCAGTTGAAAATCATGGGGTTAATATCTTTTATTGAGCGTGCAAACAACCTGTTGCCCAACCTGTCTTTATAGTTGGTGATAGTATAAAACATATCACTTGTGGTCTCGTCCAGTGCGTCATAGTCCTTCACCAGGACCTCTACACCGCTCACCATATCATCATCCCAACCATTCAGACTTGTCAGCACATCCTTCTTTGTAATAAGGAACAGTTTGTCGTAATCCTCAAAGTTTGTTTCATATATGCCCACAATGTCAAACCGGCGAGCTCTAACTGGCTCTTGCACAAAGTATAGAGTTATCCTGTCCCCCAACTTCAACTGTAGCTTATCGGCAATGCTTTTGGATATTATAGTTTGATTAACATTCGTGGTGTCGTCAAAGGAAATGACCTCTCCTTCAACCATGTTTTTACTAAAAAAATCCCAGTCGTAACTTTCAGTAACTCCTTTCAACACCACACCCATGAAGTTGTCGTCGGTCTTTATTATACCAGGCTTAGACACATATTCTTGCAAGTGTGCCACATTTGGAATGCTGTACAGCAAATTGCTCAACGTGTCATTATATACAATGGGGGAATGCTCATAGGAGGTGTTGTTCTCAAACGTTGTCACCTGAATATGCGAGCCAAATCCAACGACCTTCCCTCTCACCTCATTTTTGAACCCAACAATGATACATACGGAAACAACCATGACGGCGAGCCCCAAGGCAATGCCACCCACGGCTATCTTTATAGCCGGCGACGATACGCGTCGTTCATTCTTCTCGTCGCCTCTGTAAATTCTTCGTGCTATAAACAGCTCCGTATTCATTGTAATCTATATTACGATTTTTATAATATCATTAGTCTGCATTCCTATATCAAACATATTTCTTAATAAAGCAACCCTCAAACTCAATACACAGATGACTCATGAACTCAATCAGTTAGTTCTATGCGGATATACTTTCAAAGCTTCCTCCAAGATTGTCATTGCCATATCCAGGTCATCTATGTTGGTGACATAAGCTATTCTAACTTCTTGTTTCCCCAACCCGGGAGTAACATAGAACCCTGATGCTGGAGCCATAAAAATGGTGCAATCCTTATATCTGAAATTCTTCAAGCACCACTCACAAAAGTCGTCGGCATCTTCTACCGGCAGACTCGCCAATGTGTAGAAAGCGCCTTCCGGCATTGGCGATTGCACACCCGGTATGTTGTTAAGACGCTCAATCAAATAATCGCGCCGTTTCCTGTATTCGTTGTAGTTGTGTTGCATGTATGCAGTGCCTGCGTCCAGCGATGCGTTGGCAGCAATTTGACCTATTAGGGGCGGACTCAGTCGTGCTTGGCAAAACTTCATCACGGTGTCGTGTACCATCTTGTTGCGCGTGATGAGAGCTCCTATTCTTATACCACATTCACTGTACCTTTTTGAAACTGAGTCTATAAGAACTACATTATCTTCCACATCCTTCAGATTACAAGCAGAAATGTAAGGCATATCGTTATATATAAACTCCCTGTACACTTCATCAGAGAAAAGATAAAGATTGTGTTTCTTCACCAAGAGTCTTATCTTTTCCATCTCCTCAGGAGAGTAAACATATCCTGTTGGATTATTGGGATTGCAAATGAGTATGCCTTTTGTGCGTTCGTTGATTATCTCCTCAAATTTTTCAATGGGAGGCAGTGCGAATCCTGACTTCATATCCGAGGGTATTGTCCTTATTATGGCACCTGCCGAAATGGCAAAAGCCATGTAGTTGGCATAAGCCGGCTCGTGTACTATTATCTCGTCACCCGGGTTCAGACATGCCATGAAAGCATAAAGAACGGCCTCCGAGCCTCCCGCCGTTACTATGATGTCGTCGGCAGAGATGTTGATGTTGAACCTATTATAATATTTCACCAAGTTTTCTCTGTAGAACCTATATCCATCGCTGGGACTGTACTCAAGCGTTGTTCTGTCAATGTTTCTGATAGCATCCAGAGCCGTTTGCGGCGATGGAAGGTCGGGTTGCCCAATATTGAGATGATATACCTTTACACCATCATGTTTGGCTTTTTCTGCCAAAGGCGACAGCTTACGTATCGGTGATTCAGGCATCTGCATCCCTCGTTCTGAGATTTCCGGCATAATATATCTACTAATATTAATATTTGTATATAACCCCATTGCTTATACGGGCAAAGAAGTTTTACTGATGAGCAAAGTTAAACAATTTAGGCTTTTTTGAAAATAAGATTTCATCAAAGATTTAATCGTACTGAAATAAATTGTTCTATACTACTGAAATGCTTCTGTTCATAGATGTACCTTATCCGTATTATCTATACGAAATCGTATATATGATGCGGAGGAAGTTAGGGGTTGGGAAGAGGTAGAGGTTGTCGATTTTCTATGGTTCAACTATTTAGTTATTTTGTCATTTATGTTGTATTTTTGTTGTTTAATTTCAGAAATAAAGGAGTTTACTTGTGATATATCCGGAAAACTTTGAGCAAAAAATAGATTTTCAGCGCATTAGGCAGATGCTTGATGAAAGGTGCTTAAGCACGTTGGGCAGTGAAAAGGTGCAGGAGATGGCTTTTAGTTCGTCTTTTGAGGAGATTGATTTCAACCTTTCATTGACTCAGGAATTTATCAGAATAAGAGAGGAAGAGGATAATTTTCCTCTCGACAATTTTTATGATTTGCGCTCATCGTTGAAACGGATAAAGGTGGTTGGTGCGTGGATTGAACAGAGTGCATTGTTTGATTTGAGACGCTCGCTCGGAAGCATCAATCGCATAGTTAGTTTCCTTAATCAGTTTGAAGGCGAGAAACCGAAATATCCACATCTGCACAAGCTTGCCGACGGGGTGGCAACATTTCCTGAAATAACAAGCAGGATAGACAAAATTATTGATGGCTTTGGTCAGATAAAGAGCAATGCTTCGCCACGATTGGCTGAGATAAGACGCGAGCTTACAAATACTATGAACGGTATTTCGAAAAATCTTAATGCTATATTGCGTAAGGCGCAGGCCGAAGGATACGTTGATAAAGATGTGACGCCAAGCATGCGTGATGGGAGGTTGGTCATACCGGTAAACCCGTCATACAAGCGTAAGGTTAAAGGTATTGTTCACGACGAATCGGCATCAGGCAAGACGGTGTTCATAGAACCATCGGAGGTGGTGGAGGCCAACAATCGCATACGCGAACTTGAGGGCGAAGAGCGAAGAGAGATAGTGAAGATTTTGACTGAGTTTTCCGACTATCTGCGTCCTTTTGTACCCGATATTTTGGATTCTTACGAGTTTTTAGCAGAGATTGATTTCATTCAAGCTAAAGCTGCCTTTGCAGGACATATTGGAGGCATAAGGCCGACGGTGGAGGACAAGACAATCATCGATTGGGTTCATGCGGTTCACCCGTTGCTCGACTTGTCGCTGAAGAAACATGGTAGAAAGATTGTGCCTTTGGATATTACACTTGAAGGCGACCGCAGATTGTTGGTCATTTCGGGACCAAATGCGGGAGGTAAATCGGTATGTCTTAAGACGGTTGGTCTGTTGCAGTACATGGTTCAGTGTGGGTTGCATATTCCGCTTAAAGAAAATTCGCATGTTGGGCTGTTTGATGATATTTTTATCGATATTGGTGATGAGCAGTCTATTGATAACGATTTATCAACATATAGTTCGCATTTGGTGAACATGAAGTTCTTTGACAAAAACTGCAGTTCTCGTTCTCTATTGTTGATTGATGAGTTTGGCAGTGGAACGGAACCGCAGATTGGTGCCGCCATTGCTGAGTCGTTGCTCGACAGGTTTAATAAGAAAGGAGCTTTTGGGGTTATCACGACTCACTATCAGAATTTGAAGCATTTTGCCAACGAGAACCCGGGTGTGGTCAACGGTGCAATGCTGTTTGACAGGCATCAGATGCGTCCGCTTTTTCAGCTGTCTATAGGCAATCCAGGCAGTTCATTTGCTGTGGAGATAGCACGCAACATTGGTTTGCCTGAGGAGGTGATAGCTTATGCGACTGATATTGTTGGCAGCGATTACATTAACATGGATAAGTACCTGCAAGACATTTCACGCGACCGCAGATATTGGAGCAAGAAAAGAGATGAGATAAGACGTGAACGTAAGCGATTGAACGATATTACCGAGCGATATGAGTCGAATCTGGAGGATATAAACAAGCAGAAGAAGGAGATAATCAGCCAAGCCAAGAGTCAGGCTGAGCAGTTGCTTAGAGAAAGCAACGCTGTGATCGAGAACACTATAAGAGAGATAAAGGAGGCAGAGGCCGACAAGGAGAGGACCAAAAAAATAAGGCAAGAGCTGTCAAAGTTTAAAGATAGGGTTCAGTCGGTTGATGGCGATGAACACCGAGCATCGAAAGGAAAACACAAGAGAAAAGACAGACGAACAAAAGATAAAGTTGTCGACAAGCAGGAGAAGATTGAGGTGGGCGATAATGTCAGGCTTAAAGGACAGAAAACTATTGGCGAGGTTATGGAGATTGTGGGTGACAAGGCCAATGTGTTTTTTGGAATTATTAAGTCTACTGTCGAACTCAACAGGTTGGAGCGTGTTAGCAATAATCAGGTGAAGAAGGAACTGAAAGCTTCTAACAGTTCGGATATAATACATGAGCGAAAGCTTAACTTCAAACAAGATATCGATGTGCGCGGTATGCGAGGCGATGAGGCTTTGCAGGCGGTGATGTATTTTGTTGATGACGCCGTTCAGTTGGGTGTCAGTCGTATCAGAGTTCTTCACGGTACAGGCACGGGCGCTTTAAGACAGATAATTAGAGACTATCTGGCAACAGAAAAAGCTGTTGTCAGCTTTAAGGATGAGCATGTTCAGTTTGGTGGTGCAGGAATTACGGTGATCGATTTGGAGTAAAGAAGAATAGTGATAGCTGGTAGTTTATTATAATTGTTGTTTTGTTAAAACGTTTGCAATATTTTTTCTACCTTTGTGGCTTGCTTAAAGTCTAATGTAAAAAAGTTGATAATTAATACCAGAGATGGCAAAATTTTCTAAGGCGTTTTGGGTGGCCAACACCGTTGAGTTGCTTGAGAGATTGGCATATTATGCAGTTTTTATTGTAATAACTTTATATCTATCCAACGTTTGGGGTTTTACAGACATTGAGGCAGGTATGATAGCAGGATTGTTTTCTGCATCGTTATATTTACTTCCGGTATTTGCAGGGGCTTATGCCGATAGGATAGGATTCAGAAAAGCTATTATCATTGCTTTTTCTCTGATGACGCTGGGATACATTGGACTGGGATTGTTGCCAACATTTCTTGAGAGTGCCGGACTTGTGAGCTATGGTGTTACTACGGAATATACAGGTATTCAAGAGAGTTCGTTGAAGTGGTCTATCATTGCTCCCATGGTTCTTTTAGTGCTTGGAGGAGCGTTCATTAAGTCGGTTATTTCCGGCACGGTGGCACGAGAAACAACACCTGAAAACAGAGCACGCGGATACTCCATATTTTATATGATGGTAAACATTGGAGCCTTTACCGGCAAGACTGTAGTTGACCCGTTGAGAAGGAGCTTGGGAGATCAGGGTCTCATCTATTTGAATTACTTTTCTGCAACAATGACATTGCTGGCATTGATTGCCGTGTACTTTTTCTATCAATCGGTTAAGACAACGGAGCAGACTAAATCGTTCGCCGAGTTGGGTCAGTCGTTTGTTAAGGTAATAACCAACGTCAGGCTGTTGCTTTTGATTATTATAGTAAGTGGATTTTGGATGATACAGAGCCAGATGTATGCAACCATGCCTAAGTATGTTATTAGACTGATTGGAGAAGGTGCGTCGCCGGGTTGGTATGCAAATGTTAATCCTTTGGTGGTATTTGTATGTGTCAATTTTGTTACATCGCTTATGAAAAATCGACCGGCACTTCTGTCTATGATGATTGGTATGCTGATCATTCCTTTTTCGGCGTTTGTTATGTCACTTGGCAATCAGGTTGGCGACAGCTACATATTGGGATTGCATCCTGTTGCATTTATGATGATATTAGGCATCGCAATGCAGGCTATTGCAGAATGTTTTATATCACCTAGATATTTGGAGTATTTCTCGCTTCAAGCACCCGAAGGGGAGGAGGGTTTGTATCTGGGCTTTAGTCATCTGCATTCTTTCTTTTCGTTTTTGTTTGCTTTTGGCCTTTCAGGCTTTTTGCTTGATAAATATTGTCCCGACCCTCGTCTGTACACTAATGATGCAGGTATTCTTGATACGTTGGCTTATGCGGAGGCAACGCAGAATGCCCACTATATATGGTATGTATTTGTTGGAGTAGGGCTTATTTCAGCAGTAGCACTATTTATCTATGGATTGGCGACCAGACGTATGGACAAGAGTAAACAACTATCGGAGAATGTTTAAATAGATATAAATAATAGGCATTTGTGAATTAGATTTGTTATATAAGAAACATATAAAATAAATTAAGTTGGTATGAGATTAGATCTAAGTTCTAAGATTACACTTGAGCGCGTTCCGAAGAAATTTTATAGACCTGAGAACGACTTTGAAGAGTATAATCTTGCAAGGTATGAGAGACTTCCTCTAGTAATTTATGAGGAATCGAAGAAGGCAGCTAAAAAAATAGCTAAGGAGATAGCTAAGGGGATTGTTGAAAAGCAGAAAGAGGGAAAGCAGTATGTTCTTGGTTTGAGCGGTGGAGAGTCGCCTCTGCAGGTGTACCAAGAGCTCGTGGAGAAGCACCGGAAAGAAGGTTTGAGCTTTGAAAATGTTGTTGTTTTTAATACATACGAGTTTTATCCACTTGCTGACTATTCATATAGCAACTTAGGCATGCTGAAAGAGGTGTTCCTTGATAAAGTAAATATAGACCCTAATAATATATTTTCTCCTGATGCAAGTATTGAGAAGGATTTGATTGCCGACAACTGCGAAGAGTTTGACCGCAATTTGAGTGAAAAAGGAGGATTGGACTTCTTGCTTTTGGGCTTGGGTACTAAGGGTAACTTAGGATTTAACATGCCCGGTAGCGGTTTGCATTCTCAGACAAGGCTTGTGATGCTTGATGGTGACTCAAGAAAAGATATTATAAAGAATTTTGAAACGCTTGATAAGGTGCCTGTAAGTGCTATTACCATGGGACTTTCGGACATGATGGAAGCAAAGAAGATTGGTCTTGTTGCTTGGGGTGAGCAGAAAGCCGACAGTATAAAGGATATTGTTGAAGGTGCCGTGACTGATATGGTACCTGGGTCTGTTTTGCAAACACACGATGAGGTAAAGATATACGTGGATCTTGCTGCAGCATCAGAACTGACGAGAATAAGTCATCCGTGGTTGGTTACAACTTGCGAATGGGATAATAAGCTGATTCGCAGAGCAATAGTTTGGTTATGTAAAGTTGTAAATAAACCTATCCTGAAGCTTACAAATAAAGACTACAACGATAACGGGTTGAGTGAGTTGATCACACTCTATGGTTCTGCGTACAATGTAAACATACAAATATTCAATGATCTTCAGCATACGATAACCGGTTGGCCGGGAGGTAAGCCTGATGCCGATGATACGAACAGACCGGAGAGAGCTAATCCGTATCCAAAGAAGGTACTTATTTTTAGTCCGCACCCTGATGATGACGTCATCTCAATGGGCGGAACATTCCAGAGACTTGTTAATCAAGGTCATGATGTGCATGTAGCTTATCAAACATCGGGCAACATTGCTGTGGGTGACGAAGAGGTAATCAGGTACTTGTCGGTAATGAGACGAATGACTAGAAAATTTGACGCTGACAATCATAAGATGATAGATAAGTTGGAGTCGTTGAAGAATTTTGTGATGAATGAGAAAGGTGTTGATGATGTTGATATACCTGAAATTCTGCATCTTAAAGGAAGGATTCGTCGTGAAGAGGCAATCTCTGCCGACAGATATGTAGGAATAAGTGAAGATCATGTTCATTTCTTGGATCTGCCATTCTATGAGACAGGAAGAGTTAAGAAAAATCCGCTGTCGGAGAAGGATGTTATGATCGTTAAAGATTTCATCGAGACGATAAAACCTCACCAGATGTATGTGGCAGGCGACTTGGCCGACCCTCATGGAACACATAAGGTTTGTTTGGATGCAATATTGGCAGCCATAGATATGATTAAAGATGAGGAGTGGTTTAAGGATTGCAGAGTTTGGATGTATAGAGGTGCATGGATGGAGTGGGAGATAGACCACATCGAAATGGCTGTTCCGTTGTCTCCTGAAGAGTTGAGGCAGAAGAGAAATGCTATTCTTAAGCACCAATCGCAGATGGAGAGTGCACCATTCCTTGGTGATGATGAAAGACTTTTCTGGCAACGTTCGGAAGACAGAAACAGAGCTACAGCAGACATGTATTGGAAACTGGGGCTTGCATCATACGAAGCCATCGAGGCATTTGTTCAATATTTACCCGTAAAATGATTTTAAGATACTCTATGATAGAAAGGTGGATCGCAGTTGCGATTCACCTTTTTTGTTTGACAGAATTGAAAAGTACTCAATGATAGCCGTTGATATATGTGCCGTTTTGTTTAGGTGACTGAAAATTAGATGATTAGCGTTATAAGCGAGAGGAACGATTTTTTTCAGAAAAAGAGAGAAGATATGGAAAATATTCGTATATTGTGGTGTTGAATGAGAATGAATATGACAAAGGAAAAATATCACATTGAGTTTTTGATGGGGAGCGCCTCACAGAACAGTTTGTGGCGTATGATAAGTCAGATTGACGGTCTTTCAGAATGGTTCGCCGATGAAGTTGAGATCGATGATAGTGAAACAGTTTATACTTTTATATGGGGAAAGTGGGGAAACGATGCGAAGGTGATAACCATGAAGCCACAAGACTGCATCAGGTATAAGTGGTTGGAAGATGAAGACCCCAACACATACTTTGAGTTCAGGTTGCGCAGATTGGAGCTTACGGGCGACATGACACTCGAGATTACAGATTTTGCCGAACCTGACGAGAAAGGTGATGCGATAAGATTGTGGGAAACACAGATAGAAGAGATGAAAAGAAGGCTTGGAGTATGATAAGCCTTATCTGATTTTTACTATCTTTGTGAATTAAAATAATGGGGAGTCTCTAATTGATTCAATGAAAGAAAAATTCCACATAAAAAGGTTATACAGTTATATCCTAACGTCATTCATACCGGCTTTTTTGATGACTTTTGCTATTTGCCTGTTTATTGTGCTTTTGCAGTTTTTATGGAAGTATGTAGAGGACTTTGTTGGCAAAGGTTTGGGGCTGGATGTGATAGGTGAAATGTTTTTTTATGCTGCATTGAGCCTTATACCCTTGGCATTGCCGTTGTCAATCTTGTTGGCCTCTCTGATGGTGTTTGGTAACATGGGGGAGAGTTTGGAGCTTTTGGCAATAAAGTCTGCCGGAATACCTTTGCTTAAGATGATGAAGCCCCTGATTGTTCTTATCACGTTTATCAGTGTGGGAGCGTTTTTCTTTCAGAATAATGCCTTGCCGGTAATAAATAGTAAGTTTTATTCTCTGCTTATATCTATCAGGCAGGCATCGCCGGAATTGGATATCCCCGAAGGGGTGTTTTATAAAGAGATTGATGGTTATAACATATATGTTGATAAGAAAGACCCTAATACGGGTATGCTGTATGGGGTGATGATTTATGACTTGGCGAGTGGTTTCAATAATATGGCGGTTATTGTGTGCGACTCGGCAAAGATGAACATGACGGACGACAAGAAGATGCTGATCTTCACCATGTATAGTGGTCAGCAGTTTCAGAATTATAACCAGGGGACGTCTATCAGACGCGACCAAGAGTTTGTGCCTTATGCAAGAGAAAGCTTTGATGAGAAGGTCATGATGGTTTCTTTTGATGCCAACTTCGAACGTATGGATGCCAGCGTCATTGAGGGTAGTGCAACGAGCAACTATGTGGCAAAAAACATACGACAACTGACTACATCAATAGATTCGATGACTAGCATAGTGGATAGTGTGAACGCTGTGGATAGGGATTTGATGAAGAACCATTCCTATTTGAGTTTTAGGAACTCTTATCCTAAGGAGAGCAAAGATTCTATTATCAATTCGCCTCATGTGGAAACAGGCGTGGTTATAATAAAGCCTGACTCACTATTGGATTCAAAGACTTTGTATGAAAAACAGACTATTCTTCAGAATGCCTACAATAAGGCAGATAATAATAGCAGCGAGTATCTGTTCAGGTCTATGAACAAGACTACGGCGCAGAGGACAATTAACAGGCACTGGGTGGAGTGGCATAGAAAGTTTACTATTCCATTCACTTGTTTGCTATTCTTCTTTATTGGTGCACCACTTGGTTCGATAGTCAGGAAGGGTGGACTGGGTACTCCAGTGGTGATATCAGTTATCATGTTCATCATCTATTACATACTTGAGAATGTGGGTTATAAGATGACTCGTGACGGTGTATGGGTACATTGGTTCGGCATGTGGTTTAGTTCGTTTGCACTTTTGCCTATAGGTGTTTTCTTGACATATAAGGCTATGACCGATTCGGTTATAATGAGTGGAGAGACTTATCAAAACTTCTTCAAGAAGTTATTCTTTATAAGAGAGAAGAGACGATATCCGGTCAAGAGTGTGGTAATTGATTTTCCTGACTATGACAATATCATGGATAGTTTTGATAGGTTGTCGAGTGATATCGATGCCTTCCTTAATAGGTATAGACCACTCAGGTATAAAACTTTTTGGTTGGATGAGGACTATTCGGTAGAATTGAGGAGACTAAAGGTAACCCTTGATGATATACTCAATGATTTATCGAACTCAAGGAAGTCGTATGAGCTGGGCAAAGCAGAAGAATTTCCGGTGATTATTACTGACGGAAAGCCAATAAAGAGTGGTAGTACGTTGAGCAAGATATTTATGTATTTCTTCCCCATAGGTGTTCTTTTTAGATTACTATATGTGCCTTTTGAACGTAGGATAAATGGTGATTTGAGAACTGTTAAAAAGCTTATAGGGGAGATGGAATATGTTTTAAAGAATTATGAACATGGAAGAAAAAATAATACTGGACTCGATTGAAGATGCAATCGAGGAGATTAAAAAAGGTAATTTTATCATTGTTGTTGATGATGAAGACAGGGAAAATGAAGGTGATTTTGTAATAGCGGCAGAATGCATCACTCCCGAAAAGATAAACTTCATGGAGACTTATGGTAGGGGATTGATTTGTGCACCTATAACGAGGGAACGTGCAGAAGAATTAGACTTACCAATGATGGTGGCTAACAACACTTCAGTACATGCAACACCTTTTACTGTGTCCATCGATTTGCTTACACATGGTTGCACGACAGGAATATCGGCCTATGATAGAGCTCAAACAATCTTAGCTCTAACACGTGAGGATACTGCACCGGAGGATTTTGGTCGCCCCGGCCACGTGTCACCATTGCGAGCACAATCGAAAGGGGTACTGAGAAGGGCAGGACATACTGAGGCTACGATAGATTTTGCACGTTTGGCAGGATTATATCCGGCAGGAGCTCTTGTGGAAATTAAGAATGAGGATGGGTCAATGGCTCGCCTACCTGAACTTATGAAGATTGCCAAGAAGTTCGACTTAAAGATTGTTTCTGTTGCAGATTTGATAAAGTATAGACTAAAGTCTGAGTCACTCATCGAACGTGGTACCGCAGTACGCCTTCCAACGGAATATGGTGAGTTTACTATGATACCTTTTTTGCAGAAAGCAACCGGACAAGAGCATGTGGCACTGATTAAGGGTGAGTGGAAGGAAGATGAACCTATATTGGTGAGAGTACATTCGTCATGTATGACGGGTGACATATTTGGCTCGATGAGGTGTGAGTGTGGCGAACAGCTTCATAAGGCACTACAGATGATTGAGAAAGAAGGTAAGGGAGTATTAGTGTATCTCAATCAGGAAGGCAGAGGCATAGGTTTGATGGCTAAGGCTGAAGCCTACAAGCTTCAAGAAGAAGGTCTGGACACTGTGGATGCAAACATACACTTAGGCTATCGTGCAGACGAAAGAGACTATGGAGTGGGAGCACAGATTCTACGCAGCTTAGGAGTCACTAAGATGAAGCTGATGACTAACAACCCTAAGAAACGAATAGGTCTGGAGTCTTATGGTCTTACTGTTGAGGAAAATGTTCCTTTGGAGATAACACCAAATAAGTATAACCATTTCTATATGGAGACTAAGAAGAATAGGATGGGGCATACACTTAATAACTTGGAATGATAGTAATATATTAAGTTGGATATATAAATTTTAATGGTATGTATGGAAAAATAAAAGAGCATTTGCAAGCTGAGCTTAAGGGAATTGAGGAGGCAGGACTTTATAAGAAGGAAAGAGTTATTGTAACTCCTCAGAGGGCAGAAATCAAGGTTAAATCAGGTCAGGAAGTATTGAACTTCTGTGCCAATAACTACTTGGGCTTGTCGGACCATCCACGCTTGATTGAGGCAGCAAAGAAAGCGTTGGATGAGAGAGGTTATGGAATGTCGTCTGTGCGCTTTATCTGTGGTACACAAGACTATCATGTGGCATTGGAAAAGACTATAAGCGAGTTCTTTAAGACCGATGATACGATACTATATGTGTCTTGTTTTGATGCTAATGGAGGATTCTTTGAAACTATCCTTGGCGAAGAGGATGCCATTATTTCTGATTCACTCAATCATGCTTCTATAATTGATGGAGTCCGACTTTGTAAGGCTAAACGATACAGGTATGCCAATGCTGACATGTCTGAACTTGAAGAGAGGTTGAAAGAGGCTCAGGCTCAACGTTTCAGACTTATTGTTACCGATGGTGTGTTCTCAATGGACGGTAATGTGGTGCCACTGGATAAGATGATGGAGCTTGCGGACAAGTATGACGCTATGGTTATGGTGGACGAAAGCCACTCAGCCGGTGTGGTTGGAAAAACCGGTAGAGGCGTTAGTGAGCTGTATGATGTTATGGGAAAGGTAGATGTTATTACAGGAACTTTGGGCAAAGCTTTTGGTGGTGCGATAGGTGGTTTTACAACAGGTAGGCAAGAAATTATTGATATGCTTAGACAACGTTCACGCCCATACTTATTTTCAAATTCTATTCCTCCATTGGTTGCTGCATCTGGTATAGAGGCTTTCCATCTTTTGGAAGAGAATAATGAATTGCAAGATAAGTTGCACGAAAACGTTGACTACTTCGTGTCTAAAATGAAGGCAGCCAAGTTTGATATTAAGCCCACTCAGTCAGCTATTTGTGCAGTTATGCTGTATGATGCTAAATTATCACAAACGTTTGCCGAAGAACTACTTGAAGAGGGTATATATGTTACCGGATTCTATTATCCTGTTGTTCCTAAGGGTGAGGCACGTATACGTGTTCAGCTGTCTGCAGGACATGAGAGAGAACACCTTGATAAGGCCATAGCCGCATTTATTAAGGTTGGTAAAAAACTTGGTGTAATAAAATAAACAGCTCAATATTATGAAAGCACTGGTTAAATTGCATCCCGAAAAAGGATTGTGGATGCAGGATGTACCTGTTCCGGAAATAGGGGTAAATGACGTACTTATCAAGATTAAGAAGACCGCAATCTGCGGTACCGACCTCCACATATATAAGTGGGATGATTGGGCACAAAAGACAATCAATACGCCTATGGTTATCGGCCATGAGTATGTGGGAGAAATAGTGGACATGGGTAGCGGTGTGGAGAATCTGAAGATTGGTGACAGAGTAACCGGCGAAGGACACATAGCTTGCGGTCATTGCCGAAACTGTAGGAGAGGGAAGCTTCACGTTTGTGAAAACACTATTGGTGTGGGTGTTAATAGAGATGGTGCATTTGCCGAATACTTGTCGTTGCCGGCATCTAATGTTGTTAAATTAGACCCACGTATTCCTGACGAGATAGCTTCTATTATGGACCCTTTCGGAAATGCTACACACACTGCTCTGTCGTTTCCATTGATTGCAGAAGATGTACTTATAACCGGTGCCGGACTCATAGGCAGCATGGCAACCGGTATTTGTAGGTTTGCAGGCGCTCGTTATATTGTTGTCAGTGACTTAAGTGATGAGCGTCTGGAAACTGCAAGAAAAATGGGAGCAACAATGACAGTGAACCCTTCCAAAGGAGAGACTATTGCACAAGCAGTAAAAAAACTCGGTATGAGAGGGTTTGATGTTGGTTTGGAAATGTCCGGATCACCAAAGGCCTTCAATGAGATGATAGATAACATGTATAATGGCTCTAAGATATCTCTTTTGGGTATTCTGCCAAACAACACAACAGTCGACTGGAATAAAATAATATTTAAGGCATTAACCTTGAAAGGTATTTATGGTCGAGAGATGTGGGAAACATGGTATCAAATGGAGCAAATGATAATCAGTGGACTAGACCTTTCGCCTATAATAACGCATCGTTTTGATGTGGATGATTTTCAAAAAGGTTTTGATGTGATGGAAGAGGGTAAGTGTGGAAAGGTTATTCTAAACTGGGAATAATTATGTTTGTATCATCTATATAATAAAATACAATGCTAGAGAGCCGGGGCAATTACCTCGGCTTTTTTATTTAAAGTATTTGGCTGCTTTCTCTATGAACTTTAGTCGGCTGAGGATGTGAGTAGGTTCTTCGATCTCAGTAACCTCTTCAGACTCCTCAATGGGATATGCATAATCATCAACGAGTTGCATATTGTTGATTGTCCAACCATTAAGCGAGGTGACTTCGTTGAGTAGGACCTTCATCTGAGTGGCAGCAATTCGTATCAAATCACTATGAAGAATTGATTTTTTCACCTGCTCTTTGGCAAGGTATTGTATCTCTTGAAGGTCTTTCCTGCCTATAAAGTTAAACAAGTCGTCCTCAAAATAGTAGTAGTTAAAGTCTGTTTCGAGAGAAAGTATTTCCGGTTTAGGAAATTCTATGAGCTTAATAACCTTATTCTCTTCGTCGATATCCCATTTACATTTAGCAATGTCATATCCAATCATCACTTTGGCATTCACGATTACCAATGCTTTCTTGGTCGAAGGTATTACCATGAAAAGCTTTTTTGTGTTCTCGTAATTGAATATATCGTTTATTTGACTTTCAGTTACAACAATCTTGAAAACTCTCTTTATACTTTCTACTATGGTGTGTGATGTTACGTTGGTACTTGGCCGTTGTTTCTTAGATTTCATTGCTATGCGTATAAGATAGCCTATCGCGACTCCCAAAGCCAAGCCCAATATAAGAATACCTGCTATGCCACCCGTACCGGTATAACGGGGCATAAAAAAAGTCCTGTAAATCAATCCGACTATCAAAAGAATGATAATAGCAAATAATGCAGTGATTAATATTTTTCTTTTCGTTTTGAAGGACATGGTTAAGATAATAAATCTGTTATTAGGCTTAATTTAGAAAACAACACCCAAGCCACTAACAAGGTGATAAATATGTTGAACGTTTGAGCAGTCAGGAACGACCATATATACCGAGAGTTTTCCTTCTTGAAGATATATCAGAAGTCTGTCTCCAGACCTATGCACACAAATGCAAGTGAAAAGAGCAGTCCGCGAGGTCCTTTGTTAGCTATTTTTGACAGCGCTTTGCCTGTCTCAATGTCGAATGCAAAGCTGAACACTAAAGATGCAATAATGAACCCTAATACAAACTTAGGAAACCTTTCCCAAAGGACTGTTCCACTCGGGCGAATATCATCATTTGTTCCACGATATGACCAATAAATTGATATGGCAAGAGCTGCGACTCCAAGGAGCACGTTTTGCGCAGATTTTATTATTACACTATATTTTTCTGCAGTTTCACCTACAAATTTTCCCGAAGCAACAACGGCTGCCGTTGTGTCTATTGTTCCGCCCAGCCATGCGCCGGCAACTTCCTGATTGAGTCCCATCAGGTTAGCCAAATATGGCAATAGGTACATCATTGGAATTGCAATTATCAGCACCAATGATATTACAAATGACAACTTTTTGGGGTCTCCTTTTATTGCTCCACTTGTGGCAATGGCTGCCGAGACACCACAAATAGACACAGAACTGGATAGAAGCATAGACATCTCCTTGTCAATATTAAATACCTTTGTTGAAATCCAGAAACTAAAATACCAGACGCTGAACACAACAATCATGGCCTGAATCATCCCCAATGCTCCTGCCAACATTACTTCGCTGAAGAGTATGGAACTGCCTAGGATAACCAAACCGGCTTTTATGTAATATTCACTCCTTACTGCAGGTGCCAACCACTTCGGCAACCCTATGGTGTTACGTATAAACAGACCTATGATTACAGCGAAGAACACCGATTCTAGACCAATAATCTTTATAGAGGTTATAGATGCAATGTAGTTTGCTAACCATGCCAATGCATAAACAACAGCAAAAGATAATATAAACCTGCCATTGTCCTTATTACCCATGAAAAGATAACCGGCATAAGATAATAGAAATACCGAGATAGGCATAAAAAAAGTGTTCTTCATAAAGCTTGGCATGAGTACCACCAATGTCATTATTATTGCTCCAATTATAGTGGATACCCAGTCTTCGCTTCTTATTGATTTCAGCATAATGTTAAATGTCTATTTCTTCATTAAAGATGTCCTCTCCATACGATATTTATTCGCGGACAAAGGTATAAATTAATTGACAAAAAAATAATTGTAGCCTCTTATTATTTAGAATAAAACCATTTTGAGGATAGCCAGTGGGCGACACAAAAACACAGTTTGTCGATAAAATGGGCTGATATGTCTATTTTATTTGCCAAAAGCTTACTCGATTGTTAATTTTGCCGAACCCTGTTGACACGACAGCATTGTTGATAAACAATACATATAAAAATGAAGAAAATAATACTATTGACTACAACTCTTTTGCTTCTATTTGGGCTATCGGCAAAAGCGCAGGATAACGGTCGTATTGTTGGAGTATTGACCGACAAAGCTACCAAAGAATCCGTACCAATGGCAACTGTGAGAGTACTACACAAGAAGGATAGTACGTTTGTAAGCGGAAGAGCCACAAACGACCAAGGAAAGTTTTCCATACCCGTGGCGAAAGGTGCCTACATAGTTCATATTTCATTCATAGGATACAATGATGAGTACAGAAATGTAGATATTACCTCATCAAATCCGAGTGCCGACTTGGGTAAAATAGAGTTGAGTACCGACAACATCCTTTTGTCCGAAGCTGTAGTCACTGCAAAAGCCCCCGAGATTGTTGTCAAGGGTGACACTGTTGAATATAATGCCGACTCATATAAAGTTACCGAAAGTGCTGTCATTGAGGACCTGCTGAAGAAGATGCCTGGTGTAGAGATTGACTCGCAAGGAAAGATTACTGTCAATGGTAAGGAAATAAAGAAGATTCTTGTAGACGGTGAAGAGTTCTTCAGCGATGATCCAAAGGTGGCATCAAAGAATCTACCTGCCAAAATGGTGGATAAGCTACAGATATTAGAAAGGAAAACTGACATGGCGCAGATGACCGGCTTCGACGATGGCGAGGAAGAGAACGTAATAAACCTAACCGTGAAAAAGGGGATGAAAGAGGGCTTGTTTGGCAATGCCTTTGCGGGCTATGGAAGCAAAGACAGATATGAAGCCAATGCCATGGCAAACTATATGCGAGACAAGGATCAATATACACTCATTGGGGGGATAAACAATACCAACAATGCAGGCTTTTCTGACCTTGCTTCAGCAATGTTTGGTGGCGGTCGTGGCGGTCGAGGACGAGGTTTTGGAGGAAACAACGGAATATCAACTTCCGGCAACATAGGAGGCAACTTTAGCAAACAGTTCTCTCCAACTCTCAAGTTAGGTGGTAATATACGATACGGATATACAGACACAGAGGTTAAATCTGACGTTTTCACACAAAACATACTAAGTTCGGGCAACACATTGGAGGACGAGGACAATCGTTCAAACAACAAAAGTCAGAACTTCAATATGAGTTTCAGAATGGAGTGGGAGCCTGACACATTGACAAAGATTATTTTCCGCCCCGATGCATCAATATACGAAAACAAACGTTCGGAAACAGGACGATTTTCAACAAGAAGAGAGGAAACCAACGATACCATAAACAATGGTAATTCAGAATATTACTCTGAAGGTAATGGCAAAAACCTTGGCGCATCGCTCGATGTCAGCCGAACTATTGGCAAACCGGGAAGAGTATTAAGCGCACAAGTGAGGGGAAATATGGGCAAATCTGACAATGATGGTACCAGCTTATCAAGTACATTTTACAAAGGTTCACGCCCCGATGACATAATCGACCAAAGGTTCTCTAACAATAGCAACAACCACTCATGGCGAGTTTATGCCTCATACGTTGAACCCATTGGCAAAAGCAATTTCCTGCAGATAGCTTATCAATATAGGAACAACTATTCTGAATCGGATAAGGATACACGTTCGCAAGACGAAAATGGAAACTACACCGTTCTCGACTCTACGTACAGCAAACGCTTGGAGAACAATTTCATCAGACAGGAGTTGGAACTAAACTACCGCTCCATGAGAGAAAACTATGACTACATGGTAGGTTTCTCAGTGCAGCCGTCAAGCTCCAAAAGCAAAACTTTCATAGGAGAGAAGAATATTGACGACCTTAAACAGAATGTTGTAAACTATGCCCCTATGGCACAGTTTAACTACCGCTGGAGTAGAACGCACAACCTCAGAATAAGGTATTTTGGATCGACAAGCCAACCATCTGTCACACAGCTGTCGCCTGTTGTCGATATATCCGACCCGCTGAATATCAGCTTCGGTAACCCTAATCTGAAGCCATCGTTTGAACATAGAATGAACATCAGGTATAGAAAATCAAACGCTGAAAATGCCAGCTCTATAAATGCGTTCCTTAATGGAGGATTTATGACCAACAGCATCGTCAGACTGACTGCCACAAACGCTGAGACAGGACGGAAAATAAATACTTTTGAAAACATTTCCGGAAACTGGAATGCCAACGGACGAGTGATGTTTAACGTTCCTCTGAAAAACATCAAGTTCTCCATATTCTCCATGACCTTCGCAGGCTACAGCCACAACAACGGATATACCGGTACGTTTACCAGCAACGACGACATTGTTACACGAGATGAGATAACACCAGAAAAGAATCTGAGCAAACAGCTTAACATGGCAGAAGTATTGGGTCTCAACTATCGCTCCGACCTATTCGACTTCAGCATCAGAGGAAACGTGAACTACAACAAGGTGCGTAACACTCTTGACGAACGCAGAAACCAGGAGTTCCTCAACTATGGAGGTAATGCCAGGACTACAATATACCTGCCTTGGGACCTCACTCTGGAAAGCGACATCAACTATGCAACCAACTCGGGATATGCCGACGGATTCAAACAAAACGAATGGTTGTGGAATGCATCGTTGCAAAAAACAATGTTTAAACAAAAGAATGGAACTTTGCGTTTCAAAATATACGATATTCTTCAACAACGAAGCAACATCAACAGAAGCGTAACTTCAAACTATATTAGAGACACAACAACTAACACACTTACAAGCTACTTCATGGTGCATTTCGTCTACAGATTTAATATCTTCAAAGGAGGAGCAACAGCCGGCGACATGATGCCACAAAGGGGCCATAGGATGAGATAATGACAAATAAAAGCACAATCGCAAGCAACGGATTAAAAAGCTGGAGTAACATATTGTTACACATGCTTTTGTGGGGAGTAATATTTATACTCCCTTACTTCTTTATGAGCTCTGAACAGCTATTCACATGGAAACCATTCATAAGGTCAATCCCCGAGATGTTGGGGTTCATGCTACTATTCTACATAAACTATTTTGTTTTGGTGGACAAATATCTCTACAAAAACAGGTTTGTTGAATTTGCTATATTCAACATCATTCTCATTGTTGGTTTAGCTGTTTTGATGTACTACGCAGTGGGGTGGATGGAAGAGTTGATACCCGAACTACGTATGCGACGCTTCAGACGAAGAGGAAATTTCAATATGATGCACATAGTAAGGAACTGCACATCATTGTTTCTAATGATGGGGCTGAGCGTGGCATTCAGAATGAGTATCAAAGTATTCGAGATAGATAGCGAACGAAAAGAAATGGCCAAAGCAAAATCGGATGCCGAGCTTCAAAACCTCAAAAACCAAATTAGTCCACACTTTCTGCTCAACACTCTCAACAACATATATGCCCTCATTGAGTTTGACCCCCTGAAAGCTCGTCAGGCTGTGATGGACCTCAGCAAACTTCTCCGACACTTGCTCTACGACAACGACAACAACTATGTGCCTCTGCATCAGGAAGCCAACTTCATGAAAAACTACATCGACCTTATGAGGATAAGACTGTCGGACAACGTGGAGGTGAATGCCGAGTTTATATATCCTGAAAACAGCAACACATACATTTCACCACTTATTTTTATATCTTTGCTGGAGAATGCCTTTAAGCATGGAGTGAGTGGCGACAAACCTTCCTTGATCTCCGTAAAGCTTGAAGAAAAGGATAATGGAATAGTTGAATTTGTTTGCAAAAACACCTATTTCCCCAAAACTCAATCCGACAAAAGCGGTAGTGGAATAGGTCTCGACCTGGTCAAAAAACGACTGGAATTGGTCTATCACGACAACTATAAGTGGGAGTCGGATATCATTAGTGACATATACATCACAAGATTGACAATTAACACAAAAAACACCTCAGATGACATTAAACTGTTGGATAGTTGACGACGAACCTTTGGCGATTTCTCTGTTGGAGTCATACGTCAAAAAGGTGCCATACCTCAACCTGACCGGCAAGTACAGCAACGTGTTGTCGGCCATGCAAAACATTGCAAGCGAGAGGGTGGACCTTATTTTTCTTGATATACAGATGCCCGAGGTCAATGGCATGCAGTTTGCCCACACACTACCCGAGCACACAAAAATTATCTTCACAACAGCCTTCAGCCAATATGCCATTGAGGGTTATAAGGTTAGTGCTATCGATTACCTGCTTAAACCTTTCTCGTTCGAGGAATTTCTTGTTGCATCAAACAAGGCCCTTCAATGGTTTGAGATGACAACGCAAAACGATAACCAACAGACTAAAAAGGAGGATAAAAGTATATTCATCAAATCGGAATATAAATACATCAACGTGCTTTTTGATGATATACTATATGTGGAAGGACTAAAAGATTATGTGAAAATATATACCACGAGCGATAGTAAGCCGATAATATCTCTGATGACGCTAAAACAATTGGAGAACGACCTACCCACAAACAAGTTCATGAGAGTACATAGATCATTCATTATCAACCTATCCGAGATAACCAGTTTCAATAGAAACCGAGTGCAGATAGGCCAAAAACAGATACCAATAGGTGAAACCTACCGAAAGAATTTTTTGTCTACAATAAATATATAGCCCTCAAACTAACCGGTGGCTAATACTTTAGGACTTTCTCCAATTCCTCATCGGTCAGCAATCCACTTATGTTTTTGTGAAATGCCTTATTCATAACCTCAATCTTTTCCGAAAGTTTTTCGTAGCGTTCTACACTAACTTCACGCCAATTATCAGCCCCTTTTGCGGACTTAATTGCATCAATTTTCATTACTTATTTCTTCCTTTCAAATAATTGCACTGCAAAAAAACGGAATAAAATCAAGAGCTAACAGCAAAACCTGTTAAGTTATTGTTACAATTATGTTACACTAATGCTAAATTGGTGATACTGATGTTATTGGTAAAAAAACATCTTTTTCAATTCATAAAAACACTATCTCAAAACAATCAAGACTTACCTTCTTTTAACCTATCATGTCCATACCTTCTCCTTATTATATATACGAAAACGTAAACATAATGCGGAGCTGGTAAATTTTTGACAAGAAGCAGTTGAGAGGTGAAGTGAGCAAAGCTGTGAGTATATATCGCATAATAGGAGTATAGAATATTTATACATATTCTTAAAAATACGATAAAGATTTAATTTGATTATTGTTAAATAGTAAGATAGAATATCAGAAATTTAATATAAATCCCAATCCACCGGTGGAAGTAATACCTATGTTTAGTGATAGTTCTTGCTTATGTTTGCGACGACGGCTGTTATAATCATCCAGCATATTCAAGATCTGTTTATCACCACTTATCCATATGGGAATGCCTATGCCCAAACAGGCTACTCCAATGCTCCATGGTACCCAATATTCTGCGGGGGAAATGTTATTGGCACTTTGTTGTAGGAATTCGTCATGAAACTCGGGAGCATCTTCGTTTATTAAATACCTGCTTGTACCAAAAGCTACGGCCCCCAATCCTATTGCCGCTAAAGATATGCCCCAAGCCACTTTTCTTTTTGCCATCAAATATTTGCTTCCATACTCAAAGTAGCCAAAATAGTCCATCACTTCTTGTGAGTCTAAACGTCTGGGTCCGTTATATATACCACCCCATCTGTATCTGAGATAAGGGTAGGGGTCACGCATTGAATATGGCTCTACGACACGGCCATAATCGTTGAAGTAGCGTTCAGTGCCATTTTCAAAAACAATCTTCATAACGCGAGTGACAGAAATACGATAGTCGGGGCCATTGGGATTGTCGAATGTTTTATACAGTACATCCATGTCGTTAATTTCAAATACGACAGCTTCAATGGGATTCCTATTTTCTATAGTGTAGATGTAGTCTTGCGAATAGGCAACATTTATTACCGTAATAAATAGTAGCAGAATGGTTATTCTAATTTTCATCAGTATTTTATTAATTATTTAATAATATTGGTGTGCTGTGTGTGTTGTTTATTTTTACAAAGCAGGCATTAAAAGAATCATTATTTGCACAACTATCACTCTAAGAAACATGGTAAGAGGATATACTGTTGTATATTTTACTGCCGGTACATCGTTTTTTGTGCTGTTTGCAATGAATGACAATGCAGGGGCAAAGGTAATGCAGCCTGCCAGCAGACCTGTCAGTGCGTAGTAGTTTAATTTATATTTTTTGCGTGCTATTATTCCCACTATTATCAATGGAATAACAGTTATAAGGAAAGCGTAAGCCATCCAGACATAGCCACCGTCTACCAGGGTATTGATGAAATCGCCACCGGCAGAGATGCCCACACATGCGAGGAAAACTGACAATCCTATTTCGCGCAACATCAAGTTTACACTGGCTGTGTTGTAGGTTATGATCTTGAGTTTTACTCCGAAGTTACTTATCAATATTGCCATTATCAAGGCGCCGCCTGCCAAGCCGAGTTTAACCGGTTGTGGCATTCCCGGAACTGTGAATGATATGCTGCCTAAAACAATTCCTAATACTATTCCTAAAAAGATGATTAGCAGGTTGGGCTCGCGTAGATTGATCTCAGAATTGCCCAACATGTGTTCCACATGTGCAACCGTTTCTTCTTTTCCAACAACGGTTACCCTGTCACCAAGCTTTAGTTGAAGGTCGGGATGTGCCACCAAATCAATACCTGCCCTGTGTATGCGTGTTATATTTACTTCGTAGAGGTTACGCAATTTGAGATGCCCTATTGTTTGTCCGTTTATGCGTGGTGCAGAAACAATCATTCGTCTCGATACCCACTGAGCATCCATCTTGTCCCATTGGGCATCGTTCATCTCTATTCGTTTGCCTATCAATGCAGTTAAAGCCTCAATATTTTTCTGATTTGTGACCACCACAATTCTGTCTAAAGCATGCAGTTTTGTTGAAGATTTAACCAGTTGAACCTCTTGAGTAGCCTTGTAGTGTATGCGTGAAATAACGAACTCTTTGTCATCCATCACATGCTTTATGTAGTGCATGTCTTTCCCAAATATTGCAGGGTTGTGCACCTCCAAATAATAGATGTGAGCTTCGGTATCTTTGTGGTCGTTTTCTGCTTCAACCTTTCTGTCCTCTTCCTCCATGTCAATGCGGAAGACTCGTTTTAGGAAGCCAAAAGAAAAAAGAATTCCTATTATAGCAATAGGGTAGGCAATAGCGTAGCCCATTGCAATGTCGGGCATACTTGTTCCGGTCAGTGAGCGATAAGTTTCTTGGGCGGCTCCCATTGATGGCGTGTTGGTGACGGCACCCGACATGATTCCCAATAGCGTTGGAAACGGAGTGTCGGTAGTTAAAAATATTGTATAGGTAATCAATATGGTAATAAGCACCGAAAACACAGCTAGCCTGTTGAGAGCCAAACCACCATGCTTGAATGAAGAGAAGAAACTAGGTCCTACCTGTATACCAATGGCATATATGAATAAAATCAATCCGGCATTTTTTAATAGTTGGAGAGTTTCGGCTTCAAGGGTTACGCCAAGATGTCCGAAAAACAGACCCACAAACAATATCCATGTGGTTCCTAACGATACTCCTTTTATCTTAAGTTTAGACAATAGGACACCAATGGTAATCACCAATGCCAACAGAAACAAGGTGACGGCCGTCTGGGAACCGAAGAATGAATATAAATATTGCATAGATTTTTAGTGATATCACAATCAGTATGCAAAGGTATAAAAAGAAGAGATAATAAAATAATAATGACTCACTTTGATGTTTATTGTCGTTTAGCAATATGTGATGTTTGTTATGGTTACTATTAAGCAGTGAGTGTTAGATAGATATGGCAAGTTGCGTTTAATAGATAAGATATTGTATTATTGTTTTTTGTTTGCTTTATGCCATAATTTAGATGATTGTTAATATAGTATTAGTAAAAATAATCCGGTGGCTGTTAACCAATAACTACCACCGGAAGAGAATTAAAAAGTAAAGATTGAGAGTTAATAATTAAGAACAGGATTAAAACAAGAATAACCCTGTTCTCATATAATCTTAAGATACACTATTTTTAATCTATTTCTATAGTATCAAAGCTTTTGCCCATCATATGCAAGTCATAGCCTCCGTCAACTTCTGTAGAGCATTCGCCCAACCAACCGTTTTCTTTATCAACACCATTATATATTTTCACAAAGTCTATGCCCGGCAGATTAGCCGGATTGCCGTTTTTGTCAATAGCCCAGTCAATATCAATCCCGGCCTTAGCATGTCCGTTAGGGAAGTTATCAACGTAACCATATCTGTAGGCATAAAGAACGAAATAGTTTCCTACTCCGCTTTCGTCAATACCATTATCGGCAAGGCGAATACCCTTATATGTAATTTGATCTTCATCCACCCATGCCGGATAATACGATTGGCCATGGAATCCATTTTTAACCTTGTAGCCCTCTTGTCCTTTATTGTCAGTCCAACGTATATACTCACTTATTGTTGTTGAAACATCATTGATGGGGCGATAATAAGTCATTTCATAGTCGCGGAAAGTGCGCACATCGTTTTTGTTGTTCACAGCCATCTCATACCATGGCTCATTTTCTGCGGTAAAGTTTCCACTACCTTTTATTTCATACCACTCATCGTCATCGGGTTTGCCGTTCTTGTTTTTGTCGTAAGCCACCATAATTATACCGGGCTCGCAGCTACCACCAAAGGGAGTGTCGGGACGAGGGTTTGCTGCAGCACCAAAAGCATTTCCATTGATAGTGAAGTCCATTTTTCCTTTAATATTTACTATGGTATGGTCGAAACCAATGGTGACATATCCACCCCAACCACCGAGGGTAATCATAGAGGTGTTTTCCCCTACTAAGTTATTCGCAACTTTGGCCACCATATCTTCATGAGTATCCCCTTCCTTGTATTCGGGCAGTTTATTAACAAATTGTCCCGGTGCCGGAAGATAATCGAAAACCTTTGCAATGTAGGGGGTTTGTTTTTCCTCTCCCTGACGGGCAAGTATTAAATACTCAAACTCCAAGTCATCAGCAGTTGCTTTAACCTGATATTTACCGGGTTTGGCAGCTATAAATAAAGGCATTCCATCTTCAGAGTATCCCAAGCGATATAGTTCGCTTGAGGCTTTGCTTACTTCCCATTTAATATTAGTTTTGCCTGCGAGGCTTTTAGGAGTTTCTAATGGCAAAACATTATTTACCGACAAATTGACTGCAGTGTTTTTGCCTACTTCAATTGAGATTGCTTTTTGTGCTATTCCAGTCGATGAAGAGGCTCGAAGCATCAGTGTGTGTAGGCCTGCCGAATTGGGAGCATGAAATGTGTATGTAGGAGCAGTGCTTTCTTCCACTCCATTTAGTAACCATGAGAATGTAACATCGTTGGCTCCCGTTATGGTTGGAGCAAATTCCAAAGTTTGGTTAGTGGTAGCCACATATTCATCTTCAAGGCCCGATATTACGGGTAGAATACCCACCTCGGCATCTTTTGTACAGCTTGTTACGAAAAGTATCGCTAACAGTAAATGTATTGTATATTTAGTAATTGATTTCATCTCTTTAATTAATATGTTTTTAGTGTGTGAATATTCTTAATTCATATGATTGTCAAATATTTCATATATTTCCAATCTCCTCTTCATATTGTAATCTTCCGATTTAGTAGAGCCATAAGGTGTGAAGTATGGATAAACTTCTTTACGAACCTTGATAAAGTCAATGCCCGGTAGTTTTACGCTTTCTCCATCCCTGTCCACAGCCATATCAATGTCTATCATATAATCTTGGTTGAAGTACACTTTTCCCATTATTTCCCGGGTTACCCGTTTCCCCTTGAATGTGATGTCCTTTGGCCATCCGTTCATCTGTTGCACTTGTCCCGACTTATCAGTCATAACATAACCCGGCAAAAAACCTATTGCATTCATAGATCCATCTGCCATCACAGCAGGCCAGTTAGATATGCTTATCTCTCCTGAATTATCCTGTTCTTTATTATCTTTCCAAGTAAAATAGGTTTTAATAGAGTTGTTCTTTTCATCATAAGAGGCACCTCCCCACGTATAGGAAATTTCATAATTAGGCATATCTTCTTTTCCCCAATCAAAGGTCTTGATTTTGTACCACTCATCATCGTCGGGTTTGCCGTTCTTGTTTTTGTCGTATGCCACATAGACTGCAGGTTTGTCAACTTCAGCAAACTTTCCCCTGATTTTTATATCGCTCTTGCCTTCCACGTTGACTACTGTATGGTCGAACTTTAGAGTGGCATATCCGCCCCAGGAGCCAAGATGAATTTCCATGTATGGTTTTTCTGATTGTTTAATCATTGCGTAATTCTTCAAAAAGTCACTGTATGATAAATGGGTTTGTCCTTTTTTTATAGAGACGAGAGACTCTTGAAATGTTGACCAACTTATTCCTTCTGCCGGAGCAGGGAAGAACTCAAGCATTTCAACAGGCTGACTGTTTAATTTTGCATCTTCCACCTTAATGTTGCAAGTTGTGGTTTCTATTTGCTTACCTGCTGATACGGTTAGTTGCAATTCGTAGTTTCCCGGGTTGAGTGTTATAAAGTCAAAGGTTTTTTCTTTGCTTATAACGTTGTCGTCCAGGGTCCACTCATATTTATAATCATCACGTTTGGGACCGGTTATTTCAGGCTCTATGCGCAAGACGGTGGATCTTGGTGTAACGAAAAGAGGTTTGGAGAACGATATTTCTATTGGTGGCTCAACAACAACTTTGTAAGCCTCTTCGGCATAGCCTCCCTTGTTTGTTGCCTTAAAAATGATGGTAAATGTTCCTGGCTGATTTGCTTCGAACGTATAGCTGGTGGTGGCACCTGAAATTTTCTTGCCGTCCAAGGTCCATTCATAATCATTGCCCTTAAGATTGGTGATGTCAGGAGACAAGACAAGTTTATCACCCAAGTTCAAAAGATACTCGTTTGTTTCCACTCCGCTGATGTAGGGGGCTAAAACCTCTTCTTTGCACGAAGTGAAAAGCACAGCCATTATAAGTATGGCCAGATGAATTTTTTGTTTCATTGTGTTTGTGAGTTTATTGATTAAAAATATTATTGTTAATTAGTTAGTATAATAACTTCTTGTTAATTAGGTATTTTGCTGATTTACTGCACTCTATGGTTTTGGTAACAAAGCAAAATGAGCCGGAATGTTTCCTACTCGTATTCGCCATTTCAGTTTGCCTGAATTGGTAAAGCAGTACAATGCCCCAGGAGTAACAAAATCTCCAGCATCTGTGATGTAAATATCCTTAGTTGTGGGGTGTACCATAATGCCATAGGGCATTTCGATTATTTTATCGGTTCCATCGGTGATGATGTTTCTTGATATTATTTCGTGTGTGCGTGTGTCGACTATTGCGTAAGAAAAAGACCATTCTTCTTGATTGACGTAGCTATATTCCGCACCATAAACATATAGAAGGTAGTCGTCAATAGTGAACTCAGTAGCAGCGATGGGAATAGTGTCGGTAACCTGTTGTTTCTTTTCGTCGAGGAAATATAGGCGCGAAGGATAACCTTTGTAGTCACCCCTTGAGCTTACCCACAGATTGCCACGTTTATCGGCTTTTATGCGATGCAAGTTCCACGCGACAGGAATTCGTTTTTCTTCCTTAAATGTGGCAATATCTATGACTGAAACAGTACGTTCGTATCCTTTAAGCTCCCCGGCACCCATGTATCCTCCCGAGTTGGCGACATATATCTTTCCGTTTACTATCTCCAATTCGTCGGGTTGAAATCCAACCAAACAACGGTCGATGACTTGCAGAGTGGCGGTGTCTATTTTTGCCACATAGCCAACCTGTTCATATTGAGGATCTATCTGTACAGGCCCTGCGTAGGAAGTTACGTAGGCATATTGTTCGTGAAACTTGATATATCTGCAGTTAGGTATTTCAATTTGTCCTATACGTTTGGCGGTACGAGCATTCATCACCTCTACTTTGTTTGAGCAGTTGATAACGGCATACAGCTTGCTGCCATAGATGGCTATATCGTTACCAACATCGCCAAGTTCTTTGGGAACATTAGGATTAATCTCTGCATATATGTTTCGTTTATAAACACCTTTCTCAAAATCGAGAAAGTCGAGAGTGCACTTATTGCTTCCCATGTTTCCTTCATTGAGCAAATAAAATCCGGTGTGAGTCTTTGCAGCACGTGTGTCGGGGATTAATTCCAGCTCCTCTGAAAGAATCATTTCTACATCTTTACGACATGAAGAGAAGATTGTAGCAATGACTATAAGTAGTAAAAAGTTAATTCTTATGGATGTTTTTAGGTGTCTCATAATTCTACTGTTAGTGAAAGTTTATAATTTCTTTTAGGCATTGGATAGTTGAGCACTACTTCATAGTCTTGACTGAGTAAGTTGTTTATTTCAAGTGCAGTGCGCAAGTTGGTTTTACCAATGTTGAACTTCTTTGATATTGTCATATCGTTAGTGTACCAGGGCTGTTCGTAATCTTCTCTGATGTTTGCCGAACTGTGGTAGCGTTCGCCTACATAAATAAAGCTGTAGTTCAACTGCCACGACTTGTAGGTCAGCCCGGCAATTACCGAACCGCTGTGCAATGGTATATAGGCAATCTGTCCTCCGTAGGTTTGTTCCTGCAAGAAAGGATTTTCGCGTTTAGTGAAATCCTGCGCCTTCTGATATGTGTAGGTTAGTCTTATATTCAGGAACATATCTTTTAGAGGCTCGAAGAGTGCTGAAGTCGCTATATCAACACCTTTGATTTCAACATATCCCAGATTCATCATCATCCATCTATATTGTCCGCTTCCCTTTGGAACAGCCACAATCTTGTCAGTTACCTGATTGAAATAGGCATCTGTCTGCAGTTCGTAGTTGTGAATAAATCTGTTTCTGAAGTTCTTATTATATTGGAAGCCCAAGTTATATTGATGAGTTCGCTCGGGACGTAACTGAATGTTACCTATGTCGGTATAATATAGGTCGTTGAAAGTAGGCATTCTGAAAATGTTTTTATAGAATGCACGGATGTTGAAATTGTGTTTGCTAAATGGTTTGTAGGATAGAAAAACAGCAGGGGTCAGCTCTTGCTTGTTTGAAGCGGCTCGCGTTGAATCGCTTACCAATGCGTTTCCCAAGTCAATTCGCTCATTTACGAGTGTTGCAAGAAGGCTGCCTTGCATCTTTACTTTTCCCAGGTCGGCAGCAGTGGCCAAGGCTATCAAAGAGGTTAGGCGTTTTGGAAAAACAAACCCGTCGAGGTCTGATGTCAGCGTGTTGTATTGTATATCAGCAGATAAAACTGCATCCCAGTTTCTCTTGATAGAATACTTGTTTGCTATGGAAAGATATTCTTCTCTTTGTCTGAAAGTGTTATCTATCAGCATCAATGTGGTATCGGGATTCACATATCGCATGTAGTCATACGCATATTTGGCGTTTACTAAAATGTCATATTTGGGAGTGATACTCTTTTGAAAAACACCTTGAGTGAAGAAGCTTCGATCCCATTGTCTTTGAGGATTTTTCCATCGGTTGTTTACAATGGCTCCGGGTATGCCTCGTTCGGAATTATAAAAGTATGTCTTTATTCTCCAATACCCCTTCGGTATGTTTCCAAAGACTCCACCTTCAAATCTTACGGAGTTAATATCTCCATTCTCTCTCACTGCCGTGGTGTCGTACATTGTTTGGTGATTGTTAGGGTTTACACGCTTGTAGCGATATTTGTATTTACCAGAAGAGTTGATATATTCGCCATTGACAGAGACGCTTATATTGTCGTTTATTTTGTGTTCATAGAGTAGGGAAGGGTTGAACAAATCAAATGATCCGCCTTTTATGCTTGCACGAATGTTGTTATTTTTGCCTTCCTCGAAACGTGGTGTGCGTGAGCGCAGATAAACTGTTGCAGAAGATCCGAAGTCTTTTCCCGGTTGGAAGATGTTACTCTTCTGGCCGTTGTAAAGAGAAACTTCCTCGATGTTCTCCAAAGAAAATTTGCCCAAGTCTATCTGTCCGTTTTGTGCATTACCTAGCTGAATGCCATCATAAAAAACACCGACATGGTGGGTACCCATGCTTCGCACGTTTACCGTTTTTAAGCCCCCGATACCTCCGTAATCTTTGAGTTGTACTCCGGAGAAATACCTAATAGCGTCTGCTACGGAAAATGAACTTAGATTTTTGAGTTGTTCTCCTGAGAGCTTTTGCACTGGAATAACCTCTTTCATGAGTGAACTGCCATACACTACAAACTCATCAAGTTGAAGATACATGGCAGTTGAGTCCTCCTGAGGAGTGTTTTGTTTTAATTGGGAATAAGCGTTCCCAAAGCATACTTGAAGACAGATGGCACTGACCAATGCCGTTTTTTTACATAGGTTCATAACTACCGAAAATTAATCTTTCGATAGAGTTAATGCGTTGAAATGGAATAAACAGACGCCTTTGTAGTTTTATAAATAAAAACAGTAAAGAAAAAGCAATGAAGCCCTGTATTTCATTTCCAAGCTCTACTCCGCGAAAGCATGAAACATATATGAATTTTGGCAGGTCTTCTGACTTACTCGTTCTTTTACGCCCTTCCCATTACGCTGTCGCGAAACAGTGGATTTAGAATTTGTAAAAGAATTTTGATGAGCTTACAGCAGCGGGTCTGTTCAGGATTTTCACCTGATTCCCTTTTCATCTTCACCATCGAAGAAAGTTGATAGTGATAGACACCAAAATCTTGAGGCAAAGATAATAGTAATATTATTATGCTGTTGCGTTTGTTATGTTTATTTAAGTTAATTGCATGTTTGGTGTTAAACAGAATTTTTACTTAAATACTGCATAATAGAAACATATTGTTGTGGAAAGTCGAGCAACTTTTGTAAGTTTGTAGTTAGATGACACTATATATTAAGATAATTGTTCAAAAACCAATCTAATAAATACTCTTTCGAATATGGATAGAAAACTTTTGTCAGTCGTTGTTGCCGGCCTTATGGCAGTTGGGTGCAAAACAAATGGCACTGATGTGGCGACAGTGCCAAAAAAAGAGAAGACAGCATTTCAAACAGGGCAACCGTGGAAGCCTACCACCGATGTTAGGGCAGATGTTGCCATAGTGTATGGTGTAGGGGGAAACCCGTCGGAAAAAAGGCTTAACATGACTTTTGAAGAGAGAGTACAGAGCTGGAGAGACAAAGGCTATACAACACATTTTATGACAGGTATAGCGTGGGGCGAGTATCAAGATTATTTCACGGGAGAATGGGATGGAAGATGGCATTTGGATGAAGGACAGGTGGAAAAGAGTGGAGATACGATTTGGCACGGGCACATGGTCCCTTATATAGTTCCATCAATGAATTTTATTGAATATATGAAACAAAATCATATCAAGAGAGTCATTGACGCAGGGATAGATGCAATTTATCTGGAAGAACCTGAGTTTTGGTCGCGCGCCGGATATAGCGATGCGTTCAAAAAGGAGTGGAAAGAATATTACGGGTTTGACTGGCGCCCCCAACACGAATCACCCGAGAACACCTATCTGTCAAATAAATTGAAATATCACCTATATTATAGGGCTCTTGACGAGTGTTTCACCTTTGCCAAAGAGTATGGAAAAAGCAAAGGAATGGATGTTCGTTGCTATGTTCCGACGCATTCATTGGTAAACTATTCTCAGTGGCAAATTGTGAGTCCCGAGGCAAGTTTGGCATCGTTGCCATCTGTCGATGGGTATATAGCACAGGTTTGGACAGGTACTTCAAGAGAACCCAACTACTTTGATGGTGTTGAAAGAGAGAGGGTTTTTGAGACAGCTTTCTTGGAATATGGTTCGATGGAGTCTATGACTCGACCGACCGGGAGGAAGATATATTTCTTAACTGATCCTATTGAAGACTGGCCGAGAGATTGGGTTGATTATAAAAAGAACTATCAGGCAACTTTTGCTGCACAACTACTGTATCCTAATATCAACAATTATGAGGTGATGCCATGGCCCGATCGCATATATGAGGGATTGTATAGGACGAGTGCCAACTCTGATCACAAGGAGAGAATACCCCGTTTCTATTCCACTCAGGTTCAGGTGATGATTAATGCATTGAATAAGATGCCTGTTTCTGACAATAAGGTAAGCGGTTCTCACGGAATTGCAGTGCTGATGTCAAATTCTTTGATGTTTCAACGTTTCCCAATACATGAGGAGTATGATGACCCTCAACTGTCAAACTTTTATGGGTTGACGTTGCCTTTGCTGAAAAGAGGAGTTCCGGTTAGTACACTTCATATTGAAAATTCACCTTTCAAGAATACTTGGGATGATGTGAAAATACTTGTTATGTCATATTCAAATATGAAACCACCACACCCTGAGTATCATGAGCACATAGCAGATTGGGTTAAGGCAGGAGGTACATTGGTGTATTGTGGAAGAGATGATGATCCTTTTCAGACGGTTACGGAATGGTGGAACTCCGATTCAAACTCGTATGAGAGACCTTCAGACCATCTGTTTGAGTTGATGGGTCTGCCGGGTTTTGCAAAGGAAGGCAGTTACAAGTTTGGAAAAGGTACCATTGATATTATACGTAAAGACCCTAAAGAGTTTGTGTTGCAAAAGGGAGGTGATGACTTATACGTTGAGAAAGTAAAAGAACTTTATGAGAAGACTTCAAGCGAGCTTATATTTAAGAACAACTTCACGTTGTCGAGAGGCGAGTTTGAGATTATTTCAGTTTTAGATGAAAGCGTAAGCGATAAACCTGTGCATATGTCAGGATTATTTATTGATCTATTTGATCCTGAATTGCCGATTAAGGAAGAGGTAAGTGTCAATCCGGGAGAGCAATCGTTACTTTACAATCTTGCTAAGATAGAAGACAAAGAAAAGCCACAAGTAGTTGCTTCCGCATCTCGTGTTTATGAAGAAAAGTTTAGTAAGAATAACTACTCATTTGTTGCAAAAAGCCCGATAAATACGACGAATGTTTGTAGAGTATTGCTACTTGCTGAGCCTCGGAAGTGTGTTGCAAAAGATATGAATGGAGCCGATGTGGAGAACTTTGATTGGAGTTGGGATGAAACGAGTAAAACGTGCAAAATAGTTTTTGACAACAGTCCTGACGGCATTTTTGTAGATATTGATTTCTGAAGTTTCAGCTACTGATTGACCTGGTAGAATTCATTCAGAAGTCAAGTTTATAATATAAGCAAGATAGATTCAACGAGGTTGCAATGCTTGTAGGTATTTTTGTATATAGCGTTCTCGTTCTTTCGACTTGTACTGTTGTATGTATCTCGGATGTTCGAGTATGACTATACGTTCGAAAAGTGTTCCCTTTTTGTTGAGTTTCTTGATGAAATCGGCATTCTTTTTTCCCAATACATAGACTTCCGAGCAGTCCAACCCAAGTGCAATATGCTGTTTTAGCGAGTCAATCATGAAGTCGGAGACCATTTTGAAAAGCTCTTTGTCGTCATAGTAGTTGGCATTGAGCCATCTGTCATTGCCATCTTGCCGGATGATTGCCAAAGGGAAGGGAGAGTTGATATAATAATTCTGATAGAACAGTTCAGCTCCGCCAAAGGCAGCTATCATATCGTAGATGAACACTGATGATATTTCGTGAGTGTGTGCCGATTGCATGTTGATGCCACAGACACTTTTTAATCGTTTGGTATCAGTAAACGGTATGCCGGTTACGCCTGCCCCGTGACGACCGGGATTGATTCCGATGATAAACTTTCGTGATTTGTAGTCATTGTAATACTTTTGATAGAAGGCTTGCATCACCTCTCTTGTTTCGGAGTTATTGGAAAAGGGGTTTAATACCCTGAACCCTTCGGGTAAATTGCCATCGTAATGTAAATTAAGATTGAATGCTATTACTTTTTCTGCAAATGTCTGTTGCATAGTAAAATAGTAAAAGGGGAAAATACTTTCTAATGAAATGACTTTTTATTTGAATGCAAATTTAATTGTTAGTAAATATAGAAACACAATAGGAGATGTAAAAGTTTCTTTAGTTTTCAATTAATACTAAGTGACAAGATTTATAAGCTTATTATTTTTTGTAATTCTATTGTTAGAGTTTTCTGTTTTTTATGCTTAATTATTAAAGATGATTTTTTATGAGATAACAAATAATTTATATATTTGCAACTGGACTCTGTCCACCGGTGGCTTATGCTGGAATTATTCCTTGCGCCACAAACTAAGGGATTCCGTCAAAAGAATCCCTTTATTATTTCTGAATAACAAATAATTTATACATTTGCAATTAATATTTGGTCTCTGACCACCAGCCCTTTTAACGTATCGGTCTGGCGTTTTATCGTCGTAAGGGAATTGTGATAGGTTGAAATACCTATTGGGAAGACGAACGGGGAAGGTTTTATAATCTTCCCCTTAGTTTTTTCAAATAAGTACCTTTTTTTATATTTTAAATTAAAAGATATGAAAACAAATAACAACAATAAAATTGTCTACAAGAAACTCAAGGGCGAGGCACTTTTTAATTATTTTATAAATGATTATTATGATAAAGACTATGCATCTGTAGTTGAATTATTACCACAAGCTACATGTTTTGATATGGAAGAAGCTTATAGAATTCTGGAGTATATAGTACAAAATAATGCCAGACTTGTAGCAGTATATCCTGGAATTGGAGAAGAAGCTGAAGAGAATATGGAATTCATTGGCGAAATATATGATGGTGGGTTATACATTGAATATAATACTATTTGAGCGACTTTATAAAATCTACTATCTCTTTATGTATCTGGAATATATTTTTTACACGTACATATGAATGTATTACCGAACACTTAGGTTAAACACTCTGCTTCTAATTTGCCTTTTATTTTAAAGTGAGACTTACTTCTTGGTGTCTTGAATCTCATCCCATATTGTGAAGCCTATTTAGATTTCATACGGAAGAATTAGTTTATGTATTTGCCTTATAATAGTGAGGTTTGTTTGTGGCAAGTGGGCACTGTACATTTAGAAAAGAGCAGTGTTTTTGATTTTTCAATGGATCTTGTGTTGTGTGTACAAGTTTGTGTCACTTAAAAGAAAGTGATGTGGTTTGCTGTGTGTTGTGGTGAGGGGGCAGTTATAATCTTCATAACTAGTCGAACTCGGACTTACGGAGTGACGAAGATTTACGGTTGTTACTTCATATTTTCAAAACAAAAGGATAACTTTATAGCCGATTTGCCTATCTTATAGCGACAGCAATCGATGAAAAGTTAAAAGTGTTTTTTGAGCGTAAGGCTTAGCAGATTTATTCGCATTCAAAGTAGAGAGAATGTAGGATTAGTATCTGTATAAATTTAAATTAGAGGAATAAACTAAAGAAATATATGGCTGTAAAATCTAATGATACCAATTTGTCGGAATTGTTGAAGACGGTTGGCAATGGGAAAAGCCAACTACCCGACTTTCAACGCAGTTGGGTGTGGGACGACACAAGAATTTGCAAACTTATTGAAAGCTTAACATCGGGTTTTCCTATGGGGGCTGCTATGTTTCTTGATTATAGTGAAGATGCGGAGGTTAAATTCAAGTATCGTCTGTTTGAAGGTGTCGATAAGCAATATGAAAGTGTTGTGCCAGATTCGTTGGTACTTGATGGCCAGCAACGACTAACTACTCTTTATCAAGTATTTATGAGTAAGAACCCGGTGATCACAAGGACAAGTACGGACAAAGATACCACTATCAAAAGATTCTACTATATAAATATGAAAAAAGCAATCGACCCAAACGAGGAGCGTCTGGATGCGATTGTATCTATATCTGAAAATAAAGTAAAGACAGAAGAATTGGGCAGAAAAATCATTCTTGATTTAAGAACAAGAGAGGATGAATATAAGAACATGATGTTTCCTCTTAATCTTGCTTTTTCAGACACCATGGAGTGGATATGGGGTTTTATCAAATATAATCAAGAATCGATGGCTATTGTTCAAGATTTTCAGCAGAAGATTTTGGAACCATTGAAGAAATATACTTTTCCGGTTATTACCCTATCAAAAGACACTTCTGCGGAAGCTGTGTGTCAAATATTCGAGAATGTCAACACAGGAGGGGTTACACTTACTGTTTTTGAGCTTGTTACTGCGAAGTTTGCAGCGGTGGGAAGTCGGAATCTCAGACAAGAATGGGAGTCAATCAAAAGAGAGTTTCGTAATAATAGGAACAATGATTTGCTCAATGAACTTTCAGGACCAAACTTTCTTACTTCCATGACACTTCTTTTATCATATATAAAGGTGAAAAAGGGTGATGGGCAAGCGGTATCTTGTAAAAAGAAAGATGTGCTGAATTTGGATTATGAGGACTTCTTTGCTTACCTTGATGTTTTGAAACAGGGTTTTATAAGTGCCGCAAACTTCATGGTTAAGCAAGGTATTTATCAGTCATTAGATATTCCGTATAGTACGCAACTAATTCCTCTTGCAGCAATGTTTGCTTACGACAATTTGAATGGGAGGAAATTTATGTTTATCCATAATTTGGAGTTGCTAGCAAAATGGTTTTGGTGTGGAGTTTTTGGCGAGCTATATGGCAGTGCCAACGAAACGCGATTTGCACAAGATATTGTGGGTGTATTTGAATGGATAGAAAACAATGGCCATGCTCCGGAAACAGTTACAAGAGCAAATTTTGATGCATCGCGCTTGTTGTGGTTACAGACAAGAAACAGTGCTGCTTATAAAGGAGTTATGGCCCTTATTAACAAGCAACATCCTAAGGATTTCATGAATGGTCAGGACATGGGAATAGCTAATTATCTAATGGAATATACTGATATCCACCATATTTTTCCTAAGTCTTATTGTGTAAAGGAGAAATTGCCATTTAGAAAATGGAACTCGGTGGTCAACAAGACTCCCATTTATGCATCAACCAACCGATCAATAGGTGGAAAAGCTCCAAGTCTTTATATACAAGCCATTCGCAATAAAGGCATAGAAGAAGAGAAAATTGACATAGCTTTAGAATCGCATTGCATAAACCCTATGTTACTCAAGAATGATAGTTTTGATGCTTTTATTGTTGATAGGGCTAAACGTTTGCTCTCTCTGATTGAAGATGCTATGGGCAAAGCTGTATCCGGTAGAGAGAGCAATACTACTATTCAATTCTTTGGAGAGGTCCTTACCTAAAATAATAGTGATATATCATAAACCCGATGTAAGCAATATGATATGGATACATTGCTATTTTATGTGAAAATACAAAGCCAATTTTTTATGTCTAATGCATAATGGCATAAAAAAATCGCCCCGGTTTTACGGGGCGGTGCAAGGTTATTTGTAAGGTACTAATCAAACTAAATGAATCTTGCTTAATTCTGTCGAGAACCGGCGTATGCCTGTTTTAATCTTTTTTATGGTGTTAGTCCTTGGTTTTTTGACACCATTTAGATAGTGATTTAATTGACCCTGATTGACACCAGTCATTTTTCCAAAACTGCCAATGATAGCCTATCGGAATAATATTAAAGGAACGAAGCTGTATTATAAGCGAATATAAATTCCATTTCAGGGAACTCTTTGCCTAACTCATTATAGTATTCCTTCATTTCATTTACACTTGTGTAGAAATCATCAATACATTCTTCAACTGACTTTCCTTCCCCAAATAAACCAAAAGTCAATCCATAATCTTTATCCGGATCTATAACTGCTTCAAACCTTTTATCTGTTCCTGATTCAATAATAACATCTATTTTTTTCATATCCTTTTTCTTTTGTCGTGAGTTATAGTTTTCTACCTAGTCTTTAACTATTTGATTTAATTGTACCAAACCCAGCCTCCTATCTCTTATTATAACTAAATGTAAAACTTTTTTGTAATCTCTCTATGATAGATAGGCTTTTTTAGTATGGGTATATTATTACTTTAATATTTGTAGTACCATCTGATTTAATATGATTTTTATCTGTGATTGTCAGTTTCTATAAATGTATATCTATCGTCAAATTGGCATCAAAAATGGTTAATACATCAATACCCTTA
>JBMNSN010000006.1:0-99240 GCA_050945215.1 Fermentimonas sp. | reverse complement strand
CGTATATGGGCAATTCTGTCTATAATGGCATTACTAAGGCATCATTGGCCTCAATCTGATGCCTCACGCACGCGTAACAATTAAATTGGTTCGAGCAAACGGATTCGCTGCGAATTTGAGGATTTAATAGGAAGTTTTGAAAACTTCATGAGTTGGTTGGATAATTTTTAGTAAGAATAGTTCTGGATGTGTGTGTAGCATTTATGTGGTAACATGTAGCTATGCACTCATTTTATTATGTTTTCAGAGCAAGCGAAATAAAATTTAAAAGAATAAGTTATAAATAATTATATGGGAATGGTTAGAGTGATTTTTGGTTTGTATTCAAGGCCACAACATATTTTAAAAAAGATCTAAATGAAAAGAGCAATTCTTGTGTGCATATCGTTAGTTGGTATTGCGTTACAATCGTTACTTGCCCAAAATTTCATGGTAAAGGGTCAAGTCATTTCTCAAGAAGATGATTCCCCGTTGATTGGTGTAACAATTTTGCAGAAGGGTAGCGGTAATGGCGTGGTTACCGATTTTGATGGCAATTATGTGATTAACATTGAGGGTGCTAATGAGGCCACATTGGTTTTTTCGTACGTAGGTATGGAAGAGCAAGAGCATTTGATTAATGCTCAAACAGGAACGCTGAATGTGACTATGAACCCATTGTCGGAGTTGATGGATGAGTTGGTGGTAATTGCCTATGGAGTCCGTAAGAAGGGAACTGTTACAGGATCTGTTTCCACAGTGAAATCTAAGAAACTCGCCGATGTTCCTACTGCGGGATTTGACCAGGCTTTGCAGGGTGAGGCTCCCGGACTTATGGTGATGTCAAACTCAGGTGAACCAAGCAAACCGGCAACATTGCAGATTAGAGGTACTAACTCTATTACTTCGGGAACAGCTCCTCTGTTTATTTTGGACGGAGTGCCAATTTCGGCAGGTGATTTCAGTTCTATAAATCCAAGTGATATTGAGAGCGTATCAGTGTTGAAGGATGCTTCTTCTACATCTATTTATGGAGCAAGGGCAGCAAATGGTGTTGTCGTTATTACCACAAAGCGAGGAACTTCGACAGAGAGGGTACAGATAACATTACGTACTCAGAATGGATTTTCTCAACTGGCAAAAGGCCGTTGGGATTTGATGAGCACTCAAGAACGAATTCAGTTTGAAAAAGAGATTGGACTCGATGCGGGCAAAGACTATGAACAGCTATCCAAGGTAGATGTTAATTGGCGCGATAAAGTGTTCAATGATAGGGCAATGCTTCAAAAATATGACTTGTCGGTGAACTATGCAGACAAAAAGTTAAACTATTTTGTTTCAGGCAGTTTTCATGATCAAGATGGAATAGCTCAATCATCTACTTTCCGTCGCTACTCATTGAGAAACAATGTTGAGTTGCAGGCATCTAAGTGGTTGAAGATGGGTACCAATACTATGTTGACTTATGAGGAGGTACAGCAAGCCGATCAGGGAAGTTACTCATTGGCCTCTCCAATATCTGCTTCTCGTTTTATGCTTCCATATTGGGATCCATATAAGGCCGATGGATCGCTTGCCACAAACAAAGATGGTAGCTGGAAAGGTACTTCAGTGAATCCTATTGAGTGGATGGACAACAATCCTGTGAAGGAAAAATACCATAAGATATTAAGTGTAATATTTGCAGAAATAACCCCGATTGAGAATCTGACTTTCCGTTCTCTATTTGGTGTTGATCTTACGCATTCATCATCTTTTATGCAATCTATGCCAAGCTATCAGCTTAATAATGGTATAGGTGCTGCAGGACGTGGAACTGGTACAATGCGTAATCTTACAGCGACTAATACATTGACTTATAGATTCAATGTGGAAAATGCTCATAACTTCAATGTTATGTTGGGGCAGGAAGGTGTTGATTTCCGTTCGAATGGATTTAGGGTAATCACAAGAGGACAAAATAATGATTTTTTGGTCAATCTTAGTTCCGGAACCAGAGCTTCTGCTTGGTCGGACAGCAATACATCTTATTCGTTCCTCTCTTTCTTTGGAAGGGCTGAATATAACTACGATGGACGATATTATGTTGATTTAGGTTTGAGAACAGATGCTTCTTCACGATTTGGTGAAAATAACCGATGGGGACAGTTTTGGTCTGTTGGTTTTATGTGGAATGCCAAACAAGAGAATTTCTTGAGAAGTTATGATTGGTTGCATAATGCTCAAATATCGGTTAGTACAGGAACATCAGGTAACTCAGAGATACCCAATTACGACCATCTGGCTTTAGTGGGCGGAGGGCACAGATATATGGATATATCCGGTATTGCTCCATTTCATAAGGGGAATGAAAAATTGAGTTGGGAATCGACATGGACATCCAACCTTGCTTTTAATTTGGGTTTCTTTAATAGATACAACATGAATCTGGAATTCTATAACAAGCGAACTAGCAATATGCTTATGCTTGTTCCAGAATCATATTCTGAAGGAAATGGCGGTGTTCACTGGGATAACGTCGGTGTTATGACTAACAGAGGTGCTGAGTTATCGCTTTCTGCTGATATTATCAATTTTAAAGATTGGAATTGGAGTATAAGTGCCAATGTATCATACAATAAGAATGAAATAAATGAGTTGTATAACGGAATGGACGAGTATGAAATATCAAGTACTTCGACCAAATTGGTAGTAGGACATTCCAGTGGAGAGTTTTACATAAACCGTTATGCCGGAGTTAACCCTGCTAATGGAGATCCGTTGTGGTATGACAAAGATGGGAATATCACCAGAGAATTCCGCGAGTCGGACAAAGTGATGATAGGGAAAGGATTTATTGCTCCGTGGCAAGGAGGTTTTGGAACAATGCTTTCTTGGAAAGGTCTGTCACTTAACGCTCAATTCAGTTGGGTGCATGATCGTTGGATGTTTAACAATGACCGTTTCTTCGAAGAGAGCAACGGATTATATTCAGCGTTTAATCAATCGAAGAGATTGCTTTATGAAAGATGGAAGAAGCCCGGGGACATGACTGATATTCCACGTTATGGTGTTACTCCTCAAATGGACTCACGTTTCTTAGAAGATGCTTCTTTCCTTCGTTTAAAGAACTTGATGTTGAGTTATGTATTGCCAGAGAGTGCGCATCAAAAATTCAATGCATTCTCATCTGCTCGTGTTTATCTGCAAGGACAGAATTTGCTAACATTTACCAAATTCAGGGGATTAGATCCGGAGTCGTTTAGTAATATGTATCAAGCTCAATATCCTATGTCACGTCAATATTCAGTGGGATTAGAACTCACATTCTAATAAAGAAAAAAATGAGAAAAATAATACTATACATACTTTTGGCATTTTTTGCGGTTGGTGCTACTTCTTGCCTCGATAAAATACCCGAGGATTTTGTGCCGACCGATAAGGCGATATCCACCGTTGAAGAGGCAGATCAAGCAGTAATAGGTATTTACTCCTCTTTCTTAAATGGTGCGCTATATAGCGGAAATCTGACGTTGTTGCCTGATATACAATCCGATTTGCTTTATGCCGTCAATGGTTATAGCAATATTTACGGTAATTTTTGGCGTTGGAATATTCTTGCGACAAGTCCTGAAATCGAAGCTGTTTATGGAGGGCTATACCAGGTTATTACACGTTGTAACTTCTTGTTGGACAACATAGAAGAAGTTAGTAAAAAAGTGTATGACGATGAAGACTACGACAAACTCGATCAATATAGTGGCGAAGCATATTTTGCACGAGCATTGGCATATTCGGAATTGATCAAGCTGTTTTGTAAGGCATACGATCCGAAGACTGCATCGGAAGAGTTAGGTGTTGTACTCATAAGTCACTATGATGGAGACGAACCCATTACAAGATCTTCACTACTTGATTCATACCAGTTTGTATTGAATGATCTTGATAAGGCAGAGGAGCATTTGAGACTGGAAGATGATTTCAAGGGGCAACTTTGGGGGTCTGTAGCTTTTAATGAGTACACGGTCTATGCCCTAAGGGCAAGAGTGGCTCTTTATATGCAGGATTGGGAAGCAGCCAAGAAATATTCTTCAAAGGTTATTGATAGTGGTTACTATCAGCTTGCAAATGCAAAACGAAAAGTGAATGCCAACATGAACGAGTATCAATATATGTGGGCGAATGACCAGAGTTATGAAATTATTTGGAAGATTGGGTTCACCATAAATAACTATGGAGGTTCGTTGGGCAGGATATTTTTTAATTACGATTATCAGAATTTTAAGCCGGACTATGTGCCTGCTTCATGGGTGTTGAAATCTTATGACATGGATGATTTGCGATATCCGGCATTTTTTGTTGAATTTACTACAGGTTATGCACACGGTCTAACTTGGCCGTTGTTGGCAAAATATTTTGGCAACGAACAGTTTGCATCGGAAAGGATACTACATACAACTATGCCTAAGGTTTTCAGACTATCAGAGCAATATTTGATTCGTGCTGAGGCATGTGCCGAGTTACGTAATTATAGTCAAGCAAGCAAAGACTTGACTACATTGCACAAGGCACGCTATGCTAAAGATTCTCAAGTTAGTGTCAATGATAATAATTGGCGTGAAACTATTGAATTGGAGAGAGTGAAGGAGCTATATCTGGAAGGGTTTAGGTTGCAAGACCTAAAACGTTGGCATAAGGGATTCAAGAGGACGCCACAGCTTCAAACGCTGACTAACGGCAACTCTTTATCCATAGAAGCAGATGATCCACTATTTGTTTGGCCGATACCTCAAAACGAGCTTGGATTGCCAGGTACCGACATCAAACCCAATGAAAGTAATAAATAAAAACCGAATGATCATGAATAAGTTAAATATAGGTTCGTTTTTGTTGTTGCTGTTTTTTGTTTCGGCTTTTTATAGTTGCGACAGCGACGTTATTCAATATGAAGGTCCCGGTCATATTATGTTTTCAGATTCTATAAATGTGCTTCCGATACAGAATAACGAGACCTATTTTGATATTCCTATTACTGCAACTAATACTTGCGTTCACGATCGTATTGTAGCTGTTGAAGTAGATGCTTTACATAGCAATGCGATAGAAGACAGACATTACACCATTGAATCAAGTTCAGTGGTTATAAAGGCAGGAGAGCGAGTAGGGAATGTGCGTATACGTGGTATGTATGACAACATAGAGTCGGGAGATTCTATAGGCCTCGTTCTTCGTTTGATTGTTGATGAAAAAGATGAATGGGATATATACAAGGAGAATTATCAATCGAAGATTATCCTTCAGAAAGTTTGCCCATTTGACATTAACAACTTCTCCGGTTATGCTGTGCTGACTTCTACTTACTTGGCTGAGTTTGTGCCGACTTCAAGCCAGCGACTCATCTATACGAAAACGGATCCGGATAAAGAGAATACAGTGATTCTACAAGACTATTTCTACGATGGGTATGATGTGAAAGTAACTTTCACGACTAAAGATGTACTGAATCCGTTGATTGAGATGGAGGAACAAACTTTTGCTTCTACAGCAGAAGCGTTTGGTACGCTGTATGGAGATGGATTTATCAAGATGATTCAAAATCCAATGGGGCCATCTTATTACAGTACTTGCGAAAACTTCTTATTCCAGTATATGACAATATATGTTCCGGGTATGCCGGTTGGAACTAATGTAGTAGGTTCGTTTGCCAATGTTGTTGAATGGATTTCCGACGATGCAGCGAAAAAAATAAAGATAGAACACACTATGAATATTGCACAAAGTGCAATGTTTGCAGATTAATAAAAAGAATAACATACAATAATATGAAAAAAGGTAAATTAGCTTTAGAACTGTTATTTATCACTTTGTTGACAACATTCGGGATGATCTCGTGTGATGATGATAATAACGATTTGGTTCCATTGACCTTCCCGCAAAAACAACAAATAAGTTTGCAGTCAGGTGAGACACAAACATTGACTTTTGATGCTGCTTCTGATTGGCAGTTGACTTCTTCTGCAATTTGGTGTCGTTTTGTTACTGATGAGGGAGAAGAGTTCTCTGCTTCGGGTAAAGCCGGAAGACAAGAGGTTAAGATTATTATTTCGGATGAAGGTCAGGTGTATGATGAAGAAATAAGTGTTGCTTCGCTCACCATGTCAATGGGAGAGCAAAGGGCCATTATTGCTGAGGTTACGCGTAATGGGTTAGGTCGTGAATTGCATATTTTCAAAGTAGTTCTTGACGAAGAAACTTTTGAAGATACTTTTGTGGAGTTAGCCCAGGGAGAGGCTTTGGAGGTAGGCTATGACGATTATAATATGTATGTTGTGAAAGGTAATTTCCGTTTCGCTGCTGCTAATCGTCCTGACTGGCTTGATGTAGAAGGAGATGCCCTTGTTGGTGTTCCAGGACAAGAACTTTCAGTTGGCCTTCAGATTGTGAATAACCCTTCATATTATAAGTATGAGCAAAGCGGTGAACTCACATTTCAGGATGAAGCAGGTAAGGCTTTTTTTACATATCCCATAAAGTATAATGGTATGCCACGTGAGTCTATGAGATTTCAAGGTCCTAAACCTTGGAATTGGATAGTTTCTATGGATGGACAAACATTCACACAAACAAGCCAATCAGGATTGGATGGTAGTACTAACAGCTCAGTATATAATCAGTTTGTGGAATACACCATAGAGGCATACAGTGATGACTATGAGGCTCTTTTCGTAGAAAAGGTTGAACCTTATCCGGGATATGTTAATTATAATACAAGTGCTACCGGCCAAGTAGGTTGGATGCATTTTGAGAAAAAAGGTAATGGAATAGCGAGATTAACCATTGATTCGAGTTCTAAAGAAAGGGAGGGTTATGTCTTTGTCTTTCCTCGCGAACTATACAATACAATTGCCGAAGATCCTTATGATCCAGAAAATGGTTTATTTGTGAATGAGATGGATCCGGAAACGGGTATGCCTACGAAGAGTTTTAAGTATCAATATCAACAGAATAACATGTTGATGAATTTTGTGCAGAAAGATGCCAAACAGGATGGTCAAGATGATAAACCTGCATTCGTAGTGAAATACTACGACAGCAATTGGGCTCAGATAGAAGCAAAATTAACAAAGGTGACCGATGAGGGCTTGATAAGCGAATATGGTACTGATTTAATTTATTCAATGCAACAGCCTGAAACGCCTATGGGCTTCCAGGTTGATCCATTGATGGAGGGTCAATATGAAGTTGAATGGTTTTTCCACGCATTCAAGGGTAATTCCTTTTTTGTTAATAATCCTGACAAGGAGACTATCACATGTGATAATGGTAAAGAGTTAACTGTTTGGTTTAGTGAGGATATTGATCAGAATATCAGAATAGTAATAAAAGACCAAAACACATGGGTTACAAAGAAAGTGTTGATAATTACTCCTAAAAACTAATATAAAAGAATGAAGCAAAAAAGATTACATAAGTTTTTTCTAACGGCATCATTATTATTGGGAGTGCTTGTTCCTGCACTTTTGTTGACAACGTGTTCTGATAAAGATACATTTGAAGAAGGTCAGCAATATGGTTATGTGCAGTTCAGAGTGCTTAAAGGGGTGCCAGAACAGCTTGCAGAAACACGTGCAGCTGTAGACAAGTTGGAAAGATTGGGAGATGCCAAGAAAGTTAAAGTAGTGTTGCAGTATCAAGGAGTTACCATAGAGCAAACGGTGGCTTTAAAGAGCTATGATTCGGAAAATGCAGAGTTTGGTTTGCGTAGTGATAAACTGCAACTTATGGCAGGAAATTATGAATTGATAGGTTTTTATCTCTATGATAAATTGGATGAGGTAATTTATTCCGGTTTGTCGGAGAATGCATATTTTGAGATAGTTGCAGGAGGTATGTGTGTAAAAGAACTACTTGCCAATGCGGTTTCGACCGGAATGGCTACATTCTCTTTGCACAAACATATGCTTCCTACACGTGCAACAGGTGATGATGCATATCCTTTTGCAAACATACAAGCGATAGACCTATATGTGAAAAATATTTTCACTCGTGAGGTGACAACTATCAAAAAAATACCGGTGTATTACAAGGAAAACCTTAAGGATGCAATTGCGGTGTGTGATACTACAGTTTGGCTTAAGGCCGGAAGTTATCAGATTTCAAGTTACACTACTTACTCGGATAAAAAGGCCACTCACAGACTGGAGACAGCTAATGTGCCTACGTCTAAGACATTTGTTATTAATAATAATGAGATAACTAAAGATGTCGAGGTGCCTATTTATCTTGATCCAACTGCTGAGTATATCAAGGACTATGAGGCTTTGAAAGATATATGGGAAGCATTGGATGGTCCCAACTGGAGCTACTATGGCAGTGATGCGAGCATAGGGAGAGGACAAAATTGGAACTTCGATAAGGAACCTGATATGTGGGGATATCAGCCCGGAGTTTTCTTGATGGGTAATGGGCGCGTGGCTTCTGTCGTTCTTACGGGATTTGGCATAAAAGGTTCTATTCCAGATGCCATAGGGCAATTGACAGAATTGCAGATGCTAATATTGGGAACCCACAACGATATGATTGGTGGTCGCACCTATGATGATATTGATATTAGCGTTCTTAGTTCTCCAGATAAAAAGTTAGCTTCTCGAATGGACTATGACAATAAGTTTTTGAATTATGATGTGCGTTCAGGTCTTTCAGAGACATTGGTTGACGGCATCAATATGTTTGATAATAATTTTCTTCCTGTTAAGAAGGATAGTCGTATCGAACTTAAAGATGTGCAAGTGGGGTCATTGACCAATGAACTTACCGGAATTTCAAAAGCATTGATGCGTTGTACGAAGTTAGAGTTCCTATATATAGCAAACTCTCCTATTCCAACAGATTTCTTGATAGATATTCAGGAAGGTTCACCTTTCTATGAGGAGCGAGAAGAGTTGAGTTGGGCGAACTTGGATAAGTTGACAGATATGGAGATTTATAATTGTCCTAATCTCACGTCTCTCCCAATGGATATGTTGTCTGAGTTGCCGGAGTTGCAGTTGTTGAATGTTGCTTCAAACACAAATATACCGGGTGATGAATTACTGGATAACTGGATAGATTTCATATATGGGAATAGTGGATCAAAGATTCAAGTGCTATATATGGGGAATAATAATCTTACGACTATTCCAGATTATGATGAGTTGCAGATGATGGAGAAGCTTGGGTTGCTGGATTGTAGCAATAACAAGATAACTACTGTAAACCCATTTGGTAAAGAAATAAGTTTGGTGAGATTATATCTCGACAACAACTATATTACTGAGATACCAAACGTTGATGGTTATTTCTTTGGGTATAATGATACAGAGTTGTTCAGCTGTTCAAACAATAGATTGACTCAAGTACCGGATATATTTAATGCAAAATCGAAGTACGTGATCAATGGTGTTAATCTTTCGAACAACCAGATAAGCTCTTTTGAGAATGGTGAAAACTACAAGGGTATAAATGCTGCTGATCTGAATATATCAAACAATAAATTTGAAAGATTCCCTTATCAGTTGTTCAAATCGGGCTCTCCTATAAACACTTTGAATGTTTCAGGTAATGGTATGACCACTATTAAGAAGGGAGATCTTCAGGGGAAAAATTCTCATTTATTGGTCAGTATTGACTTTACCTTCAATAAGCTGAAAGAGATTCCGGCAGAGGATTTTTATCCTACAAATCTTCCGTATCTATATGGCGTAGAGTTCAGCTATAATGAATTTGCTAACTTTCCGGTTGCACCGCTGAGCTGCAATGGGTTAACAGTATTCAGTATCAGGCATCAGAGAGATAAAGATGGAAATCGTATCTTGCGCCAATGGCCAAACGGAATTTATAAGTGTCCAAGTTTGAGGGCTTTTTTCATTGGTTCAAACGACTATAGAAAGATTGAAGACTATATATCACCGGATATTCGTGTATTTGATATAAAAGACAACCCGAATATATCAATAGATATTTCAGATGTTTGTCCATATATCCAGGCAGGATATTATAAGTTGATGTATGATCCTTGGCAGAATATTCAAGGATGTGATGCGTTGGATTTAGAATAATAGAATATGACAATGAAACGATTATTTACAATAGTGATAGGATTGACCATCGGCTTGATGTTGATGCTGACTTCTTGTAAAGATGACGATGTTACCACCGAGTCGGGCATCCAAATTGACAAGACAGAAATTTCATTTGATGCAGCCGGAGGTCAAGAGAAAGTCAACGTCATTGCTAATGGTGAGTGGGTGGCCTCAGCGTCAGAACCTTGGATTACCGTTTCGCCGGCAAATGGTTCTAATGATATGGAATGTGTGATTACTATAGACTCAACACTTATTACGGAAGCGAGAGAGGCGAATGTTCGCTTTATGCTTAAGGATGGCAGTTACGGCAAGAAAATAAAGTTGACTCAATTGGGTTTTGGCAAGCAGATTCATGTAGATTCGACCAGCGTGCATATTGAAGCCAGTACAAACATAATATCAGATAGATATTTTGAGGTTATGGTTACCGCCAATGTGCCATTTGAAATAGATATTACCTATCCAACTTCAGGAGGTGATCCTAAACTTAGTAATTGGTTAAGTATTCATGAACCTCCGATTACAGATTTTGAGAGTGCCCGCCCATATTCTCAGAAGCTTCGTTTTGATTGGAAAATTAACCCCGAGTGGGATGAGCGAACTGCACAAATTATTTTCAATCCAATAAAAGCGGAAGATGAAGGAGCCGCTAGAACACCTATAACGGTGACTCAGAAGGCAGCTCCGGTAATAACTGATGACAGAGCAGGAGACTCATTAGCCCTTGTTGCTATACATGAGCGTTTGAATACTGATCTTCAGGTTGATTACAACGAAAACATGCGTTATTGGAAGAACTTGACGTTGTGGGAACGTAATGATGATCTTCCTAAAGATGAAAATGGCAATCCAATACAAGAAGCTATTGGCCGTGTTCGTTTTGCGAGATTTACAATGTTTAATACAAAGGAATCTATTCCTTATGAGGTGAGCTACTTGAAATATGCAGAAACTCTATCCTTCGATGCCAATGCCAACACAATGTTGTTGAATATAGATCTGGGTAATGAGATATGTGAACTTAAGTATCTGAAAAGATTACAGATTAGTGCATATGGACTGGTTTCACTTCCCGATGACTTTGTTAAACTTGGCGATAAATTGGAAGTATTGGATTTGAGTGACAATAATTTTGAGTCGATTCCTTCCATTCTTACTCAAGAGAACTTTCCAAAGTTGAAGGCTCTTGCGCTCAATGGCAATCGTCGCTGGAGTGTGGTCAATCTTCAGTCACCTTACAATTATACTCTTGATGAAATAGGTCTACATATCAATCTTGATGAGAAACCTAATGCACTTGATCAGTTGTTTTTCTGGGATAATTTGGAGTCGTTGTCGCTGACATACAATTACTTGGAAGGTACTCTACCTGACTATAAAGATCGACCTGCATATACATATGCTGATATAGCTGAGTCGGGAGATACACTGACATATTTGGTAGATCACAAGATTCCTAAGATTCTTCCTAATGTGAAGAGTTTGGGGCTTAACTTGAACTTTTTTACCGGTAAACTTCCAGATTGGATTTTGTACCATCCTAACTTGATAGAGTGGTATCCTGAAATATTTATCTTCAATCAGATGGAAACCGGTATCGATTCAAAAGGACAAGCAACAAAATTCAGTAACAGACCTACTAATTTTGAATATTACTTTGAAGCCTTTCCCGACTATCGCGGTAAGTATGAGTACATAAACGATGAAGAGGAAGAGGAATGATTCTATAGAATATATAAAAGGATAAAACAATGAAGAAAATATATTTACTATCTCTTATTGGTGCATTAGTGTTGTTTTCCTGCAAGGATGACAACATAATGGAACAGATCGACAATATTCCTGAGACAGAGAATGAGTCGAAAGTTCCTAATGGTGCTGTAGATGGCGAGTTATTGATAAAATTTTCTCCCGAGATGAGCGATATTTTGGATAGAATTTCCGAAACGTCTGAGCAATCTATGACTCGTTCCGGTATTCCATCTACAGATGAGGTGCTGGAAATATTGGGAGCGTACAGGTTTGAAAGAGTTTTCCCAATAGATAAAAGAACTGAAGAACGTACTCGCGAAGCAGGTTTACATTTGTGGTACACAGTGAGTTTTGATCCTGATACAGATCTGGGAGAAGCTATGAATAAATTGTCACAGTTGGGTGAAATATCAAAAGTGCAAGCTAATCCATCAATTAAACGTGCGTATAACCCGGATGAAAAACCAGTTATTGTCACAAAAAATATGACGCGAGCTTTGGATAATCTTCCGTTTAACGATCCATTCTTAAAGAATCAGTGGGGATATATTAATACAGGCGATTATGATTTCGGTCGTCCGGATGCTCCAGTTATTGCAGGTTCTGATGTGAATTGTGCAGAAGCTTGGGAACTATGCACGGGAGATCCTTCCATTATTGTAGCTGTGCTCGATGAAGGAATCATGTGGGATCATGAAGATCTGGAAGCAAATATGTGGACTAATGAAGCAGAAGTACTGGGCTCGGATGAAGATGCTGATGGAAATGGATATGCAGGAGACAGGTACGGATATAACTTCGTACGAAATACCGGTGTCATAACTTCGAATGCTTTTAGAGATATAGGTCATGGTACGCATGTTGCAGGAACAATAGCCGCAGTTAACGGAAACGGTAAGGGAGTCAGCAGTATAGCCGGTGGTTCTAATGGAGAAGGAGGAGTTAAGATAATGAGTTGTCAGGTTTTTGATGGTGAATTTGGAGTTACTATGGCATCAGAAGCAAAAGCCATAAAATATGCGGCAGATAATGGAGCTGTTATTTTGCAATGCAGCTGGGGTTATCATTCTGCCTACTCTGATGAAGCGTTGGGGTATGTTCCAGGACCTAAGAGTGAAGAGGAATGGGCAGCACTTTTTCCACTTGAGAAAGAGGCTTTGGACTACTTCATTCACAATGCCGGTTCGCCTAATGGTGTGATCGATGGAGGTTTGGTATTCTTTGCTTCAGGCAATGAGTATTCGCAGATATCAGCATTCCCAGCAGCCTATTCAAAGTGTATGTCTGTTGCTTCTATAGCTGCAGATTATACTCCATCATCATTTACCAACTACGGACCAGAAGTGAGCTTTTGCGCTCCAGGTGGAGATGGCGATTATTATAAACTTGATGGTGACATTTATGATGCAGACAAAGCACAAGGACTTATATTGTCAACCTTGGTTAAAGATGGCAAGTCAGTTTATGGATATTTCGAGGGAACATCAATGGCCTGTCCACATGCTGCAGGAGTGGCTGCTTTAGGTTTGTCTTATGCTGTTCAACAGCGTCGTCATTTTACTAATGAGCAATTTATAGAATTGATGAAAAGTACCGCACGTCCGGTGGATCAGTACTACGCAGAAAGAGGTGAAAAGTTATACTACTTTAATCATTCTTCAGCAGGAACTTCACCAACTCAGATGGACTTGAGGTCCTACATGGGGAAGATGGGTAAGCTGGTAGATGCAGGTGCTTTGTTGAAAGCTATACCGAATAATGGTTCCGAAATGAAGGTTCCTAATATTTATGCAGCCATAGGGAAAAGTACAAGCATAGATTTGGCACATTATTTCAAGAATGGAGAAAAGCTCACTTACAGTTGTAAAGTACAAGATAACAGTATTGCCGACATCACAGTCAACGGCACTATTTTGAACGTGACGGGGAAAATCAATGGTACTACAAAGCTAACTATTTCTACATCTGAAGGTCAGCAACATACAGTAGCTCTAACCGTTAGGAAAAATGCCGTAGATAGTGGATGGTTGTAAATACAAAATCATTAATAAGAGAAAAATATGAAACGGATATTAAAAATAACAGCGACTTTATTTTTACTATTGATGGTTGTTGTGTCGTGCGATAAAGACCAGGAGGAAATAGAAATACCTCTTGAGGTTACTTATGCCAATATTGAGGGTATATGGCAGTTAGTGAAATGGAATGGAGAGCCATTGGACGAGGGCCTATATTGTTACATCGCTTTCGACCGCAAGGATCGTACATACAAGATGTATCAGAAGTTTGACAGTATGTATGCCAGGTTAATTACCGGTAAATTTAACATCGATAATGAAACTTATCCAGGTAGCAGTATTGTAACCGGGGAGTATGATTTCAACGGTAGTTGGAGTGATTCGTACGTTGTGACGGATTTGTTGGAATCGGGCTCAATGGTTTGGACATCAAAAGATGATCCTGAACATGTGCAGTATTACCAACGCTGTGAGTCTGTTCCAGAAAATATTATTGAAGAAATAGGTAGATAAAGAAATAATATATGAACTATAACGGCGCTAAAGATATTCCAATATTATCTTTAGCGCTTTTTTATGCTTATTGGATTTAGATTCGGTTGTTTGTTAGTCGTTAGTTGCTCACAATTTTGAGAATAGCACGTGTTTACGATATTTATATTTGTGAATTAGCAACATTGGAATTAAATATAATAATTTGTAATTTACTTTGAACATTTGATGTTATGATTGTTTATAGGTTAGAAAGATGATACAATATGGATTATTTCAATTATAAAAGAAGACCTACAGTTAATGTTCCTGTTGGTAACATAGTGATTGGTAGTGATTATCCAATCGTGATTCAGACTATGACAAATACTAACACACTGGATACCGAGGCAAGCGTTGCACAGTGTGAGCGTATAATAAATGCAGGCGCAGATCTTATAAGGCTTACTACTCAGGGAGTGCGTGAAGCCAATAATTTGAGAGAGATACACAAACAGCTTAGGGATAAGGGATATAATACGCCTCTATCGGCAGATATTCATTTTAATCCCAGAGCTGCACATGTTGCTGCAACAATAGCAGAGAAAGTTAGGATAAATCCAGGTAATTTTGTAGATAAACAGAAGACCTTTGCTCAAATTGAGTATTCAGATGAAGAGTATAAGTTTGAACTTGATAAGATTAGAGAAAAGTTTGTTCCGTTTATAGATATTTGCAAGGAGCATGGTACGGCAATAAGAATCGGAGTGAACCATGGTTCATTGTCTGATAGAATAATGACTAGATATGGTGACACACCAGAGGGTATGGTGGAATCGTGCATGGAGTTCTTGAGAATAGCCGTTGATGAAAACTTCAATGACATAGTAATTTCTATGAAGGCTTCGAACACACTGTTGATGACTAAAGCGGTGCGATTATTGATTGATACTATGGATAAGGAAAACATCCATTTTCCTTTACATTTGGGAGTTACTGAAGCAGGAAATGGCGATGATGGACGTATGAAGTCGGCCGTAGGTATTGGCGCTTTGCTTATAGATGGGATTGGAGATACTATTCGAGTGTCGCTTAGCGAAGAGCCTGAGGCTGAAATACCTGTAGCAAGGAAGTTAGTCGATTACGTTGAAAGCAGGAAAGGGCATGATAGAATTGATGGAGTAACAAGTCCTTCGTTCTCGCCATTTTCTACAGATAAGCGTGAGACCAACGGAGTTTGGAATATTGGAGGGGAACATGTTCCTGTTGTTATTTCTGATAGGAGCCACATACGGGCTATGTCGGTTAATAAACATTTTATTCCTGACTACATCTATGTTGGAGAAACTGTGCCAACAGATTTTCCCAAAGGTATGAAATCTATAGTCGATTTTGTCAACTGGGAGAATAAAATAGACTGTTATCCGTTATTCACATTGCAATCATCAGGAATATCTGATGGAGATGGGAATGTAATTAGGAATTGCGAAGCTAAGATTAAGTTTCTTAAGTTGTCATATCCGGAACTTTCAGACGAGGTATTATATTTGATAAAAACTATTGAAAATATTGTTGTCATCTTAACCACAAACCATAATAATGGTGTGGGTGAACAGAGGGCTTTCTTCCATAAACTATTAAACGATGATTGCAAGATACCTGTGATTTTACAGAGAAGCTATAAAGAAGATTTAGCTGAAGATATACAAATTAAGGCAGGCGTTGATTTTGGAACATTATTCTTAGATGGATTTGGAAATGGTATTATGATGTCTAACGATGGAAATATAGACATTACAAAATTGGATGAATATTCATTTGGATTATTGCAAGCTTCTCGTGTTAGGACCAGCAAGACGGAGTTTATTTCATGCCCCGGATGCGGAAGGACTCTTTTTGATCTTCAGACTACGGTTGCACATATTCAGAAACATTTTTCTCATCTTAAACACCTAAAGATCGGCATAATGGGATGCATAGTGAATGGTGTAGGAGAAATGGCTGATGCAGATTATGGCTATGTGGGCGCAGAACATGGAAAGATTTCCCTCTATAGGAAGAAACAACTTATCGAGAAAAATATTCCCCAGGCAGAGGCAGTTGAGCGCTTAATTCAACTTATAAAGGATAACGGAGACTGGATTGATCCAGAATAGTTGAAAGATATACCCGAATAATTTTGGAAATTACTTAAAAAAGCAGTAATATTGCATCCGCGTTTGAAATTTTTACATTCAAAACGAAGGTCCCATAGCTCAGTTGGTTAGAGCACCTGACTCATAATCAGGGGGTCACAGGATCATGCCCTGTTGGGACCACAAAACAAAAGAGAGTCGCATTTGCGACTCTCTTTTTCTTTTACATCTCTTTTATCAGCTTATATTCAGGAACTAAAGCTTTCATGATAGACCAGCCTATCAGATAAGCAAAAGCACATACTATGAATATTATGAAATATCCTGATTCAATACCCTCAAATCCTGCAAACTTGAGATTTGTATTAGCAGCATAGTCGAAGAGGAAGCCTGAACTCTGATTTATTAGATATGACCCTAATCCGCCAGCCATTCCTCCTATTCCTGTAATTGTACCGACAGCGTATTTAGGAAACATATCGCTTACGGTTGTGAATATGTTTGCCGACCAGGATTGGTGGGCAGCTGCTGCAATACCAATTATGATAACGGGTAGCCAGACTGAAATTTTGCCTAATGGCTGAGCAAAAAGAATTAATGTTGGAAAGCATGCAAAAATAAGCATTGCTCTCATTCGTGCTTTATAGGGGTCCATCTTCTTCTTTTCCATGAAGTATGCCGGGAAGTAGCCGGCAACAAAAATAGAAATCATAGATATTCCATAAACCAGAAATACATGAGGTGCACTTTGAGTTGAATCGAGTCCATAAACGGAACTTAAGTAAGCCGGAATCCAGAATAGTAGGAACCACCACACCCCATCGGTTAGGAATTTACCGATAGTAAATGACCATGTTTGTTTGTGCTTGAATGCCTCTCTTATGGTTACTTTGTTTCGTGTAATGTTAGATTCATCGTTATCAGGTAAAGATGTTGCTTCTGTAATCTCATCTTGGTTTATGTACTCAAGTTCGGCGGGATTCATTCTTTTGTTGTTTTCGGGCTTATCATATACAAAAATCCAAATGCCCATCCAGATAAAGCCAAGTGTTCCAATGAGGATAAAAGCCATTTCCCAGCCCCATGCTCTTGCAAGGAAAGGGATAGTAAGTGGTGCAACGAGAGCTCCTATTTGCGCTCCAGAATTAAACAAACTTGTAGCGTAAGCTCTGTCTTTTTTTGGAAAATATTCGGCAGTGGCTTTAACTGCAGCAGGGAAGTTGCCTGATTCGCCTATGGCAAGCACCAATCTTGCAAAAATGAAAAGTGTTACGCTAACGGATACTATCAAAGAGACATCGCTAACTGTGCCTATTATATCCCTTGCATCTTTGAAATTAAGTGTCCAGTGATCAGCAACAATGCCTGCTGTCAGCAGTCCACAAAATGCGTGTAAAATTGCACCAAAAGACCAAATACCTATGGCCCATAGGTACCCTTTTTTCGTGTCAAGCCTGTCAACAAATTTTCCGGCAAAAAGCATAGAAACAGCATAGAACAATGAAAACAGACCCGCAATTGTTCCATAGTCGCTATTTTTCCAGTGAAATTCAGGGGCTATGAAATCTGCCCAGGTTAGAGAAAGAACCTGTCGATCAAGATAATTTATTGTTGTGGCCAGAAATAGCATCAATACAATTAACCATCGTTGGTTAGTCATTTTTGTTTTTTCTTGTTGTAGATTATGCATGATATTATTTTATTTTTTTACAGGAAATGATTTACTATCAGACTGTTTTTTAATAATTTATTCATTTGTTTTTACATATATATATATATATAAGTACAGCATTGTCAAGCTCTTCATTACTGCAGTAGGTATAAGATTGTTTTCTCCAAGTGACGTCATGAAGTAGAGTCCAAAATTATGTGTATATTTGTATGTGCGTACAAATGTATAATTATTATTCCGGTTAAGAAAAATAACGCGCAGAATTATAACATGCTAATAACAATTATATGAAAAACTTTATTAACCCTGATTTTATATTACAGGGCGACTCAGCAAAGCGTCTTTATCATGAATATGCCGAAAAGCAACCAATCATTGATTATCATTGCCACCTGAGTGCAAAAGAGATTTCAGAAGACAAGAAGTTTAGTACAATATCAGAGTTGTGGTTGGGTGGAGACCATTATAAATGGAGATTGATGAGAGCTAACGGCATTGATGAAAAGTATATTACAGGGGATGCAGACGATTGGAGTAAATTTAAAAAATGGGCAGAAACCTTGCCTTATACTTTTAGAAATCCTATGTATCATTGGACACATCTTGAGCTGAAGCGTGCGTTTGATATTGATACCATACTTAAACCTGAGACGGCTCGTGAAATATATGATAGGACAAACGAGTTGTTGAAAAAACCAGAGTTCTCTGCTCGTGGATTAATGAGAAAGTTTAATGTAGAGGTTGTTTGTACCACTGACGATCCCATAGATTCTTTATGTTATCATAAGCAAATAGCAGAAAGCGGTTTCGAGATAAAGGTTTTACCTACATGGAGACCTGACAAGTCAATGGATGTTAGTGATGTGAAGAACTTTTTTCAATATGTTGATAAGTTGTCTGAAGTATCGGGGATTAATATAAACAGCTTTGCGGATTACAGTGCTGCAATACGCAACAGACACGACTATTTTGACAGTTGTGGTTGTAAATTAGCCGATCACGGTATAGATAATTTCTATTCGGAAGAGTGTTCATTTGAGTATGCATCTGAGATATTCAAGAAGATATACTTAGAGAAAAAGAGTCTCTCCAACCTTGAGATACTTAAATTTAAGTCATTTATGTTGCATGAGAATGCGAAGCTGAACTTCGAAAAAGACTGGGTACAACAATTTCACTATGGAGCTATCAGGAATAATAATTCGAGGATTTATAGAGAGATAGGTCCAGATGCAGGTTGCGACTCAATGAACGATCCGACAGGTGTGGCTGAATCGATGTCGAGATTTTTTGACAAGCTAGACAAAGAAGGTATGCTTGCCAAGACAATAATATACAATCTTAACCCTAATGATAACTACCTTGTGGCAACTATGATGGGCAACTTTCAAGATGGTAAGATACCGGGTAAGATGCAATTTGGATCAGGCTGGTGGTTCTTAGATCAAAAGGATGGAATGGAAGATCAAATAAATGTGTTGTCGAGTCAGGGGTTGCTCAGTAGATTTGTAGGTATGCTTACAGATTCAAGAAGCTTTCTATCGTATACTCGTCATGAGTATTTTCGCAGAATACTATGTAATTTGATAGGGAGTGATCTAGAGAAGGGTCTTCTCCCAGAGTCAGAGTTTGATAAAATTGGAGAAATGGTGGCCAATATATCATACTTCAATGCGAAGAAATATTTTGATTTCTGATATGTCGCCATTTGAGTACAACATTACGTAAATTAGGCTTATAGATAAAATATAATAGCATATTTTTGTTGGTAGTAAACTATAAATTTTCAACGCTATGTACGAATTGTTTGAAATTAAAGACAAAGTCATTGTAATCACAGGAGGAACCGGTGTTTTAGGCACAAGCATGGTCGAGTATCTCGCTGCTCACGGCGCAAAAATGGTAGTTATGGCCAGGAATGCAAAGAAGGGTGACAATTTGGTGGAAAGAGTTGTCAAAGCAGGAGGAGAAGCAATATTTCTGCAAACTAATGTTCTTGATGAGAAATTATTGGAAGAGAATGCTAAATATGTCTATGACAAATATGGAAAAATCGATGTGCTTATAAATGGTGCCGGAGGAAACATGCCCGGAGCGACAATTGGGCCAAAGAATAACATATTAGACTTAAAGGTAGAGGATTTTAGAGATGTTGTAGATCTTAACCTTATGGGAACGATAATTCCAACCTTAGCGTTTGCAAAATATATGATCAAAGAGGGTAAAGGTAATATTGTAAATATTTCATCTGCATCAGCACTTCGTCCATTAACACGTGTAGGAGGCTATGGAGCTGCTAAAGCGGCAGTTTCCAACTTTACAAAATTCTTGGCTGGAGAATTGGCTATCAAGTTTGGCGAAGGTTTTAGAGTGAATGCTCTTTGCCCCGGATTCTTTATTACCGAACAGAATAGAGATTTGTTGACAAATGCCGATGGGTCGTACACAGACAGAGGTAATAAGATAATTGATCACACACCATTTAAACGTTTTGGAGTTCCGGAAGACTTATTGGGTACTTTACACTATTTGGTAAGTGATGCTTCAAAGTTTGTTACGGGAACAGTAGCCATTGTTGATGGAGGATTTGATGTATTTAGTATTTAATTAAATAACAAGAATATGTCTATAGAATTGAGAAAAGAATATAAATATTCACTCTTGGTGCCAACAAGCATGGGAGTAAGGATTACTCCTATTAATGCACTACCGGTAGGCAGCACAAATATGTTTGAGATGCACGCAACGAGTGCGGAGACCAATGTGGCAAGTATTTCATCCTATCTGGGATTGCCGGTAAAGGTGCTGACAAACTTTGTGGAAGGGAGCCCAATTGCAAGTTTTATTAAGGCAGACTTGCGTTCTCGGAATATGGAATATGAGGGGCCTGAAGTTCCGCAAGGTGGACCTTGGGGGTACAGACATCAATTTAACATAGCAGACAGCGGATTTGGATTAAGAGGTCCAAGAGTGCAAAATGATCGTGCAGGTGAAGTTGGAAGGACATTGAGTGTGAAGGATTTTGATCTGGAGAGAATATTCGAGAAAGAAGGGGTGCAGATTGTTCACATGTCAGGTTTGATAGCAGCACTATCTCCAGAAACCAGCAAGTTCTGTCTGGATATTGCCCGATATGCAAAACAGCATGGTACACTTATTTCCTTTGACCTTAACTACAGAGCAACGTTTTGGAAAGGAAGAGATAAGGAGTTAGCCGAAACTTTTAAAGAGATTGCTTCGTTATCGGATATACTTATTGGTAATGAAGAAGATTATCAGTTGTGTCTTGGAATAAATGGTCCTGAAGCCGGAGGAGAGAACATTGAAGATACTATCGGTGCTTTTAAGGGGATGATACTAAGTGCTCATGAAGCATTCCCTAATGTAAAGGTTTTTGCGAACACTCTTAGAGAAGTTGTGAATGCAAATGAACACCTTTGGGGCGCAATTGTTTTTGAGAATGGTAATTGGCATGAGGTTCCCCTACGGAGCATAAGAGTTATGGACAGAATTGGCGGTGGTGACGGATTTGTCGGAGGGTTGTTATATAGTATTCTTAAAGGGATGGATCCATCAGATTGGATTAAGTTTGCTTGGGCAACCGGTGCATTGGCAACAACATTCCTTACCGACTATGCTCAGCCTGCGGATGAAGCAATGGTGTGGAGTATATGGGAAGGAAATGCAAGAGTAAAAAGATAAAAACAAATAATATGAAAAATAAAGCAGATATAGGTTTAATTGGATTGGCGGTTATGGGAGAAAATCTTGTTCTTAACATGGAGAGCAAGGGTTATACTGTAGCTGTTTTTAATAGAACTGTTGAAAAAGTTAATAATTTCATCAATGGTCGGGGAAAAGGGAAGAATTTTATAGGAGCACAGTCTCTTGAAGAGTTTGTGGAAGCAATAGAAAGGCCAAGGAAGGTGATGCTTTTGGTGAAAGCAGGCAAGCCGGTTGACGATTTTATAGATAAGCTAATCCCTTTGCTTGAACCAGGTGATATAATAATTGATGGAGGAAACAGCCATTTTCCAGATACTATACGTAGGACTAAATATGTGGAGAGTAAGGGCCTTTTGTTTATTGGTACAGGTGTTTCCGGAGGTGAAGAAGGTGCTCTGTTAGGTCCCTCTTTGATGCCAGGAGGAAGTCGTGAGGCATGGCCGTACGTCAAGGATATATTTCAATCCGTTGCAGCTAAGGTTGAAGGCGGAACGCCTTGTTGTGATTGGGTTGGTGAGGATGGTGCCGGACATTTTGTTAAGATGGTTCACAACGGCATTGAATATGGAGATATGCAGATCATCAATGAGGCATATCATTTAATGAAGGATCTGCTTGGAATGGATGCTTTTGAACAGCATGAGGTTTTTGCCAATTGGAATAAAGGAGTTCTTGATTCGTATCTAATAGAGATTACTGCCGATATAATGGCATATAAAGATGAAGATGGTTCGCCACTTTTGGAGAAGATTTTGGATACTGCAGGTCAAAAAGGTACAGGAAAATGGACTGCAATCAGTGCTTTGGAGTTGGGTATTCCACTTACTTTGATTGGAGAGTCTGTTTTTTCTCGCTGTCTATCTGCACAGAAGGATTTGAGGGTTAAGGCTTCTAATGTTTTTAAGAGAGAGCCTAAAGTATTCAAAGGAGATAAAGAGCAATTCCTTAGAGATCTTGAGAAGGCAATATATGCTTCGAAGATCATTTCGTATGCACAAGGTTATGATTTGATGATGGAGGCAGCAAAAGAATATAACTGGAATTTGAATTATGGGGGAATAGCTTTGATGTGGAGAGGTGGTTGTATAATAAGGTCTCGCTTTTTAGGCGATATAAAGAAAGCCTTTGATAATAATTCTAATCTTGAAAATCTACTTTTGGATCCTTTCTTTAGAGATGCTGTAGATAAGGCAGAAGAGGGATGGCGAAGGGTTTGTGCAACCGCTTTGGAAAATGGTATTCCGGTTCCTGCATTAACATCGGCATTATGTTACTTTGATGGATTCAGAAGTGAAAGACTTCCGGCAAACCTTTTACAGGCTCAAAGAGACTATTTTGGCGCACACCAATATGAGCGTGTTGACGCTAAGCGAGGAGATTTTTTTCACACAGATTGGACAGGTAGAGGAGGTGATACAGCATCCACTACTTATGGTGTATAGTTCAGAAGCATTGAATATTGTATGATATATTATAAGAAAGGTTCTCCGGAGACAAGTCTGTCGAGTGAAGATTTGAGAGAAGGATTGATTGAGGCACTTAGCAATTTGGGTAACCGACACAAGGTGCTTGTCGTGCCACCTGATTATACTCGACTTCCGAGTCGCTCCGGAGAACTTACTGAAATTGCGTGGGAGTATTATGGTGATAAGCTGGCAGATATTTTGCCGGCTCTGGGTACCCATACTCCTATGACAGATGAGCAGATTAAAGACATGTTTGGGAAGACCCCTAAAAGTCTTTTTAGAGATCATGATTGGCGAAGAGATGTGGTTACTTTGGGAGAGGTGCCTTCAGAATACATAAATGAAGTTTCGGAAGGTAAGGTTAGTTTTAGTTGGCCTGCTCAAGTAAATAAGCTCTTGGTGGAAGGTGGATTTGATTTGATACTATCTATAGGTCAAGTAGTTCCTCACGAAGTGGTTGGAATGGCTAATTATAATAAAAATATACTGGTCGGTACGGGAGGAAGTGAAGGTATAAATAAGAGCCACTATATTGGAGCTGTTTATGGAATGGAACGAATGATGGGTCGTTCAGATACACCAGTTCGTAAAGTATTCAATTATGCAACAGATAATTTCTTGAAGGACCTTCCGATTGTATATGTCCTCACAGTTGTTGGAGTGAATAACAAAGGAGAGCAGCAAACATATGGATTGTTTGTTGGTGATGATGTGGAAGTCTTTAATGTTGCTGCTGAGCTATCGCTTAAGGTAAACTTTGTTATGGTTGAAAAACCTCTTAAGAAAGTTTTAGTATGGTTAGATCCCACGGAGTTTAAGAGCACATGGTTGGGAAATAAGTCAGTCTATAGAACACGCATGGCGATTGCAGATGGTGGCGAGTTGATAGTGCTCGCTCCGGCATTAAGAGAGTTTGGAGAAGATAAGACCATCGACAAGCTGATAAGACGTCATGGGTATTTTGGTACGGATAACACATTAAAGGCCGTTGAAAAAGATCCGGAGCTGGCATCAAACTTGAGTGCGGCAGCACATCTTATTCATGGTTCTTCTGAAGGAAGGTTTACTATCACATACTGTCCGGGAAAAGGACCTGAAAACCTTACAAAGGACGAAATAGAAAGTGTCGGGTTTAATTGGGGAGATCTTGATCAGATGGTTGAGAAGTATAATATATCTGAGTTGAAAGAGGGCTTCAATACTATTTCGGATGGCGAAGAGATATATTATATATCTTCGCCCGCATTGGGATTGTGGGCACATGAAAGTAGATTTGAATAGCTATTAATTATATCAATTTCTATAAAAACATGAATGTGATGAAACGAACAATTTTATTTGCGCTGTTGCTAACTTTTTTGCTTACGTCATGCGCTGAAAAAGGACCAAAATGGAAAGACCTTTTTAACGGTAAAGATCTTACTGGGTGGGAAAAACTGAATGGTGATGCTGAGTATAAGGTGGAAGACAATACTATTATTGGTGTCTCAAAGAAGGGAACGCCTAATACATTTTTGGCAACTGTGGATAAGTACGGAGACTTTATTCTGGAGTTCGATTTTAAGGTTGATGATGGAGTAAACTCAGGTGTACAGTTTCGTAGTTTAAGTACTCCAGATTATAAAGATGGTCGAGTACATGGATATCAATTTGAAATAGATGCTTCGGAGCGTGCATGGACGGGAGGAATTTATGACGAGGCAAGAAGAGGCTGGCTGTTCCCGATGAATTATAATCTGGAAGGTCAGAAGGCTTTCAAAAGTGGCGAATGGAATACAGCAAGAGTAGAAGCTATTGGTAGTTCTTTACGTACATGGGTTAATGGTGTGCTTTGTGCAGATATTCTTGATGATGTTACTTCTGAAGGTTTTATTGCTTTGCAAGTACATGCAATATATGACGATGCAATGGAAGGGAAAACTGTTAGTTGGCGCAATATTAGAATCTTGACAGAAGATCTGGAGGCTAATAAAACACCTGAAGATCCTAATTCTGTACAAATAAATCAGATTGCAAATACTATATCAGATAGGGAGGCCAAAGATGGTTGGAAACTGCTATGGGATGGAAAGACTACGAATGGTTGGAGAGGTGCCAAATTAGATGCTTTTCCAGAGAAAGGTTGGGTTATAGAAGATGGCATACTAAAGGTTCTAAAAGGAGATGGCGGAGAGTCTACAAATGGTGGAGACATTGTTACAACTAGACCATACAAAAACTTTATGCTTAAGGTCGATTTTAAAATAACCAAGGGTGCTAACAGCGGTATTAAGTATTTTGTTGACACAAACCTAAATAAAGGAGCAGGCTCTGCTATCGGTTGTGAATTCCAGATACTTGATGATAAAAATCATCCTGATGCCAAACTCGGTAGGGACGGTAATAGAACATTGGGTTCACTTTACGATTTGATTGCTGCACCAGCTGACAAACCATTTCGTAATGGATTTTTCAATACTGCTATGGTAGTTGTTAATGGAAATCATGTGGAACACTGGCTGAACGGAGTTAAGATTGTTGAATATGAGAGGAATAATGACGAATGGAATGCATTAGTGCAAACAAGTAAATATAAAGATTGGCCTAACTTTGGTAATGCAGAAGAAGGACTATTGCTTCTTCAGGATCATGGTGACGAAGTTTGGTTCCAGAATATTAAGATTAAAGAACTTGATTAGTATCTTTATAAATAATAGAAAAACCGCTTTATCTGTCCGGATAAGGCGGTTTTTTGTTAACATATGTGTTTTTATACGAATTCAGGCTTAAGCTTTTCTACCCATATTTGTAGGCGCTCTTCTGTTAAGTCGTATTCATTATCCTCATCAATAGGAAGGCCAATCCACACACCATCAGATACGGCTGAGGACATATCGTAAGTATAACCTTCATCTTTTACTTGACCTACAAATTCTACTTTGTCGTTTAATTCATCAAAGACTACTCTCATGGATTCGGCAAAGCTGTTGGAGTATGATGCGCTGTCACCGAGAGCAAAAATTGCTACTTTCTTACCAGTAAAATCTAATGATGCGAATGATGGAAGAAAGCCTTCCCAGTCATCTTGTAAGTCTCCAATACCAGTGGTAGAGGTGCCTAATATGTAATATGTGTAATCTTTTATTTCGTCTAAAGTTACATACAAGACATTGTATATGTCTGCTGTTCCGTCGAAAAGATCTTGGACTTGCTTTGCAACTGTCTCAGCATTTCCGCCGGAAGACCCATATAATATGGCTATTTTATTCATTTGTATATTTATTCCTTAGTTATTAATAATCTTTCTATTATGGCCAATAAACAATGAATCAGTAAATATTGTTTATTTGCATTATTATCTGCATTTTGTAAATAAGTATAAAAGCACTACTTTTGTGAAATCATTTGGCGCGGTAGTTCAATGGATAGAATAGAAGTTTCCTAAACTTTAGATCAGGGTTCGATTCCCTGCCGTGCTACTTAAGAGAAACAAAATCCTTTGGCTTTTAGCCGTATATCTGGCATCTCATTGTCAGAGTTTAGTATTCGCATTAAGATCTCAGTGAATTATTTCTTATTAATCAATTATCGTGAAATAAATTTTCATAACTTTATAGTCGATAATATTATGTAGTAAACATCGTGCATCTAAAAAAAGAATAATGTATGTTTCTAATATGTTGTTAATTTGAGCAATGAAGATGGTAAGTGCTGAACAAGTGTAGTAATGAGCGAACAGCTAAAGATATTTCTGTGTTACCATCTTTAATACTGGGATAAGGCACTCAAATATAAAGCTACTTTCCAGATATTGTTACATAGTTGTAGAATAAAATATTAGTCAGAAAATAGTAACTTTTACAAGCAATCAGAAACAGAATAAAAAGTGTATGTTTCTCTATTTTGTGGAAGATATACACAAATAATATAAATTCTTACTTAATAATAGTTGTCCGAAACTAATTTTTGGCCTCATTTGAATAAATATTATACAACACATTTTTTTAATATTTTAGACTCATGAAAAAGTATCTAGCAGAATTAATTGGAACTATGGTTTTAGTTCTTATGGGTTGTGGTGCGGCAGTTTTTGCAGGCACGGATCAACCATTTATTAGTGTAGGAACTCTTGGAGTTGCTTTTGCATTTGGTCTTTCTGTTGTTGCAATGGCGTATGCTATTGGTAGCATCTCGGGATGTCATATCAATCCGGCAATCACACTGGGTGTTTTTCTTACAGGGAGGATGAGTAGCAAAGATGCGGTAATGTATATGATCTTCCAGATAATAGGTGCGATAATTGGATCTACAATCCTTTGGTTTCTTGCCAAAGATTCTGGTTCTACCACTACTTTAACAGGCGCTAATAGCTTTGCCGAGGGGATGATGGGAAAAGCCTTTGTCGCAGAAACAGTATTCACGTTCATCTTTGTGTTAGTAGTATTGGGGGTTACTGCAAAGAATGGATACAATAAGTTTGCAGGTTTGGCCATAGGTTTAGCTCTTGTGTTGGTACATATAGTGTGCATACCTATCACCGGAACATCAGTCAATCCTGCTCGTAGTATAGGACCGGCACTATTTGAAGGAGGTGCTGCACTTAGTCAGTTGTGGTTGTTCATTGTTGCACCATTCTTAGGGGCTGCTATAGCATCATTTGTGTGGAAGGGAATAACTGTTGAGGATGAAGCATAATTAGCATAAAAGTCGTCAACACAGTACTAAAAATCATAAGGCAGAAAGAGTTTTCTGCCTTTTTTACTGTCTCTAAAGAACATATTGTGCCTATATAGTGTTTTAAAGTTGCACATTTTTAGTAAGTTTGCGCAGTTTCTTAGTAACTGACTAAGAATAAACAAGAAAAAATAAACATAATAAGTTATGAGTTACAATTTATTGAAAGGAAAAAGAGGCATAATTTTTGGTGCACTAAATGATAAATCCATTGCATGGAAAGTGGCAGAAAGAGCCGTTGAAGAAGGGGCTATTATCACTTTGTCAAACACTCCCGTTGCAGTCAGGATGGGGCAAACCACAGAGTTAGGACAAAAGCTTAATTCTGAGATACTACCTGCTGATGCAACTAACGTTGAAGACTTGGAGATGGTGTTCACCAAATCTATGGAGATATTGGGAGGTAAGATTGATTTCGTACTTCACTCAATAGGAATGTCACCTAACGTGAGAAAGAAAAGGACATATGATGATTTAGATTATGATATGTTGCTCAAAACGCTGGATATATCAGCCGTATCATTTCACAAAATGTTACAAGTGGCGAGAAAGCTTGACGCAATATCCGAAGAAGGTTCTGTGGTGGCACTTACTTATGTTGCGGCGCAGAGAACATTTTACGGATACAATGATATGGCTGATGCAAAGGCTTTGTTGGAATCAATAACAAGGAGCTTCGGATACATCTATGGTCGTGATAAGAAAGTGAGAGTCAACACAATATCTCAGTCGCCGACACTCACAACTGCCGGTAGTGGTGTTAAAGGGATGGAGGATCTTCTTGATTTCAGTCAGCGTATGTCACCACTTGGCAATGCCGATGCCGATGATGCAGCAAACTATTGTATAGTTATGTTCTCAGATTTGACGAAGAAAGTTACTATGCAGAATCTCTATAATGATGGCGGTTTTTCAAGCATGGGAATGAGTATGAAGGCTATGAAGCAATACAGCAATGGTCTTGATGATGCTAATTTGGACAACAATCAACACATAGAAGACTGATGCAATATTTTATATAAACTATGTTGGTTAAATTATACAACGAAAACACAAATTTAAAAGATGTCGATAGGATAGTGTCAATACTTAGAGACGGAGGTGTTGTCATCTATCCTACCGATACACTTTATGGAATAGGATGTGATGCACTGAATGTAAGGGCAGTAGAGAAGATATGTGCTCTTAAGGGGATAGACCCGTCAAAGAGTAACCTATCAATAATATGCAATGACTTGAGTGCCATTAGCGAGTATGCAAAGGTAAGTAATCCTGTTTTTAAGCTGATGAAGCGTAACTTGCCCGGTCCATTTACATTTATTTTACCTACCAACTCATCGCTTCCTAAGATATATAAGAAGAAAAAAACAGTAGGAATAAGAGTGCCCGACAACAATATTATCCGAATGATAGTTGCAAGGCTTGGCAATCCTATTTTGAATACCTCTATCAAGGATGAAGGTGAAGAAATAGAATACACAACAAACCCTGAACTCATACATGAGAAATGGGACGGCTTCGCTGATGCTGTCATTGATGGTGGTATAGGAGGCATTGTTCCATCAACCGTAGTAGATTGTTTTTCCGATGAACCTGTAATCATAAGAGAAGGAAAAGTAGAGTTAAAATATTGATAATCTAATTGACAGATTAAATTAATTCATACATTCGCTATTCAATTCGAAATGTGCGTTTATTTATGAAAAAGGTATTGTTATATAATTTTGTAATCGTAGTTCTATCTGTCCTATTTGTTTCCTGCAAAGATGACAGCCCGATAGTAAGAAAAGACGATGTTACTATTGTTTCAGCAACATATCATGCAACCTACAAAACGTTTACTATTACATTTAGCGATGGCAAAACCATCACGGTAAATGCAATAATAGATAACTCTGTAGAGCCAAATACAGCAAGCGCCACACTTGATGATGGAACTGTTGTCTATGTTACCGATGCCAATATAACAGGCAAAGCTCGTATAGGAAGCAAAACCTCAGGTAAGGTAGATGAAGTCACTCAGTTTGTATATGACGGAATGTCGACGTATTATCTATGGGCAGATGAAGTTGTAAATAAGAAGCCGACAAGCACTGACGTCGATCCGGAGAAGTACTTTTATAAGATTTTAAACGATATCGACACTAAGCATGGCTGGTCATGGATAACAAATAATGTAAATGAGCTATTGTCAGACTTCGGTGGCGAACCTGTAGATGCATTTGGGTTTCAGCCTCTTCCATTATATAACGATTCTGAAAGTAATGTGATTGTTGGGTTTGTAAGATATGTTTATCCCAATACACCGGCAGCCAAAGCAGGCCTAAAAAGAGGTGACGTTATTACTCATGCTAATGGTGTTCAGCTGACTGATAAGAACTTTGGTATTCTTTATGGAGCCAATGCAACAACAAAATTCACAGTCTTAGACCAAGATTTCGAAAACGAACGGTATGTTATCATAACACCAGGAAAGATAAAAACTGACCCGGTACTTTATAACAAGGTTTATGAAATTGATGGTAAAAAGATAGGATATCTATTTTATACAAGCTTCACCGAAAATTACAACCCAAGTTTGCATAAGGCATTCACAGAATTCAAATATGCAGGAGTTTCGGATCTTGTACTTGATCTCAGATACAACCCAGGGGGAGGAATTTCAGCGGCCATTTATTTAGCCTCTCTAATTGCACCTATTGATGTTGTTCGCACAAAGAAGGCCTTCACAACAATGAGCTATAACAACTTCCTCAACAAAACATTCGATAGTGAAAAATGGGATAGGTCAGACTATTTAGGAACGTATGACAAGGCTTACCCGGATCCGGTAACTGCTAATATAAACAATGGAGATTTGAACCTCTATGTAATTACTACCAGGAGCACAGCTTCAGCATCTGAATTATTGACTTTTTGCCTACAGCCATATATGAAGGTTAATCAAATAGGTGAAAAAACAAGTGGTAAGTACACTGCTTCTTGGACATTACATGCATTCAATGATTTTGGAGGTTCTGTTCAACCTATCTATAAAGACAAAAGCCTTTCAAGTGTAGAGAAGAAGAAGTTGGAGAACTGGGCTATGCAACCTATCGTTGGCAGATATACTGATAAAGATGGTAAAGACTTCATTGCTACTGACGGGCTTATTCCTAATTACCCAATTGCTGAAGCTGATGAGTACGAACGAGATACAAGAGTATGGAAGCCTATAGGTGATGTAAATGACTACCTATTTGCTAAAGCTATATCTTTGATTACCGGCAAGCCATACGAGTTGAAACCTATGAAAACGAGAAGTGTCGGCATGCCGAAATTCAGAGAAACTAATCATTTCTCAAGGATTGAGACCATATACAGAAACGGAGTTGTAATAGACAACTTAAATATGATAGAGCCAATTGACAAAGGTGGTAATTAATGAAGAGGCCTGTCTATTAGCTGAATCCTATTATTCTCATTTATTAAATCATTATCCAGAGCCTGATATTTAAGATATTGGGTTCTGTCTAGTATTTCTTCTAATCTCTTTTCCCTATCCCTATTGAGATTAGATATCTTTCTTTTCTTATTGCATAGGAAGCAGTTCTCAGCTTTGTTTACTCCTCTCAAAAAGCTTAGTTCAACATCTTTTATCCGGACAGCTTTATCGTCTTCAAAACCTATAGCTTCTTGCATCGACAAAACTTTCTCTTCAACACTTTTGACCAATATACTATCAATTATGGATTGTTGTCCTTTTGCTACCACTACAGCCGATATGAACAATGCAATAACTAAAACTCTCTTCATTACCATATGTTTTTAACTATTTAATAAGTATAAAGCATACCGATTGCATCTCTTTGTTTATGCCATATTAGCTCAACCCATACTTTTCTTCAATGCCGTCCATTATGTCAATGATGTCATTCATCTTGTCTGCTCTAAGCATTGATATACGCGTTTGCTTAAAATCTGGTATTCCCTTGAATATCGGTGATGCGGCAAGATGCCTGCGCATATGAAGAATACCTTTCATTTCGCCGAGCCATTCAACATTGTATTTCAGTTGCTCCTTAAGGATACCCAGATACCAGCTGAATTCTCTCTTGGGAAGGCTTTCGCCTGTGTCCAAGTAGTGTCTTATCTCCTCAAATACCCACGGGGCACCTATGCTGGCTCTACCCACCATAATGGCATCCACACCAGTCTCCTCAAATCTTCTTTTAGCAATTTCGGGTGAAGTAACATCGCCATTTCCTATGATAGGAATATGCATCCTTGCATTGTTCTTGACCTCACCAATCAGTTGCCAATCTGCCTCCCCCTTATACATTTGAGAACGTGTTCTTCCATGAATAGTTATTGCTGCAATACCACAATCCTGTAGCTCCTCAGCAAGCTCCACAATAATCTTGGAGTCCTCGTCCCATCCGAGTCTGGTTTTAACAGTAACAGGTAAATTAACAGCATCAACTACCTTCTTAGTTATGTCTACCATCAACTCAGGCGTTTTCATCATTCCAGAGCCGGCACCCTTACCTGCAATTTTCCTAACAGGACAACCGAAATTAATATCAATTAAATCAGGTTTAGCCTCCTCACAAATTTTAGCCGCCTCAACCATTGCATCAGGGTCACTGCCATATATTTGTATTCCTATAGGTCGCTCATAATCATCAAACAATGCCTTTTGTTTCGTCTTCTTAATATCCCTTATTAAGGCATCACTCGATATGAACTCAGTATAGAGCATATCGACCCCAAACCGTTTACACAGCACTCTGAAGCCGGCATTGGTCACATCCTCCATCGGAGCCAGGAAAACCGGTCTTTCTCTAAATTTAATATTTCCAATCGTCATCCAACTATTTCAGTAACTTGTCTTCCCACTCTTTTTCTTTAAATCCGACAAGCACAAAGTCGTCACCAACCATAATAGGTCGTTTAACGATCATGCCATTAGACGAAAGAATATCCAACAACTCGTCACGGGATGCCGTTTTAACCTTATCCTTCAGATTCTGTTCTCTGTATATGATTCCTGATGTATTAAAGAATCTATTTATTGGCAAGCCGCTTTTGTCAATCCATTCCGATAGTTCCTCTCGTTTAGGATTGTCTTCAACGATATGTCTTGAAGTAACTTCAACTCCATTGTCTGCCAACCATTTGGCAGCCTTTCGACAGGTTCCACACTTAGGATATTGTATAAATAAAGGTTTCATAATATATCATACTTTGTTAGTGAATCATTAAAAACAAATATAATCAAAATAAGTTGAAAGTAAGAATAATAATTCTACCTTTGGGCAAGCAATTATGATACAATATACTATCGTCAAGTCGTCTCGAAAATCCATAGCAATACATGTTTATCCAGATGGAGATGTGATTGTCAGGGCTCCATATAGTGTATCCGAAAAAGAGATAATACAAGTTGTCTCTAAAAGAAGCGAATGGATACAGAAGCACTTAAAAAAGTTTGCACAAAATCGCAAACATTACGACAAATATAACTTCACTGATGGATTATCGCACCCGTTTCTGGGTGACTATTATACTCTGAAAGTATTCAAAGCGTATACTAACAGAGTCTATATAAATAATGACCAAATAGTTGTTGAATGTGAAGACTACACACAAGTTCAACAACTTCTCAAAAACTGGTATTGGCAACAGGCCGAAAAGATATTCCCCGGATATATTGATAAAGCTGTTGACACCTTTAGCTCAAGATACAAGGTCAAGCCCAACAAAGTAACGCTAAAAGATATGAAATCAAAATGGGGTAGCTGTTCTTCTAAGCGAAATATATCCATAAATATGCAACTCATAAAGTTCCCAATAGATTGTTTGGAATATGTTATTGCGCACGAGCTTTGCCATCTCTTACAGATGAATCACTCATCCAGTTTTTATGCATTGCTCAACGAATTTATGCCCGATTGGAGCGAAAAAAAGCAAAAACTTAAGTCTTTAATCTATTAAATGCCTTATTTATAGCAACTTTATATTAATTTTGCAGTAGCAGCAGGTCGGTCTATCGCTTTGTTGAAACAAAGAGGAAAGTCCGGGCAACATAGAGCACCATACTTTCTAACGGGAAGCTGTTCGCGAGGGCAGATTAGCGTAACAGAAAATAACCACCTTGCTCGTTTGAGCAGGGAAAGGGTGAAAAGGTAAGGTAAGAGCTTACCGGGTGTTGTGGTAACACAGCATGCCGTACGCATTATGGGTTGCAAGACCGCGTATATCGGATATTTAGGGTTGCTCGTCCGACGCCGAGGGGTAGGTCGCTTAGATAAATGATAGACACCTTCACGGAGGTACAGAACCCGGCTTATAGACCGGCTGCTTTATTTTTTTTCGAACATTTGCTAAATGTGTTCGTTTTAATAAATCATAGGGACACGTTATATTCAAAAGACTAAGATGGCTGAAGACCAACAGAAAAATAGTAACGATGAGGTTGAAAAACTGGGAAGAATAGAGCGCCTCAAGTTGAATATTAAGGAGTTGATAAAGTTCCTTACCTATGATATATGGCGCAAGACTCCTGATAACCAATCGAGTAAGAAGAGTATGTTGTATGACTCAATAAAGGTCATCATTCTTACCATAAGGAATATTCAGAAGGAAAATCTCGCTGCCAGTTCTCGTTCGCTTACATATCGTACGTTGCTTTCAATAGTTCCTCTCTTTGCGGTGATATTTGCTATTGCCAGAGGTTTCGGAATAGAAAACATCATGCAGAGCAGCATATTCAATTTCATGACCGGTTCATCTGACCAGGAAACAACAAAGATAGAACAACAAAACTTGACAACTCGGCTCGATACTGTTATTGTTGAGAAAGTAGTCGCAGATGTCGATGGTCGCGAGATTGTTGTAAGCTCATCATTGGATGATAGAGCAAATCCTGTTGTAGATGTTACACCCGAAGAGACAACCGGTGAAGTCGTACGTCTTATCTTCCGATTTATCGAAAACTCATTAGAAGAAGCAAAAGGTGGAGGCTTATTTGCCGGTATCGGTGTTATTTTATTCTTATACACCGTCTTACTGCTTTTCAATGACATTGAAAACAATCTCAATAGAATATGGCAGATAACAAGAGGAAGGACCATTGCACGAAAAATCACCGATTACTTTGCAATGGTGTTGTTTTTACCCATATTTTTTATTATTGTAAATGCACTCAACATACTCAGTTATCCGCAAAACGACACACTCAAGATATTGTATATTCTATATCCTGTAATACCTACCTTGTTAGATGTCGTACCATACGTGTTCATAATTTTGGTATTTACAACTTTATACAAAGTTATTCCCAACACAAAGGTGAAATTCACCAATGCACTTATTGGGGGTATTGTTGCAGGTATAGCTTTTCAGATCTTTCAGATGATCTACCTCAGTGGTCAGCTTTGGATTACTAAATACAACGCAATATATGGAACATTTGCCGCCATACCATTAATGTTGCTGTGGATTCAATTCTCATGGTTCATCGCACTGATAGGAGCCGAGTTGTCTTATGCTGCTCAAAACGTAAGCAAATTTTCATTTGAGAAGGAGACACGCAATATTAGTAGACGCTATAAAGATTACTTCACATTGATGATAACTTCAGTAATTGTCAAACGATTTGAGAAAGGTCTCAAACCATATACGGCCGACCAAATATCGGTAAAATGTCAGGTGCCGTCCAGACTTACCAACGACATTCTTGATGAATTGGTAGAATTGAAAATAATATCACCAACCCCAACCGAATATGATGAGAATACTATGGCATATCAACCTGCCATCGATATAAATAAGATTTCAGTAAACTTCCTAATTGGCAAGATAGACGAAAAGGGCTCGGAGGACTTCATGATAGATATGACCAACGAGTTGCACTCTCACTGGAAGGCACTTATTGAGTCGCGTTCCGGCATCTATGAATCTGGTAATGATGTTTTACTGAAAGATTTATAAAATTACTATATTTGCAAACAATATATGGAGTATAAAAGTGCATGAGTTTTATTAGTTCAATAGAAAATGTAGGCGAGTATGCATTGTTGATGAAAAAAGTCCTAACCTTTCCTGACAGAATGCGTGAGTTCTCAAAAGAATTCAATAAAGGACTTTATCAACTGGGTGTAAGTTCAATCTGGATAGTTATTATTATCTCTTTCTTTATTGGTGCAGTAATTGTGATGCAGATTGCCATAAATGTGGCATCGCCAATGCTGCCAAGGTTCACAGTGGGAGCCGTCTCGCGTGAAATCATATTGTTGGAGTTTTCTTCCACCATAATGTGTCTTATACTATCCGGTAAGGTGGGTTCAAATATTGCGTCAGAGATAGGTACAATGAGAATTACAGGCCAGATTGATGCCTTGGACATTATGGGTGTAAACTCTGCCAATTATCTCATACTGCCTAAAATAGCATCGTTCATTGCTTTCATGCCGGTACTGGTTGTATTCAGTATGTTTATGGGTCTTTTCGGTGGCTATATGATTTGTATAATACTGAATACACCTTCAGTAGACACGTACATCTATGGTATTCAATCATTTTTCAGAGAATCACTGATATGGTATTCAATATTCAAGTCAATGGTTTTCGGATTCATAATATCTTCCGTTGCCGCATACTTCGGTTACACCGTAAAGGGAGGAGCCCTCGATGTTGGTAAAGCCAGTACAAGCTCTGTAGTTATTAATAGTATTTTGATATTAGTAATCGACCTAATATTCACACAACTCGTTTTAGGATAGGAAGTTATGATAGAAGTAAAAAGCTTAAGTAAGAGGTTCGAAGACAAGGAAGTCCTAAAAAATATTGATGCAACTTTTGAAACCGGCCTTGTTAACATCATAATAGGTAAGAGTGGTTCCGGAAAGTCTGTATTCCTGAAATGTATATTAGGGCTTGAAAACCCAACCGAAGGTAAAGTTCTATACGACGGAAACGATTTCTACATGATGAGTCAGCGCGAAATCAATAAATTGAGGCGCGACATCGGTATGCTATTTCAAAGTGCTGCACTTTTCGACTCAAAGACTATACTCGAGAATGTGATGTTCCCTCTAGATATGTTTTCACGCAAGAACAACAGAGAAAGAAAAAAACGCGCAGAGTTCTGCCTTGAGCGTGTAGGACTGCTCGATGCAGCTGATAAATATCCCTCTGAAATAAGTGGAGGAATGATGAAAAGAGCCGCCATAGCACGTGCTATCTCGCTAAATCCTAAATATCTGTTTTGTGACGAGCCAAACTCAGGACTCGACCCAAAAACATCTCAACTGATAGATGAGCTTATATTCGACATAACAAAGGATTTCAATATGACCTCCATTGTTGTGTCTCACGATATGAACTCTGTGATAAACATCGGAGACAAAATAATCTTCCTAAACGAAGGAATAAAGGAGTGGGAGGGGGCTAAATCCGAAATCATGGAGGCTAAGAATGAAAAGTTGAACGACTTTGTTTTTGCTTCCGACCTTTTCAAGAAAATCAAGGAGGCAGAAGACATAATCTCCGAAGAGGGAGAGAAATAATAAAACAAATCTCCGTTATCTGTTGTTATTAACAACAATCGCAGATAAATAAACAATAAACAATTATGCTAAATATAAACAACTTGCATGCTGTAGTAGAGGATAAAGAAATTCTTAAGGGTATAAATCTACAGGTTAATGCAGGCGAAATTCATGCAATAATGGGCCCAAATGGCTCAGGAAAAAGTACATTGGCTTCCGTATTAGCAGGTAATCCAAAGTTTGAGGTTACTCGCGGTAGCGTAACTTTCAATGGAAAGGATATACTTGATATGCCACCGGAAGACCGTTCAAGAGAAGGTATATTCTTAAGTTTTCAATACCCCGTCGAGATTCCCGGCGTCAGCATGGTAAACTTCATGCGTGCTGCCATAAATGAGCAACGTAAGTACAGAGGTGAAGATAATATCTCCGCAACAGACTTCCTGAAGATGATGAGAGATAAACGTGAACTCCTTGGAATGGACAGCCAGCTTGTCAATCGCTCTGTAAACGAAGGGTTCTCGGGTGGAGAAAAGAAGAAAAATGAGATATTCCAGATGGCAATGATTAACCCTCTGTTGTCAATACTTGACGAAACAGACTCAGGTCTTGATATAGACGCTCTTAGAGTTGTAGCATCGGGAGTAAACAAACTTCACACCGATAAGAATGCAACTATTCTTATCACTCACTATCAGAGATTACTGGAATATATTAAACCCGACTATGTGCACGTACTCTATAAAGGAAAAATTATTAAATCAGGTGGTCCTGCTCTTGCACTCGAGCTTGAGGATAAGGGCTACGAATGGCTCATAAACCCTTAATAGATGTAACGATGATTGAACAACAATATATTGATCTATTCGAACAATATCGAAAAGACATTGATGCAAACTCTGTAGAGGGTCTAAATGCTCATCGTCAAAAGGCATTTGAAACATTCAAAGAGGTAGGTTTCCCTACTTCAAAGATGGAAGAATACAAACACTCTAATATCGTTCGCTTGTTCGATGGAGAGCTGGGTCTCAACTTGCGTAATGTTCCCATACCTGTAAATCCTTACGAGGCTTTCAAGTGTGATGTGCCAAACCTAAATACAAATCTATATTTTCTTATAAATGATAGATATTACGACAAGGTAAAGCAGATAGAAGCACTTCCTGAAGGTGTTTTTATTGGCAGTTTGCAGACATTTGCGACTGAATATAAACAACAGTTCGACGAGTATTATGCTAAAATAGCAAATGACGACCAGAATGGTATCGTTGCTTACAACACAATGTTTGCACAAGATGGGTTTGTTATTTATGTGCCTAAGAATGTTGTCGTAGAGAAACCTATTCAGTTGATAAATATTCTTCGAGGTGGAGTGGATCTCAACGTAAATAGGAGACTTCTCATAATTGCCGAAGAGAATGCACATGTTAAACTGCTGGTTTGCGACCACACTGTTGATGATGTTAAGTTCGTTGTAACACAGGTCACAGAGATAGTGGCTCATGAAAAATCTCAAATAGACTTATATGAGCTGGAGGAAAACTCTGATAAAGTGGTAAGATTGAACAACCTATTCAGTGAGCAAAAAGAAGACTCGAAGGTTGTAACAAGCAGCATAATGCTGCACAATGGTTATTCTCGCAACAACTTCCGTTTCAGATTGCTAGGCGAGCATGCCGAAGCTCATGCCGGCGGACTTGCGATATGTGACGAAAAGCAACATGTCGATAATTTTGCGTTTCTCGACCATTCAGTGCCAAACTGTATGAGTGACGAGCTTTTCAAAACTATTCTTGATGGAAAAGCTACTGGAGTGTTCTGTGGAAAGATACTTGTTGAAAAAGATGCTCAAAAGACATTGGCATACCAGAATAGCCGTAACTTGCTTAACTCTGAGACTGCTCAGATGTTTGCAAAGCCACAGCTGGAGATATATGCCGACGATGTTAAATGTTCTCACGGACTAACTACCGGCCACATAGATGAAGATGCATTGTTCTACTTGCGTGCAAGAGGAATAGAAGAGAAAGAGGCCCGTCACTTGTTGTTGGTCGCATTCACCACAGATGTGGTTGATTTGATAAGAATACCATCTCTACAAGAAAGACTAAGGGTGTTGATAAACAAGAGGTTCAGAGGTGAACTCTTGCGTTGTGGCAACTGCAACGTCTGCAAATAAAACTGACATATCTATGTTGGATATCAATAACATTCGTGCCGATTTTCCAATACTGTCTCGACAGGTATATGGCAAGCCGTTGGTTTATCTTGATAACGCTGCCACAACCCAAAAGCCAAAGTCGGTTATCGACAGAATAACAGAGATGTACACCACACTAAACTCTAATGTTCATCGTGGTGTGCACTTTTTGAGTCAGGCTGCAACCGACGCTCATGAAGCATCTCGTGTAACCGTTCAAAAGTTTATTAACGCATCATCTCCCAACGAAATAGTTTTCACTCGCGGAGCTACGGAATCAATAAATTTGGTGGCTTCATCATTCTGCAGGGAGTTCTGCAGTCCAGGTGACGAAATAATGATAACAGCCATGGAACATCACTCAAATATTGTTCCTTGGCAAATTCAAGCGCAGATACACGGACTAAAGCTGCAAGTGGCTCCAATAAATGAAGATGGTGAATTATTAGTTGATGAGTTCGAAAAAAATATAAACAGCAAGACGAGGCTGATTGCGGTCACACATGTCTCCAACGTATTAGGAACAATAAATCCTATAAACGAGCTTACAAAAATTGCTCACAAGCACAATGTGCCTGTACTGATAGACGCCGCACAAAGTGTTCAGCACCTTACCATTGATGTTCAACAAATAGATTGCGATTTCCTTGTCTTTTCTTCGCACAAGATCTATGGACCAACAGGTGTGGGTGTTTTATATGGCAAGCAGGAGTTGCTCAATGCAATACCTCCATACCAGGGTGGTGGAGAGATGATTTCTACTGTAACGTTCGAAGAAACAACCTACAACGATTTGCCGTTCAAGTTTGAAGCAGGCACTCCCGATTTTGTTGGCACAACAGCATTGGCTTCTGCACTAGACTATGTCTCAAGTATAGGACTTGATAACATCAAGAAATATGAAGATGAACTTCTTGAGTATGCCACTCAAAAGATGAGTGAGATACCTTCAGTCAAGATATATGGCAACGCAAAGCATAAGAGTAGTGTTATATCTTTCCTTGTTGATGGAATACACCCCTACGATGTAGGCACATTGCTCGACAAGATGGGAATAGCCGTTCGCACCGGTCATCATTGCGCCGAACCTTTGATGAACACTATGGGCATTGATGGTACAGTACGAATATCGTTTGCCTTCTACAACACTTTCCAAGAGATAGACATGTTTATCGACGCACTAAAACGTATAATAAGTATGTTTAAGTGAGGTGTATTTTAAAAATATAACATCTTTATGTTTTATAATAATTGCCGGCGATTTGAATTATCAAGTCGCCGGTAGTTTTATCATAATACCTCAAAAACCCAAAATATAAATAAGCTTTATAAATGCTATCTTCCATGTTGTTAAAAGGGTAGATATTGCAAAAAAATCATAAATCATACCCTATACTGAGAAGTACCTGCTCCGTATCATATATACGAAAATGTATATATAATGCGGGGAAGATTGGGACAGGATTATTACTTGTGTTTCTGATAGTCGGATGAAATTAAATAGTTATTTTTAATATCTTTGTGTAATAAATGAAACTTATAATCTTACATGTGTTTTGTGTCGATTATTTTTTTTATTAGTTATATTTGCAGTAATTGTAATTATGAGATGAGTGCCCTTTGCGGATTAGTCGATAGGTAGATGAGTTGCCTTTTATTTTATGATACTATGTTTTTAATTATTACTATTTGATTTCGTTCTCGTTCATATATTACAAAGGATAAGATAAGCATATAATAATTTCCTATTTACTTAAAAGAATAAATGCCGGAAATCTTATGAATATTATAAAGCAAGGATATTATGTTGAAGAAGATTAGATTGACGCTTTCCGTGTTGTTTTTTGTGGCTGTAACGTTGCTGTTTCTCGATTTTACCGGAGTGATACATGCGTGGCTTGGCTGGACGGCAAAAGTGCAATTTCTGCCTGCATTGTTTGCATTGAATGTGGGTGTAGTAGTTATGTTGATTCTGCTGACGTTGCTGTTTGGCAGGGTGTATTGTTCAGTGATATGCCCATTGGGAGTGTTTCAGGACATAGTGTCGTGGTTTAGTGGAAAACGAAAAAAAAAGAAGAATCGTTTTTCATATTCTCCCGAAATAAAATGGTTGCGCTATGGCGTTTTGGTTCTGTTTGTTATAGCATTTATAGCAGGTGTTGGCTCTTTTGTAGCACTGCTTGCGCCATATAGCTCATATGGTCGTATTGCCTCCAATTTGTTCGCACCGGTTTATAGGTGGGGTAACAATATGTTGGCCTATTTTGCTGAACGTGCCGACAGCTATGCCTTCTACGAGACAGAAGTGTGGATGAAAAGTTTGCCTACATTTATAATTGCTGTCGTTACATTTGTAGTGCTGATAGTTTTGGCATGGCGTAATGGGCGCACCTATTGCAACACTGTTTGCCCTGTAGGTACTGTGCTTGGCTTCTTTTCTCGTTATTCTTTGTTTCGTCCTACTTTAGATGCTGAGAAATGTAATAATTGCAGCTTGTGTTCACGCAGATGTAAGGCCTCATGCATAGACTATAAAAATTATAGTATTGATTACAGTAGATGCGTAGCATGCATGAATTGTTTGGATGTGTGTAAGCAAGATGCTCTTCACATGCAATATCGTTTTAGCAATAAGTCAATTAAGCCGGCAACAAATAACCTTGTTCAGCAATTAAAAGCTGAGAAGGTAGACACATCACGTCGCGGTTTTCTGTCTGCTACTGCACTTCTTGCAACTACTACTGCTGTGAAGGGGCAAGAGAAAAAAGTAGATGGAGGTCTTGCTGTCATTGAGGATAAATTGGTTCCGGAACGAGCAACTCCAATAGTACCTCCAGGTGCATGGAGCGCACGTGATTTTGCAAAACATTGCACCGCTTGTCAGCTTTGTGTGTCGGCATGTCCTAATTCTGTGCTTCGACCTTCTACAGAGCTGATTAAGTTGATGCAACCTGAGATGTCTTATGAACGCGGGTATTGTCGTCCTGAGTGTACTCGTTGTTCCGATGTGTGCCCTGTAGGAGCAATTCGCCCGGTAAGTGTAGAAGATAAATCATCAATACGCATCGGTCATGCTGTTTGGGTAAAACAGAACTGTGTGCCACTTGTTGACGATGTTGATTGCGGCAACTGCGAACGTCATTGCCCTACGGGCGCAATTCAGATGGTGCCATCAGACGTAAATAATAAAGATTCGCGCAAAATACCTGTGGTCAACGAAGAACGATGTATAGGTTGTGGCGCATGTGAGACCTTGTGTCCGGCACGACCTTTCAGCGCCATATATGTGGAGGGACACACTGTACATAGTGTAATGTAGAACGAACCGAATAAGCAATGAATATGAAAAATATAGATAATAATAAGAAAGGTTTATCGCGCAGGGATTTTCTGCAAACAGTAGGTGCTGCCGGTGTTGCTACTGCCGGATTGAGCTCATGTGTGAGTGGAGGAAAAGATGGTGTTAAACCGACATCAGGTGCCGAGATTCCTACCGACAAGATGACTTATAGAGTTAATCAAAAGACGGGCGATAAGTTGTCGTTGTTAGGGTTTGGTATGATGCGATTGCCATCATTGGAAGGTCGCAGTGCGCGTGAAGGGAATGATGAGATAGATCAGGATATGGTAAATGAGTTGGTGGACTATGCAATAGATCACGGGGTAAACTATTTTGATACGTCGCCGGCTTATTGTAGAGGTAAGTCGGAACGTTCAACAGGTATAGCTCTTAGTCGCCATCCACGCGACAAGTATTATATTGCCACTAAGTTGTCAAATTTTGCACCTGCTACGTGGACTCGAGAAGCGTCTATAGCCATGTACCGCAATTCGTTTAAAGATTTGCAAGTTGATTATATCGACTATATGCTTATGCATGGTGTTGGTATGGGTAAAGGAATGGAAGAGTTTGAGAATAGATATATCAATAATGGAATTCTCGACTTCTTGCTAAAAGAACGTGAAGCAGGAAATATACATAACTTAGGTTTTTCTTATCATGGGGATATTAAGGTTTTCGATTATCTATTATCCCGACATGACGAATATAAGTGGGATTTTGTGCAAATTCAGTTGAACTATCTTGACTGGAAGTTTGCAAAAGATATCAATCCCATGAATACAAATGCAGAATATTTGTACGGAGAATTGGAGAAGCGCGGTATTCCTGCAGTAATCATGGAACCACTATTGGGTGGACGTCTGTCCAATGTACCCGGAACTATTGTTTCACGTTTGAAGCAACGTGAGCCGGAAAATAGTGTGGCATCGTGGGCATTCCGTTTTGCCGGGAGCATGCCCGGTGTGCAGACTGTGTTGAGTGGCATGACACGCATGGAGCATTTGCAGGACAATGTTCGTACCTATTCGCCTTTGAAGCCTTTGACTGAGGATGAATTCGACTTCCTGCAAGAGACAGCTGCCTGGATGATGCAGTTTGATACCATACCTTGCAATGACTGTAAGTATTGTATGCCATGTCCGTATGGTCTTGATATTCCTGCCATTCTTTTGCATTACAATAAGTGCTTGAACGAAGGCAACATACCTGATGGATCGCAGGATGAAAATTATCGTAAGGCACGTCGAGCATTCCTTGTGGGTTACGACCGCAGTGTTCCAAAGCTAAGGCAGGCTGACCATTGTACAGGTTGTAATCAATGTTCGCCTCACTGCCCTCAACGCATCGATATACCTAAGGAACTTCACAATATAGATGCATACGTTGAACGTTTGAAGCAGGAACTATGATGATGAATGATTTGATTAAGGTTTTACATGAAGGTAATCACTCTTTGGTGGTTGCCAACAACGAAATAAGGACATTCGATGGCATGGGTGTCTCAGACCTTTTGTGGCTGTTGAGGGAAGATTCTGATTTTTTGCGTGGAGCTTCGGTAGCAGACAAGATAATAGGAAAAGCTGCAGCCGGTTTGATGATTTATGGAGGCGTGAAGGATGTTTATGGTAGTACTATCAGTGCTCCGGCTATTGAACTGTTTAATGAAAATGAGGTGACGGTAAGCTTTGACAAGAAAGTTCCTTACATTATTAACCGAGCAGGCGATGGATGGTGTCCTATGGAAAAGGCATGCTATGAGTTACAGTCAGTTGATGATATTTATCATGCAGTTCAGAGCTTTGTAAGTTCTGTTTCTAAGAATAATTCGTAGGAAGGCTTATTTGCATGATAATTATTACTCCATAAGGTAACAAACGTTATGGAGTTTCACGTTAATGGGCTTTGTAGAAATGTTTGTATTGTTATTTTTCATGTTTATATTTATCGATAATTACATAGGTATAGTTATATATAGATTTTGCTAACTATCGAAAAATCAGTGCAAAAGAATAGATGTCTGAAGGAGTTTTGCTATCTTTGAATTTGTATCACATCTTTGTCGGTTGATACAACTGGAAATGAGTAAGAATTTTATAGAGCCTATTGGAAATGAAGACCACGCACTCTTTATGCTCCTTAAGAAGAGAGATAAAGAGGCTTTTGCGATGATATATAAGAAGTATCATCGCTATCTTTATGCAATTGCTCTAAAATATCTGAAGAACGAGCAACTTGCTGAGGATGTAGTTCAGCATGTTTTTGTTAAGCTGTGGGAGAACACCTCTAAGATAGATATAGAGATAAATCTTAAAAACTATCTATATACCATGACAAAGAATAGAATACTGAACTATTTTCGCGATAATAAGGAGGCCATTTATTTGAGTTATGAAAACTCTCAGACAGACCTTGTTGAGCCTCATGATATAGTTAAATCGTTTGAGAAAAGGCAGATGAATGCGTTGCTTTACGAGGCTATTGATAAGTTGCCTCCTCAAAAAAGAGAGGTTTGCATAAGAAAATTGGAGAGCGATGATACCAATCAGCAGATAGCTGACAAGATGAATATATCAGTTCACACTGTTAAGTCACATTATCAAGATGCGTTAAAGATGTTACGCAAGTACTTTGAGGATGAAAAAATTAAATTTTTGTGAAAAAAGACTCTCATATCATACTATTTTGCTTTTGTTGTGTCAATATCTTAGGAAAGTTTGAATTATAGATGGATAAAAAGACAGTTGATAGAGTTATAAGCGGGCATGGGTTGAAAGAGGAAGCCCATGATGTTGTTGATTGGTTTTCGTCATCAATTGAGGGCCAGCAGTGTCTGTCGGATATGATGGATAGGGATGCCTACTTGATTGAAGATGAGATGATAGAGGATTACACTATTTCAGATTTGAAATCTGATAAGTTGTTTAGGAAAATAGATAAAGAGATAGGTGTAAATCAATTTCGCAGGGCGTTTATGCGTGTCGCTGCAGTATTGTTGCCTTTTATAGTCATAATTGGCGTATTCGCTTATGTAAATACACATTTTGGTTACATTTTTGAAAAGGAAGATTTTGCTGAACTTTATGTTCCTAAAGGAGAAGATGCAAGATTATTTTTTCAGGATGGTACAGAGGTTTTCCTTAATTCTGATACAAGAATAAGATATCCCAAGCATTTTGGACTCAAAAGTCGAGATGTTTATGTTGATGGTGAGGCCTATTTCAAAGTGAAATCTAACAAGAGGTGGCCTTTTAAAGTTTATTCGCAAGGTACTTTTGTGGAGGTCACCGGCACATCTTTCAATGTCAACTCCTATAGTAGCGATGAAACGATAGATATCGTTTTGGATGAAGGGAGTACATTGTTTAGTGCAAATGGAAAGAAATATTTAATGTCGCCCGGTCAGCAAATAAAGTTTGACAAAGCATCGGGAAAGACAGCGTTATACAATCTGGCTAAGCCGGCATCGATGTCGTTGTGGAAAAATAATGTACTGTTTTTTTATGACACTCCACTCGATGAGGTGATGAAGACCTTGGAAAGGAAGTATAATGTGAAGTTTTATTTGAGTTCTAAAGAAGCCCTTAAATTTACTTACACGCTGACGACAAAAAAAGGTGATTTAGATACTGTCTTGGAGGAATTACAGAAGATTGCTCCTGTTAAATTTATCAATGAGAAGGACAGCGTATTTGTGACATATAATTAGATTTAATGTTAAAAATTGATTTACACTCATACCTTTTTGGTTTTGTTGTGTCTAGTTATAACATATAGAGAGTTATTATTTATTTATATCTAAATTTTAAATTTCATTAAAACACAAGCCATGGGAAAAATTCCAATGAAAAGGCTGTTAGTCGTTCTGGTATCTACCTTTGTTTTGGGGAACCTATTTGGTGCTTCACAAAAGGTGAGCTTGAATGTAAGCCAACAAAATTTGAGAACTGTCCTAGAGAATATAACTGCACAGACAGGTTATTCTTTAGCGTATAGCAAGGAGGCAGTTAATTTAAGCGATAATGTTTCTATCAGTGTATCTGATGAGGAGCTTACGCAAGTGCTCGATGAGTTACTATTGTCTCGTAACATTGGTTATGAGATAAAAGATGGTAAAATCTACATCTTTGAGAAATCAGATGCTGCAGTTAAATCGCAGTCACCCGATCAGCAACAGAATATTACGCTGAGAGGAACAGTTGTAGATGATAACGGTGACCCAATTATTGGTGCCAACATTGTTGTTGCAGGAACCAGTACGGGTACTGTTACAGACTTTGATGGTAACTATGAATTAACTGTGCCAAAAGGTTCAGAAGTTCGTTTCTCTTATATCGGATATAGAGAACAGGTGTTTACCATTACAAATCAAACTACACTTAATGTAGAGCTGTCGGAAGACACTGAAATGCTTGATGCTTTGATAGTTGTAGGTTACGGTGTTCAGAAGAAAAGTGTTGTAACTGCAGCAATCAGCCAGGTTTCAGCAGAAGAGCTTAACGTTACTCGTCCTACACGTGTGGAAGATGCGTTAAAAGGTAAGGTTTCGGGAGTTCAGATTACTCAGAGCTCAGGTCAGCCGGGTTCAGACTCTAAGGTAAGAATTAGAGGTATTGGAACTATTAACAATAGTGAACCACTTTATATCGTTGACGGTATGGAAGTAGGAGGTGGAATCAGCTATCTTAACCCTGTTGATATTGAGTCAGTTGAGGTGTTGAAGGATGCAGCATCAGCTGCTATTTACGGTTCTAGAGCTGCTAATGGTGTTATTCTTGTTACTACAAAGAAAGGTGCTTCAGGAAAATCTACCATAAACTATGATATGAGTTATGGTTGGCAGAATCCTTGGAAGAAAAGAGAGATTCTAAACGCAACAGAATATATGGTTGTGATGAATGAGGCACAGGTAAATGATGGGAATGCTCCTCGTTTTAACGTTGCAGAAATGGCACACATAGGAAATGGTACTGACTGGCAAGAAGAAACATTCTATTTCAATGCACCGGTACAGAATCACCAAGTGAGTGTTTCCGGTGGTAATGATAAGGCAAAATATTTCTTGTCTTTTGGCTATTTCGATCAAGCAGGTATTGTAGGAGGTAACTTCGATAAATCAAACTATAAGCGTTATAGCTTGCGTACTAACTCTACATATAATATATTCGAGACAAAAGAAAGATCATTCTTAAATAATGTAGACTTAGGTGTTAATGTAGGGTATTCAAGAGATAAGTCAACAGGTATTGAAACTAACTCTGAGTATGGATCAATACTTGGTAGTGCATTAGCACTTTCTCCACTTGTTCCGGTGTATGCTGACGAAGAGACTGCCGCTAAGATACTGGCAGATCACCCTTACGCAGTGAAAGATGGTGATAAGGTGTTTTCTCTTCCTCCATCAGGATTCCAAGAGATAGCTAACCCTGTTGCTATGTTGCATCAGCCAAACGCATGGTTGAACAACTCTGATAAGTTAGTTGGATCTATTTGGGGAGAATTGACTATTATTCCTGAGTTGAAATTTAGGAGCAGTTATGGTTTCGACCTTGCTTTCTGGGGAGCTGACGGATATACATTCCCTTACTACTTATCTTCGCAAGGTAAAGAACAGTTGTTTAGCACTGTTCAGAGTGAGATGAACAGAGGTTACACATGGCAGATAGAGAACTATTTCTCTTATAATAAGTCATTTAATGATGTTCATAACCTGTCTGCGGTATTAGGTCAGTCGGCATCAAAGTACACTTATCGCAACTTGGGCGCTAATGATAGAGACCTTCTTGAGAATGACCCAAATAAGGCTAATATTAACTCGGCCATCGCTGACAGAAAGGAAGAGAGAGCATGGGGTGGAACAGGAGGTTATGATAATGCTACGAGAGCATCTTATTTCGGTCGTTTAGATTATAATTACGACGAAAGATATATGGTTCAGGCAACTGTACGTCGTGATGGTTCTTCAGTTTTTGGTCCGGGACATAAATGGGGTGTGTTCCCATCATTCTCTTTAGGTTGGAACGTAACCAATGAAGAGTTTATGAGCAATCGTCCTGATTGGTTTGACTATATGAAGCTGCGTGCCAGCTGGGGTAAGAATGGTAACGATAGAATTGGTCAATTCCTTTATACTTCGTTGATGAGTGGTGGACAGAATTACTACTTTGGAGGAGGTTACAATGTTGTTGACGACCTATCTAAGGTGGGCGAAAACAGTGGCCAGATGCAGTATGGTAGTTCGCCTGACTACATTCCCAATCCTAAGGTTAAGTGGGAAGAATCACAACAGACAAATATTGGTATTGATACTCGTTTCCTAAGAGGTGCGCTTACATTCTCATTCGACTATTTTAATAAGAAGACCAATGGTATGTTGATGCATCAGCCTATACCATCATACGTGGGTATCGGCGCTCCTATTGCTAACGTTGGTGATATGAAGAACTGGGGTTTGGAGTTTGAATTGGGCTGGTCACACCATGTTGGTGATTTCAACTACTCAATATCTGCAAATGCTTCTTATTTGAAGAATAAGCTTATCAATCTTGGTAACGAAACCGGTGAGCAGATTTATGAGAGTGCGGGAGCTTCAGGTGTGGGAAGTTACGTTAAGGGTATGAATGGTGAGGTGTTCCCATATTTCTATGGACACATTACTGACGGATTGTTTCAAAATCAAGCAGAGATTGATGCTTATGTAAATGATAAGGGCGAAAAGATACAACCAAATGCACGCCCAGGTGATGTTAGGTTTGTTGACCTTAACGGTGACGGAGTTATCAGCGATGATGACAAAACGAAGATAGGAAAAGGTATGCCGGATTGGACTTATGGTTTTACTTTGTCTGCAGACTGGAAAGGATTTGATACTAATCTGTTCTTCCAGGGAACAATAGGAAATGATATATTTGACTTCTCACAACGTGGGGATATTCCATTGAACAACCGTCCTGCTTGGATTCTTGACAGATGGCATGGCGAGGGAACATCAAATAGAATTCCAAGGATGACTGCAGCTAACCCTAATGGTAACTGGCGTTCATCTGACCTATATGTAAAGAATGGTTCTTATTTGAGACTTAAGTCTGCACAGCTTGGTTATACAATTCCTGCTGAGTTAACGAGAAAGATTGCTTTACAAAGATTTAGAGTTTACATTTCTGCTGACAACCTACTTACTTTCACAAAGTATGATGGTTTTGATCCTGAAATTGCTTCAGGTGGATATACTACAATAGGTATTGATAGAGGTATATATCCTCAATCAAGAACGATTTCTCTTGGAGCTAACATTACATTCTAATATGATAAAAACAACTGAAGTATGAATAAATTAATATATATAATAGCTGCTGTCCTAACTTTAGGATTAGTTGGGTGTAGTGATGACTTCCTTACAGCATCATCTACCGAGAGGCAGGAAGCAGGAGCTCCGGCTTATGAAGGGGCTATTTTATCGAACCTTGCGTCAGCATATCAAATATTGTTGTTTGATAGCTATGCTAATAATAATTACAATAGTGTTATTTTGATGTCAGACTTACGTTCTGATGATATCTTTAAAGGTGGTGGTGATGCCGGTGACCAACATCAGCTGTATTTGTTGTCACAGTTTGCTTCTACACCTCAACAGTCAATTGACGGTTTATGGAGCATCTACTTTACAGGTATTGCAAGAAGTAATAATGCTATAGATGCTTGTGAGAATGCAGTTGAAGTTGATGAGGATAAACTCAATCAATATAAGGCAGAGGCACACTTCTTACGTGCTTATTACACACACTTGTTGTGGAAGTTCTGGGGTAATATACCATATTTTGAAGCTCCGTTGACAGAGTCTCCATATATGGCTCGTCAGTACACTGCAAATGAAATATATGCAGAGATAATGAAAGATATTGACATTGCAACAACAAAGGGTTGGTTACCCATGAACACTGTTGGGACTTCGTTGGGCAGAGTTAACAGAGCTGCCGCATTGATGCTTAAGGCGCGTGTCGTTTTGTATCAAAAAGATGAAAGCAGATATGGCGAGGTTGCTGCTGACATGGCTGAAATCATAAACAGTGGAGAGTTTTCACTATTTGAGAACTTTGCAGATATGTGGTTAGACCAAAATGAGTTCTGTAAAGAATCAATCTTTGAGGCTAATCATATTCCTGAAGGTAAGACATGGGCAAGTGGTTGGTCAGGTTATGGAACAAACCTCCCGGCATTTATTTCTCCAAGTGAATTGCAAGGTGGAAGCAAGTTAGGTGACTTTAAAGGCGGTTGGGGCTTTGGACCTGTACGTCAGTCTACATGGGATATGTACGAAACCGGGGATACTCGCCGAGAAGGTTCTATAAACATGTTTAGTCGAGACATGTATTCTGTTCGTTTCCAAGACACGGGATTATTTATGGCTAAATATGCAGCACGCATGGGATATAACCCACAAGGAGATGTGGATCTTAACTATGCAAACAACTTAAGAATTTTCAGGTATGCAGAAACATTGTTGAACTATGCTGAAATGCTTGTTATACACGGACAGGCTCCTGTAGGTGGATTGACAGCTCAAGATGCTTTAGACCAAGTGCGTCAAAGAGCATTTGGTGAGGCCAAGTCTATTCCTGCAACAGTAGAAAATATCAAGCTTGAACGTCGTCGTGAATTTGTTGGTGAAGGTATGCGTTTCTGGGACTTAGTTCGTTGGGGTGATGCTGACATACTTACCGAGAATATTCCTGAAATGAACAGTACACGTACCTGGAATGAAAATTGGAAGTACTTACCAATTCCTCAGTCGGAAATTGACAAGACTGCCGGTACAGAGTTTGCGTTGACTCAGAACCCTGGATATAATTAAACTTAAACTATACTTAAATAGAAACGAAATGAAGAATTTAATAAAATATATGTCAATGTTGATACTGCTCGCTACTACCGTAGTAGCTTGTAGTCCACAGGAGATAGATGACTATTCTTTGGGGGATTTATCAACTATAACAGATGATATGGTGTCTTTTACTAAGGCACCATCGGCAGAGAGCGCAAATAAGATCACTTTTACCAATACTTCTAACCTGCCGGCAGGAGTATATACTTATCGTTGGGATTTAGGTAATGGAGCCAGCAGCAACAAAGAAACTGTTGAAGGTATGTATCCGTTTGCCGGTGATTATACTGTTACACTTTCAATCCACACAACTACAGGTGCGGTTGTTAGTAAAAGTGAAGTGATCACTATTACAAACGATGATTATACTTTAGTAAATACTCCTGTATATAATAATTTGACAGGTGGAGCTGACAACACAGAAGGTAAGACTTGGGTATTTGACCAGTATAATAATTTTACGAAAGAGGTTGCAAGCGAAACAGGACTTGATATAAGAGGTCACATGGGTTTAGGTCCTATCGAAGGCGGTTATTCTCAAGAATGGTGGGGAGCTGCACCTAATGACAAAAGTGATTGGGATATGTATTCCACAAAGTTCACTTTCATTCAGAATGGCGTTAAGCTAATTGTTACCAAAGATGGGGACGAAGGTTATGGAAGAGCTAAAACTGCTGAGAGTGTAGGGGGATTTGATGTAATTAGGCTTAGCGGAGAAGATGCGATATTTAAATATTCAGGAGGTAACTATACTTTCTCATTGGATGAGTCAGGAGAATATCCTAAGCTGACTTTATCAGGTAATGGTTTCATGGGTTATTATGCAGGTACGCAAGAGTATGATATTATTTATCAAACAGATAAGGTAATGGCGTTGGCTGCAAAAAATCCTGCAGAAGGACAAGTATGGGTATTTGTTTATACCTTGGAAGAGTATAATGTTGAAGCACCGGAAGCTCCTAAGGAACCAAAAGCTATGCCTTTGGAAGAAACATTTGAGGGTGAGGAGCCTATGGTAGCTTTTGAAACTCAGGACATGGGTGACGCAAAGATGAGTGGTGTGATTGATAACCCTGTTCCACTGCCAATAAACGAATCAGCTAAGGTTTATCGATATTGGAAGTCAACAGAATTTTATAGTAACTTGTCATTTACGGCAGAAGACTATAAGTTTGATTTGACAAAACAAAACAAGATTAAGGTAAAGGTGTTCATTCCATCATTCAACGACTACACAACGGAAAATGAAGTGGCAGGTGAATGGATCGCAAATAATAAGCTGTTGCCACAGTTGGCAGTAAAACTTCAAGACAGTGAGTCAGCTGAACCATGGAATGGTCAGGCTGAGATTATTAAGGGAAATTTGGAACTTGACAAATGGATTGAACTTGAGTTTGATTTTTCAGGATTTGCGGACAGAGAAGATTATGATAAAATAGTTATTCAGTTTGGTGGTGAAGGGCACACAGGCTCCGGATTCTTCTACTTGGATGACTTTACTTTTAGTGAATAAGTAAAAGCTTTGGTTTTAAAGGTTGCTGAGTAATCTTGGCAACCTTTAAACTTTTATATTTTGGCCTTCAATTTTGCCTTATGAATGTAGCTACAATTATTATTGCATTTTGACAGTGTGATTAGAGTGAGTTGTGCACTAAATATTTAATATGAATAATTATAATAGTATGAAAAGAGTATTAGCTTCAATATCGATTATGTTTTTTGTTATGATAGCTTGTGGCAGTAAGGATGAGTCCATAACAATTCCTGAAGAGCCTAAGGTAGATGTTAAGTGGGAAATCTCGCCAAAAGAGACTATTTTCTCATCGTTGGGAGAGACAAAAAAGATAATTGTAGGAGCAAATGCGAGTTGGACAGCAGAGTCAGATCAGAAATGGGTTAAGTTGAATCCATCGAGCGGTAAAAATGGACAGACGTCTGTTGAGCTAATCGCTGAAAAGAGTAATACTGATGAGAGGAGGGTGGCAACTATCACTTTTAAATCAGAAAAAGGAGACTACAGCCACACGTATCAATTGGTACAAGAGGCAGGTGAGTTGATAGTTGAATGGTCTTTTGAACCGGTGATTTCGGATTTTAAATATGAAGGAGAGACGAAGGAAATAGTATTAAATACCAATGGTAATTGGGAAGTGTCATACAATGCAGATTGGTTAACATTGAGCAAGAAGAACGGTTCAAAAGGAAGAACAGTAATTGAGGCTACGGCAACAACTAACAATAGTGGCAAGAATAGAATTGCTGAACTAAACTTTGTTTCTGGAGATTATTCGAAGATATATTATGTAAATCAAGAGACAGACATAGATGAGAATTATGTTCCTGCGGGTTATAATCTTGTTTGGTCTGAAGAGTTTAATGCAGATAGAATGGACGGAGGCAAACCTGCATTACCTGATTCTAATAAATGGTGGTATGAGATAGCTGAGGCCGGATGGGTTAATCATGAGAAGCAGACATATATTGATAATGGATTTATAGGAGAAGATACAACTGCAGCAATATATGATGGAACGTTGAAAATTAGAGCTATACCAAGAGAGGACAAAATATATTCATCGCGAATGAACACAACCAATTCGTGGACTTATGGATATTTTGAGGCTCGTTTGAGAGTTCCGGGTGGCAAAGGGACATGGCCTGCATTCTGGATGATGCCAAAGAATTATACAAGTTGGCCAATGGATGGAGAGATTGACATAATGGAGTATGTTGGATATGACCCTAACAATGTGCATGTGTCAATTCATACGGAAAAGTATAATCATGTAAAAGGAACACAAAAGACAGGTACCAAAGTTATAGAAAATGCAGAGATTCAATTTCATATATATGGGTTGGAGTGGACAGCAGAATATATAAAGGGATTTGTTGATGGCGAAGAGATTTTTTCATTTGAGAATGATGGCAAAAAGGATAAGGAAACATGGCCTTTTGATGCTCCGTTCTATCTTAAGCTTAACTTAGCATGGGGAGGTGACTGGGGAGGAGCCCAAGGAATTGATGAAACGGCATTGCCTGCTACCTACGAGATTGATTATGTAAGGGTATATAAAAAATAAAGTGTGCTGATGATATTGCGTGTTTTGATGTGTAATATATAAAGCAAGAAAGATGAATTACATGAAAAAAATAGTTTTTTTAGTTTGTATAGTATCAATTGCATCTTTTATTGGGTGCAATAGCTCTTCAGGTAATAAAGCAGTCAAAAAAGATGGGGCATCAATTGTTATGAATAAACAAGGAGGCTTTGATCTATATGTTGATGGAGTGAAGACTTACGTTAAAGGAGTTGGAGGAACTAATAAGATAAATCTTGCTTCTGAGAATGGTGCAAATGCTTTCAGAACATGGGGCGGAAGTGTTGAAAGCATTAAAAAGGATATTGCTTTAGCATCAGAGCATAATATGTTTATTATGCAAGGAATATCTTTACCTAAGAACCCAAAGGCATACGTTGATGATAAGTTTAAGACTGAGAAGATGGAAGAGGTTAGGAAAATTGTGGAAACTTATAAAGATGACCCGAATATCTTGATATGGGGTATTGGAAATGAGATTGAGCTGGGAGGAGAGAATAACTCTGAACATTCGTGGGGGTATATTGAAGAGATGGCTAAGATGATAAAATCTATCGATAGTCGTCATTTAGTTGCCACGGTGATAACCCACAATTCACAATCGCTGGATTCGGTAGCTAAGTATGTTCCAAGCTTAGACTTGATTGGTATTAACAGCTATGGACCTATTGCGGAGGTCGCGTCGATGGTTGAATCATCAACTTACGATGGCCCATATATAGTTACGGAGTGGGGGCCTACAGGTTGGTGGGAGACCGATTTGACAGAGTGGGATGCACCGATTGAACAGACGAGTGAAGAGAAAAGAATTGTTTATGAAACGAGATACAACGATTATATATTAAGTGGCAAGAGGTGTTTAGGTTCGTTTGTTTTTTTGTGGGGACAAAAGGAGGAGCGTACGCCAACATGGTTTAGCATGTTTGTTGAGCATAATATACCAGGTTTGCCATTGAAGGGTGAGAAGACACCTATGGTAGAGGCGATGCAAAGAGTTTGGACACAAAAAGAACCGAAACAAACTGCACCAGTAATTAATAAATTCACTGTTGACGGGAAGAAAGGAGTAGAGAGCCCTTATGTAGGTAAAGGAAAAACATTTGTTGCGAATGTGGATGTTACAGACAGAGAAGGAGATAAAATGACTTACGTTTGGGAGATTCTTAAAGAAGCTACGATAACTGCAACAGGTGGCGCATTTGAGCCACGCCCCGATAGAGTAGGTGAGGTGTTTACCACAGACGTGAATGAGTTGGAAACATCACTGGAAGAAGTAGGCAATTACAGGATATATGTCTATGTATTAGACAATACAGGATTTGTTTCAACGGCAAATGTCCCATTTCAAGTTACAGATTGAAGTGCAGTGTAATTTGTTTAAGTATTGATAGATTCAGCTTATTTATAGGTGTTAGTTTACAGTTATATTATAGATAAATTAGATATTATGAAGACTATAAATTTATATTTACTTGGTATATTTATTATTGTTGGATCAACAATAAGCACATTTGCAGTACCAACAACAAGTAAGTTGGATCCGGTGATAGAGAGTAAGATAGACAGCATTATGCAGAAGATGACTATTGAGGAAAAGATAGGACAGATGTCGCAATTTGCTATCGACTTGATAGGAAAAGGAGGGAATGCATATTATAGTGACGAACCTTTCGAAATTGACTATGACAAGCTTGATGAAGTTTTAGGTAAATATAAAGTAGGGTCTATACTTAATGCATCTAATACGAGAGCACAGACCACAGATAAGTGGGAATACACTATTAGAGAGATTCAGAAAAGAGCAATAGAGGAGACCGGAATTCCAGTGGTTTACGGTATTGATTCAAACCATGGCGCAACATATACCGCGGGTGCAACATTCTTTCCTCAAGAGGTTGCTATGGCAGCAACGTTTAACAGAGAATTGGTAGAGAAGGGTGCAGAAGTGAATGCTTATGAGACTCGCGCAAGTAACATTCCGTGGATATTTAATCCTACTATGGATATAAGCAGAGACTCGAGATGGTCGCGCTTGTGGGAAAGTTTTGGAGAGGATAGTTATGTTAATGCCGAAATGGGAAAAGCTGTTATAAGAGGCTATCAAGGTAGTGATAAGAATCATGTTTTAGGAAACAATCTTGCAGGTTGTGTGAAGCACTATATGGGATATGGTGTTCCTGTTTCCGGGAAAGACAGAACTCCGGCAGTTATAAATGAATCGGACTTGAGAGAAAAACATTTTGAGCCGTTTAGGGCTACAATAGAGCAAGGTGCATTATCTTTGATGGTAAATTCAGGTATTGTCAATGGTGTTTCTACGCATTCAGACCATAGGTTGATAACACAATGGGTTAAGGAAGAATTAGGATTTGATGGTGTGATAGTTACAGACTGGGCAGATGTTTCTAACTTGTATAATAGAGACCACGTAGCAAAAGACTATAAAACAGCTGTGAAGACAGCAATAAATGCCGGTATCGATATGGTTATGGAACCATACAATTTGGTGTTTGGACCTACATTGTTGGAGCTGGTTAATGAGGGAGAAGTGTCAATGGTGAGGATAGATGATGCTGTACGACGTGTTCTTAGGATGAAATATAGATTGGGATTGTTTGATAAACCATATTGGTCGGTAGATGAATATCCATTATTCGGGAGTCAGCAACATGAAGCTGTAGCCAAAGCTGCAGCAGATGAGTCGATAACTCTACTTAAGAATGAGGATAATATACTTCCTCTACCAAAGAATGCTCGTATTCTTGTGACAGGACCTAATGCCAACTCAATGAGAACATTAAATGGTGGGTGGAGCTACTCTTGGCAAGGAGAGAAGACAGAAGAGTTTGCACAAGGATACAATACCATATATGAGGCTTTTCAGAACAAGTTTGGCAAGCAAAATGTTAAGCTGGAAGAGGGTGTTACATACAATATGAAGGGTCAATACTTTGAGGAGAATGAGCCTGAAATTGAAAAAGCGATAGAAGCAGCAAAAGATGTAGATTTTATCGTGCTATGTATTGGTGAGAACTCATATTGTGAGACACCGGGGAATCTAGATGAACTGGCGCTTTCCGACAATCAACTAGAACTGGCGCTTGCATTTCAGAAAACAGGAAAACCTGTTATTTTGGTGCTTAATGAAGGTAGACCGAGGCTGATACGTAAAATAGAACCAGGTTCAGCTGCAATTATTCAGACATATCTACCAGGTAATTATGGTGGTGATGCTTTGGCAGATATAATTATTGGTGATGTAAATCCGAGTGGTAAATTGCCATATACTTATCCTAAATTCGAGCAAGGACTGATAACTTACGACCATAAACCATCGGAAAATATTGCAGGAAAGATGGAAGGTGCTTACGACTATGGTGCACAAACTGCGGTACAATATCCATTTGGCTATGGGTTGAGCTATACTACATTTGACTACTCAAAGATGAGTGTTGACAAGACAAATTTTAGCTCTGACGATGTAATTAAGGTGTCAGTAACTGTTACCAATAGTGGAAATGTTGAAGGGAAAGAGGCTGTTATGCTATTCAGTAGTGACTTGGTAGCATCTATGTCTCCGGATGTTAGAAGGTTGAGAGACTTTGAGAAGATAGAACTTAAGCCGGGAGAGTCTAAAGTAGTAACTTTTAATCTTGATGGATCAGATTTGGCTTTTGTGAATGCTGAAGGAAAATGGACAATTGAGGAGGGTGAATTTATGTTGCAAATTGGTGATCAAATTGTTAATGTAAACTGTACGGAAACAAAGATATGGGATACTTCTAATAAATAAAATATTTTGCTATGAGAAACTTGAGTGTGTTATTAGTATCATTGCTTTGTTGTTTTACAATTTTTGGGCAGATGCCCGAAAAGCTTGTTAGCGAGCTTGTGCTATTGGATGTTAGAAATGGCAAAGAGAAGGTTATTCTTAAGGAGAATAGACACTTTGAAGCTCCAAACTGGTCAAGAGACGGGTCATACATAATTATCAACTCGGGGGGCAAATTAGAGAAAGTTTCTGTTAGTGGAAAAAAGTTAGGTACTATTGATACCGGTTTTGCTGATCAGTGCAATAATGATCATGGGTTGTCATTTGATGGCAAATGGTTGGTAGTTAGTCACAATGATAATAGGGTCAGCTCATCGGGTGGCAACTCAAGAATATTTATTTTACCGGTTATAGGCGGGGTTCCCCGCCTAATAACCGGTAACTATCCGAATTATTGGCATGGAATAAGTCCAGACAATCAGTGGGTAGTTTATTGCGCGATGCGAGATGGAGAATGGGATGTGTATAAAACACACACCATCAAGGATGAAGAAATAAGACTAACAGATGCAGAGGGTCTTGATGATGGTCCTGAGTTCAGTTATGATGGAGAATGGATTTATTTTAACAGCCATAGGACAGGGAGGATGCACATTTATAGGATGCGAAGCGATGGTAGTGAACAGACTCAGTTGACAAATGACGATTATGACAACTGGTTTCCTCATCCAGGTCCGGACAACAGGAGTGTGGTTTATATATCTTACCTTGAAGATCAAAGAGGAGGACACCCATTTGGTAAGGATGTTAAATTGAGACTATTGGACGTTGAAACTATGAAAGTAAGAGATATCACCCCTGTTTTCTACGGAGGTCAAGGGACCATAAATGTGCATAGCTGGTCGCCTGATGGCAACCAGATAGCTTTTGTCAGGTATATAAATATGGACTAACTACATACGTTCCGGTACATCAATTCCAAGTAGCTTCATACCTCTCTTTATTATAATAGCTACATTTTTGGAGAGAATCAATCGGAAGCCTCTTAAGTTTTTATCCTCTTCTTTAAGTATAGAGAAGTCGTGATAGAACTGGTTGTATTCTTTAGCCAGATCGTATGTGTAGTTTGCTATTAGAGATACGTTGTATTCGTCGGCTGCCTGCTGAATTACATCAGGGAATTCGCTAAGAAGTTGTACTAATCCCTCTTCTTTTACGGAAAGATCGATCGATGAATTAACGCTTTCGGGTATTTCAATTCCCTCTTCTTCAGCCTTGCGAATTACAGAACTTATGCGAGCATGCGTGTATTGAATGAACGGACCGGTATTCCCATTGAAGTCTATAGATTCTTTGGGGTTGAATGTCATGTTCTTCTTAGGATCTACCTTAAGTATGAAGTACTTAAGAGCTCCAAGGCCAACCATCTCACTAATTGCTCGAGCTTCTTCATCAGATACTTGATCCAGCTTTCCGAGTTCTTGAGAAGTGTCATGAGCGGTTTCGACCATTTCTTCCATAAGGTCGTCGGCATCTACGACAGTTCCTTCTCGAGATTTCATTTTGCCTTCGGGTAGCTCTACCATTCCGTATGAGAAATGGACTAGTCCTTTGCCAAACTCAAATCCGAGCTTGTCGAGAATGATAGATAATACTTGGAAATGGTAGTTTTGTTCGTTACCTACTACATATATCATCTTGTCGATTGGGTAGTCGTCGAAGCGTAGCTTTGCGGTACCTATATCTTGAGTCATGTAAACTGATGTACCATCGGAACGTAGTAGGAGTTTGTGGTCGAGGCCTTCTGCTGTTAGATCTGCCCAAACAGAACCATCTTCTTTTCTGAAGAAAAGATTTTCATTCAGCCCTCTGAGGACTTCTTTCTTTCCAGCCAGATAGGTTTCGGACTCGTAATATATCTTGTCGAATGTGATTCCCAGTCTCTTGTATGTTTCATCGAAGCCGGCATATACCCAACCGTTCATTTTCTTCCATAGGTTTACTGTTTCGGGATCATTGGCTTCCCAAAGGCGTAACATTTCACGCACTTCAGACATGAGAGCAGAATTATTTTCTGCTTCTTCTTTTGTCATGCCTTGATCAATGAGATTTTTGACCTCCTCTTTGTATTTTTGATCGAAAAGGACATAATAATCTCCAATAAGATGGTCTCCTTTTTTACCAGATGATTCTGGCGTTTCATTGTTGCCCCATTTTTTCCATGCTAGCATTGATTTGCAAATGTGAACACCACGGTCGTTGACTATGTTGGTTTTTACGACGCGTTTACCATTGGCTTTTAAAATTTCGCTTAGAGCATGACCTAGCAGATTGTTGCGTATGTGTCCTAAGTGCAATGGTTTGTTGGTGTTTGGTGAAGAGTACTCCACCATATATAGCGGGGAGTTCTCATTTGCCTGTATGGTGCCGTATTGATCATCTTTGTCAATTTTGTTCAGAAGATCTACCCACAAAGCAGGGGCAACAGTAATATTAAGAAATCCCTTGATTACGTTGTAAGCAGAAACTATTTCGGAGTTGCTCAGTAAGTATGCTCCTATTTCTTCTGCTGTATCTTCAGGTTTCTTCTTTGAAATCTTAAGTAGAGGAAAGGTTACAAGTGTATAGTGTCCTTCGAACTCTTTCTTTGTTTTTTGCAGAGAGATTGCAGAAGGTTCTAAACTTGCATTATATAGTTTGTTAATTGCCTCAATTACGCTGTTTTGTAAGATAGATTCTATTTTCATATTGAACAGTTCTTAAAGATTGTGCAAAGTTAGCAAAAAGGAGAGAACTTTCCAGTAGCCATTATGTAATTTGGAGTATAAAGTGTTATAATAGTGCTTTCTATATGGGATTTTCTATTTTACTCATGATGTCCTTGACTACAAGACTTGAGAGAGTTATTCCAAACATTGCGGTGACTTGCATAAGTGTGCCGTTAATGTTTTGTTTTGTAAAGTTGCTTTCTTCAATTATATTTTTGCTGTTTGTGTCGCCTCTATTTTGCCCTTGCTCTTCGCTGTAAACACATAATATGGGTTTCATAGGTTTCTGCTCTTTCTTCATTTTAGTTCTTAATGCTTTTGCCAGCTTGCACGTTCTTACTTTCCAGAACTCGGCTACTTTGACCTGTAGTGGATCTATTTTTAGACCGGCTCCCATAGATGAAAATACAGTGGCGTCTGTTTTTGATGACGCAACGAGCAGATGCATTTTGTGTGGGAGAGTATCGATGGCATCGATAATATAGTCGTATTTGTCTAGATGGAATGAGTCTGAAGACTCATTATTATATATTTTAGGTATGGCATTTATGTTGGCATAAGGATTTATTTCGTTTAATCTATCTTTTAGCACATCTACCTTTAGTTGGCCTACAGTCTTTGTTGTAGCAGGAAGTTGACGATTAATGTTTGCTTCGGAAACAGTGTCGGAGTCGACAATAGTTAGATTATTAAATCCATTTCTTATAAGAGCTTCGGCACACCAACTGCCAACTCCCCCAACGCCGAAAAGTATGATGTTTTTTGACATGATTTGTTGCATTGCTTCATCTCCTAAAAGCAATCGTGTGCGTGCAAATAAGTCGTTATAGGTCATAATGAGTTTGTTATAAATTATATAGATGTAATTATCGATAATATGAGGTGCTTAATTCGTCGTTTTATTAGTTAATATAACGTAGTATGAATTCTTTTGTTGTATGATGTTGAACTATGCCATAAAGAGATGATTTTAGTTTTATGGTATTATGAATTGTGTGTCAATTATTAAAAGTTATACGTGAAAAATTTGCTGTTTTTTATTAACTTTGTTAATTGGTAAGTGTGTGGTATATTTGTGTATTGGTTTGAATATGTTTGTATTATATGATGAAATTAAGAGAAAATATAATAAATAAATTACCAAAAAGTTTCATGTTAGTGGATAAGAGATTAGTATTAATAACAGTTTTGCTATCTATTTTATTTAGCGGATGCAAGAGTAACGGTGGTGGGGGATTGACAGATTTAGTCAATCCGTTTTTGGGTACTGCTACTTTGTGGGATCCAGAAGATTTAGGTTATGTTAGGACATGGGAGGACCGTACGTGGGGTGCTGAGGTATTTCCAGGGTCATCATTGCCGAATGCTATGGTCCAACTTAGTCCAGTGACAAAGTATAGAAGCGGAGCCGGATATCAATATGAAGACACGGTAATTTATGCATTTACACATACTAATAAGGGTCATTGGAATTTGTTGCATATTCCTTTGTTGCCGGTAACAAGTGGATTTAGTGCTGATGATTTTGCATCAGGATATAGCCATGATAATGAGTCTGCAAGGCCGGGATATTACCAGGTGTATTTGGAAAGATATGGCATCAATGTAGAACTTACTTCGACACTAAGGTGTGGATTTCATAAATATGAATATCCTGAAGGAGAGCCTAAAAAGGTGTTAGCGGATATGACCAGAACTAACAATCATGTTAGGAATTGGAAGATTGAAAAGATAGGAGAAAATAGTTTTGGAGGATTCCAAGATACCGGCGATAAAGTGTACTTTTATGCTGTTTCAAATTATGATGTTACTGGTATTGAGCAGTTGAAAAATGGAGGACGAGAAGTCTCAGTTGTGTCATTTGAAGATGATGATAAAAATAGGCCGTTAGAACTTAGAATTGGGATTTCATTTGTGAGCGTTGATAATGCTAAAATGAATCTCGAGGATGAGATGCTGAATAAGAGTTTTTCGGAAGTTAAATCTGAGGCTAATGACAGTTGGGAGGAGTTGTTGTCACATATTAAGGTTGAGGGGGGAACAGAAAGAGAAAAAGGAATTTTTTATTCCACGCTGTATCGATCATTTCTGTGGCCGGCTCTAAGAAGTGATGTTAATGGTGATTACTCAGACGAGAGAGGAGAGATTGTAAACGGTGGGTTTAGGTATTATACCAATCCATCTTTTTGGGACGATTATAGGAACAAGTTAGTTTTACTTTCAATGATTTCTCCTGATGTTACAACTGATGTTATTAAATCTATTATTGACAAGGGTGAAAAGCGTGGTGGTTATATGCCTACATTTTTCCATGGCGATCATGCATCAGTTTTTGTTGCAGGTTCATGGTTGAGAGGCATACGAGACTTTGATCTTAAGAGGGCTTATTCGTTAATACTTAAGAATGCTACTGTACCAGGAAGAGGTGGAAGACCTTATTTGGATGAATATATTGAAAGAGGTTGGATTGCAGAGAAGGATACCACAGATGTTCCATTTTGGGACGAGTATAAGGCAGCCGTTACGAAAACTGTGGAGTATGCTTATGATGATTATGCAACTGCGCTTGTTGCAAAAGAGCTTGGTGACGATGACAACTACAATCTTTTGATGGAGCGTTCGAACAACTATAAGAACCTGTTTGATCCGTCAACAGGATTTTGGAGAGGGAAGATAGATAATGGTAGTTGGATTGAAGATTTTGACCCATACTATCCTTACTTTGCTTATATGTATAGAGAGGCTAATGCATGGCAATCACTCTTTTTTGCGCCACATGATATTCAAGGCATGTTAGATTTATACCCAAGCTCTGAAGCCGTTGATAAGAAACTTGATTCCTTGTTTACAGAACCATGGAGAGGTTATGAAGTACACAATCTTACGGGCTTTATAGGTAATTATTGTCATGGCAACCAGCCAGGTCACTCAATTCCTTATACCTATTATTTCATTGGGAAGCAGGAAAAGGCACAGAAGGTCTTAAACTATATCATGGACAAATTTTATGACATGGGGAAAGAAGGATTAGCTTATAGTGGCATGGATGATGCCGGTGAGATGTCCTCATGGTATGTTTTTAATGCGATAGGCTTGTATACATATTCTCCAGCAGATCCTGAATACTTAGTAACAGTGCCTATCTTTGATAAAGTCCAATTTACATTTGGAGATGGAGAGTCAACTTTTAATATTAGGAAAGAGGGTACAGGAGAAAAGATAAAAGATATAACCTATGATGGTAAAAAGGTAGATGGCTGGTTTATAAGCCATGATCTTTTGAAAGAAGGGAAAGAGCTACTTATCAGTACTGAGAATTAATAAATTTCTTGTTTGCAGACAAAAAAACAGGGTGGTATCACAATATGTGATGCCACCCTATTGTTGCGTTAGCAATAATCTCTACTAGTAATATTTATCGTTCTTTACTTCGAAATAAGCTTGGTCATGCAAGCAAGCCGGACATTTCTTAAGTGCTTTTTTACCTCTGTAAACATATCCACAGTTGCGACACTGCCATACGATTTCTTCATCGCGTTCGAATACTGATTCCTCTTCAACTCGTTTTAGAAGTTTTAGGTATCTCTCTTCGTGTGCAGCTTCAGCTTCAGAGATCATTCTGTACATTGTGGCGATTTCTTTGAAGCCTTCTTCTTCTGCAACGTCAGCGAACATTGGATATAATTTAGTCCATTCTTCATTTTCACCTGCAGCAGCAGCTTTAAGGTTTTCAGCAGTAGTACCGATTACTCCTGCAGGGAAGCTTGCATTTACTTCTACCATTCCACCTTCAAGATATCTGAACATTCTTTTAGCATGTTCTTTTTCTTGTTCTGCAGTTTCCATGAAAATAGCTGAAATTTGTTCGTAGCCTTCTTTTTTGGCTTGTTTTGAGAAGTATGTGTAACGCATACGGGCTTGAGATTCGCCTGCAAATGATTGCATAAGATTCTTCTCAGTTTGAGTTCCTTTAATACTTTTCATATTAATAATTATTTAATTAGTTTAGGATAGTAATCCTTTTATGTTTTCCTGTAATTCTAATATGTTTCCTTTATCAGATAGTTGATAGCAAAAGTAGTAAAATAGTTTAAAAACAAAAAGAATGAAGTATCATAAATGGTAATTTATAAGGAGTCTAATTTAGGTATATTCGCTTAGCTCGAGCCATCTTAGTGTTTTTTCGTCTATTAGCTTTATCAGTTCACTGATTCGGTTAGATTTTTCTATTAGTTGAACACTATCGAGTTCCCCCGAGGACAATTCTTCTGCAATATTATTTTTTTCTTCTTCGAGCTCATTTATCTCCTTTTCGAGCGTTTCGAATTCTATGCTTTCCTTATAAGTTAATTTTGTTTTTTTCTTTGGTGTTTTTTCTTCTTGTGCTTCTGTGTTTTTTGTTTCTTTAGTTTCTGAAAGCTGTTTGTTATTTTCTTGTTTCCATTCGCGATATTGTGAGTAGTTTCCCGGGAACATTTTGATGTCAGCATCACCATTGAATACCAGCAAATGGTCTACTACTTTGTCAATAAAATATCTGTCGTGAGATATTATTATGAGACAACCTTTGAAGTTAGCGAGATATTCTTCTAATACATTTAGTGTTATTATATCTAAATCGTTTGTAGGCTCGTCGAGTATTAAGAAGTTTGGGTTAGTTATTAGTACTGTACATAAATATAGTCGTCTTTTTTCCCCACCACTCAGTTTATAGACGTAGTTGTGTTGTTTTTCGGGAGGAAACATGAAATGCTGTAAGAATTGAGAAGCAGTAAGTATTTTACCGTTACCTATATCGATGACCTCAGCAATCTGTGTTACGACGTCGATAACCTTAAGTTGTTCATCAAACTCTAATCCTGCTTGGCTGTAGTAGCCAAATTTGACAGTTTCGCCTATCTCGAATTCTCCTTTGTCAGGTTTTACCTTTCCCAACAACATCTTTATGAATGTTGATTTCCCAGTACCGTTTTTTCCAACTATACCCATCTTTTCGTATCGGGAGAAAGTGTAGTTGAAGTTTTTGGTTATTTTTATTTTACCGAAACTTTTTGTTACATCTTTGGCTTCGAATATTTTCTTGCCTATGTAGGATGCCTTTGCCGAAAGTTGCAGAGTATTGCTTTCTTTTGTCTGTGATGCTTTTTCTTTTATTTCATAGAATGCATCAATTCGAGACTTTGATTTAGTTCCGCGCGCCTGTGGTTGCCTCCTCATCCATTCGAGTTCCTTTCGAAGAATGTTTTTAGCGCGTGCGACTTCTGCATTTTGTGAGGATATTCTTTCGTCTCTTTTTTCCAAATAGTACGAATAATTTCCTTTGTATGAATATAGCTGTTTATTGTCAATCTCTACGATTTGGTTACATACACGATCCAGGAAATACCTGTCGTGAGTTACCATCAATAGGCTGATATTGTTTTTAGATAGGTAGTCTTCAAGCCATTCAACCATTTCGAGGTCGAGGTGGTTTGTAGGTTCATCTAAGAATATTAGTTCCGGCTCACTAATTAGAACATTAGCAAGTGCGACCCTTTTGAGCTGTCCGCCGGAAAGTTGTTTAATCTTTTGGTTATAATCTACAATTTTTAGTTGTGACAGGATTTGTTTTATTCTTAATTCGAAATCCCATGCACCAAGAATATCCATCTTGTTTAGAATGTCATCTAAGCCTTCATGGTTTTGAGAGTAAATTGTTTTCTCGTATTGCTCGATAACTCTAACTATATCACTATCGACACTGAGGCATGCCTCGAGAACTGTTAGGTTTTCATCAAACTGTGGGGACTGCTCGAGGTAAGCGGTTTTTATGTCGTTCCTGAAAACTATTCTCCCTGAGTCGTAGGATTCTTTACCTGCTATTATATTTAGTAATGTAGTTTTGCCAGAGCCGTTGATGGCTATCAGTCCTATTTTATCCCCTTCGGCAATTCCTAAAGATATATCGTTAAGTAATAATAGTTCGCCAAAAGACTTCGACAAAGATTCTATTTGTAGTAGTGGAGCTGACATGCTTGTTTTATTTGCATTCAAAGTTAGTAAAAAGTTAGCTACTAAGCGCCAAATCTCCAGCGCAGGTATGTAAAAATGTCTGTTCGGCTATTTCCGTCTATCAGTTCAGTGCCACTACCAATGGTGTCGCGATTGAAGAATCGAGAGTATCCTAGCTTAGCTGAAAATGAAAGAGATTTGGAAATATTTAATTTGGAAGAAAGAGCTAAACGAATACCTTTTCCGTAAAAAGATGGCATATAGAATGTGTTTAGAAGATTTCTCTCGTATGAATATAGCCTTGTTGAGTAGCTTTTGGCATCGAACCATGATAGGAACAGATCACCAGAAAATGGTTTATCATTTTTGTAATTGATATTTTGAGATATCATGTAGCCATACTCGTTGGGCAGATTCTTTTCAGCGTAGTTGGCTATGTCAACAGTAGTTCTGAAGCCCCACCCACTTGGCAGTGTGTTAGAATATCTTAGTCTAAGCTTTTTTGTGTCGTAAGGTATGACCAATCTTTCGCTGTTGTTTGTAATATCGGAGTTCTTTTCTTTAAGTTTGTACTTAAATCGTGCCTCAAAGAAAGAATCGCGAGAAATGTTGTATGTCATAAGGATATAGCAGTCGAGAGCTTTTGATGGTTTGTCGACTGCGAACTTCAGCCAGGGGAACTTGACAAGATCCATATATGTGGTTATGGTAGTTCTTTTGATTGGCGAGAATGTAGCGCTAAGAAATAGTCCATGTTCGTTTTGAATACGACTCCCCTCAGAAAAGGATTTTGCGTGTAAGGCATTGTATGAGATAGGATAATATCTGTGGAGGATTGAGAATGATGAACTTGAAGATGGTCGGTATTGTGCAAGGTTTATAGTGGCGATTGTTCCGTTCTTATCTATTGCTGTTTCTCCGGCAATAATAAATCCCGGTAGTTGATATGAGTAATCGGTGCTAAAATTGTAGTTATTATCCCCTCTGAAATAGTAGGCATTATATTTTCGTGGTGAAGGGTCGAACTCTCGATTGTAATTGTGATACAGTCCACTGATGCCGATTTGAAATTTCTCTTTCTTGTAATTTATGTTTGTTCCTATAACCTGCTCTCTGGTGTTTCGCTTTTTAGATATCTCTAAAAGAGTGCGATGCAAGCCATCTGTTTTGAGCGATGTGATGGAGCCATCATTAGAGATGTTTGCATCTATCTTGCTGATTGAATAGAATGGAGATATGGTTACATTGCCCAATGCTATTTGAACTGCAACACCTCTAAAGAAACCTGATTCCGATAATGAGAAGTGTCTTTTTGGTTGTTGGGTGCGTTTTGCTAGATTGTTTACCGACCACGCCTTGTTTATCAAGTAATCGTTGTTGAGTATTAATCCTTGCCCAAAAGACAGCCTGTAGTCACCTACTATGAGGGTTTTAATTTTGGATATATTGTTTGCTTGAACATAGAATCCATAATAATCGTAACCCTTGGTATTGTTGCTCTCTAGAAAAGGTTCACCGGCATCTTTTTCGGCGGTTAGTCCCAGTTGAATTTTGTCTTTTGAACGATATGAAAATTTCAAAGAGTTATAGAAGTCTTCACCTCTATATTTTCTATTTGGATATTTTGCTAAGATACTATCTGAGAATTGGCTGTATCCTGCTCGATGTGTTAAGGTTTTGTCTGTTCTAATCATTAGTTCAGAAATACCTTTCGATAATGAGTCTGCCTTTTCATTTGAATATGTGTACTCTTTTGAACTGTCGGCTTTAAAGAATGGGAGTATCATTGAGACTGTGTTGTAGTCAAGTTTTGGAACATTTCTTATCTCATATATAGTAACTATCGGCCTGTTTAGATTTAAGAATTCGAATATTGAATTTGCCTGTTCTGATGAAATCAATGGGAAGTTTTCTAAATCGGTTAAAGATAAAGAGTTTAGATCCATGGGGTTGTTCTCTAAGTAGAGGAGATCTTGATACATGTTTTCTATAGACTCCTGATCCATTTCACTCTCCTCGGCTAATTGTTCAATGTAGTTCCTCCAGTTGCTTTGAGAGTAAGTTCTTAGAGTAAAAACAGGCATAGATAAAGCTACAAGAATAGAAATATATAAGGTTTTGGTCATTTAAATAAACTGTTTTTGTTAATATCAGGCAAAAATATTACAAATAATATGGCAAATAATCATAAATTTTTTATTTTGTGCAAATAATTCATTAATTAACTTTGCATTTTGACACTATTGAAATACACTAATGGGTAGATTATTATCATTTATTGTTGTGTTTTTTGCGTTGCTTTTGATTAATGTGGCATGTGAAGAGAAGAAAGCAGTCGTTTATGACTATGCGGAGATTGTAGAGTCAGATACTTTGTGTGTTCTTACGTTAAACACTTCCACGTCATACTTTATGTACAGAGATCAGCCTATGGGGTTCCAATATGATTTGATAAAAAGTTTTTGTGATGACCATAGCTTAAATGTAAAGATAATAGTTGCAGAAAATGTAAAGTCTTTGATTGAGAAGCTAAAAAAAGGCGAGGGAGATGTTATAGCATATAATTTGCCAATAACGAACCAGATGAGAGATTCAATTATATTTTGTGGGTATAAACAGGTGTCGCACCAAGTTTTGGTTCAGCAGGTTAGGGAATATGATATGATGGTTAAGGATGTTGTAGATTTGATAGGAAGAACTGTTACTGTTATTGAGGACTCAAAGTATTTGGATAGAATAAAGAATCTTAATGATGAGCTTGGAGGTGGGATAGTGATTGAGGTTGATGCCGAAGATTCTTTGGTTGTAGAAGATTTGATTAGGGGTGTGTCTCAAGGTAAAATTGACTATACAGTTTCGGAAGACGACTTGGCTAAGTTGAACCAGACATATTTTAATAATATTGACGTTCAGTTGCCTATTAGTTTTGATCAGAGGTCTTCGTGGGCGGTGAGACCTGATACGCCTGTGCTTGCCGATTCCCTGGATTCATGGTTTGCAGAAAAATCCATGAACACTTCTTATATGAAAACCTTAAAAAGATACTTTGAAGAGACTAAAGGTTCTTCAATGGATTTTGGACTCAGGGTCGGAAATTTTATCGGTAATGGGATTATCTCACCATACGACATTTATTTTAAGAGATATGGTGAAGAGGTGAAAATAGATTGGCGGTTTTTAGCTTCTATCTCGTATCAAGAATCGACATTTAACAATGAAGCAACTTCATGGTCGGGAGCTGTCGGTTTGATGGGATTGATGCCCGCCACTGCTACATCATATGGATTGGATAAGGATAAGTTGTTTGATGCGGAGTCGAATATAATGATAGGTTCTCGATATTTTAGGTATCTTATGGATGTCTTTTCATCTACTATATCCGACAATTCACAAGTGATGAAGATGGCTTTAGCAGCTTATAATGGTGGAATAGGGCATATATTTGATGCTAGAGCTTTAGCAGAAAAATATGGCGCTGATGAGAATGTTTGGGAAGGAAATGTTGAAAAGTATTTGGACTTGAAGAGGCTTGAGCAATACTACAGTGATCCTGTTTGCAAGAATGGATATTTTAGAGGAGATGAGACCCTAAAGTTTGTGAGTGATGTGATTAACAGATGGGAATTATATAAGCGCTATGTTGAAGAATAGGTCATGTAGTGAGCATATCAATAAAAAATGAGTATCTTTGTAAGGATGTAAGAGTACTAAATGTAATGTATATATGTCAGTAAGAATTAAAAAAGTTACCACTAAAGATGAACTGAAAATATTCATCAATTTTGTGATCGATTTATATGAGGGAAACGAATTCTTTGTTCCTCCTTTGATTTATGATGAAAAAGCCACGTTGAGTGTAGACAAAAACCCTGCGTTTGAGCATTGTGATGCAGCATATTTTTTAGCTTACAGGGATGATGAGGTCGTTGGTAGGATAGCAGTGTTCATCAACTATAAAGCTAACGAGATATGGAAAGAAAAGAACGCCAGGTTTGGTTTTGTTGACTTTATTGATGATGATGAGGTCGTAGATGCTTTGTTTGGTACAGCTGAAGGATGGGCAAGATCACGAGGAATGCATAAAATACATGGACCATTGGGCTTTACAGACTTTGATCACGAAGGTATGCTTGTTGAAGGATTTGACAGGTTGGGGACTATGATCACAATATACAACTATCCATACTATCCGAAACAATTGGAGAGGATGGGTTACGGAAAGCAAGTTGATTGGGTGGAGTTTTTGATTCAGATTCCGAAAGAGGTCCCCGAGCGTTTTTACAGGATGTCGAGTTTGGTTAAAAAGAGGTTTGGATTGAACGTTGTACATTACTATAGGAAAAAGGATGTTATGCCGTACGCTAGAGATATTTTTCATCTAATAAATAAAGCGTACAAGAATCTTTTTGGGTTTGTTGAATTGACAGATAAGCAGATAGATTATTACGTTGACATGTATATACCTATGTTGAGGCTTGAGTTCCTAACGTTGGTATTAAGGCAGACCGACAACAAGCTTGTGGGTGTGGGAATCGGCTTGCCTAGTATGGCAAAGGCACTGCAGAAAGCAAAAGGGAAGTTTTTGCCAAACGGATGGTATTACTTATATAAGGCATTGAAAGGCAATGGGCACAACAATACATTGGACTTGATGTTGGTAGCAGTTGACCCGGAGTATCAGAACAAGGGCGTTAATGCGCTTATGTTTAATGAGTTTATTCCTGCAGCAAACAAATTAGGCATAACAGTGGCAGAGAGTAATCCGGAGCTTGAAGATAATACTAAGGTTCATGCAATGTGGAGTGGTTTAGATGCAGAACAGCACAAAAGGAGAAGGGTTTTTATGAAAAAATTATAGGAGCAAAAGGTGAGCGAAATAGAAAAAGAGTTACAAGATTCACAAGAAAAATATATAGAGGATAATATTATTACTCTTGAATGGAGAGAGCATATTCGTCGTCGACCAGGGATGTACATCGGGAAACTTGGTGATGGATCTTCGAGCGATGATGGTGTATATGTATTGCTCAAAGAGGTCCTGGATAACTCCATTGATGAGTATATGATGGGTTTTGGGAAGATTATTGATGTCAGGATTGAAGATGGCAATGTATCAGTGACTGACTATGGACGTGGAGTGCCATTAGGAAAGGTAAAGGATGTCAGCTCAAAGATGAATACCGGAGCTAAATATGATTCTAAGGTATTTAAGAAGTCAGTAGGTTTGAATGGAGTTGGCATTAAAGCAGTAAATGCTTTATCGTCCTCGTTTACGATGACCAGTAACAGAGACGGCCAATCGAAGAAAGTCATATTTTCGAAGGGCGACTTGTTGGAAGATAAGGATATAGAGCCTACCGATAAGCCGAATGGTACAACTGTTGAGTTTACTCCCGATAAAGAAATCTTCGGAGATTATTCATTTAAGGATGAATTTATAGAGCCATTATTGAAGAATTATGTTTTTCTTAATGTCGGATTAACGATAAGCTTTAATGGTAAGAAATATTATTCTAAGAATGGACTAGAAGATTTGTTGAATGAGAGTCTAACATCGGAAGAATTATATCCAATAATACATCTTACAGGAGAAGATATTGAGGTTGCTATTACGCATACAAGTCAGTACGGTGAAGAGTACTACTCTTTTGTTAACGGGCAACACACAACACAAGGAGGTACTCATCTTACAGCTTTTAGAGAAGCGACGGCCAGGGTAATTAAGGAGTTCTATGCTCGTAATTTTGAGTATTCGGATATAAGAAACGGTATAGTTGCAGCCATAAGCATAAAGGTTGAAGAACCGGTATTTGAGTCACAGACTAAAACAAAACTGGGTTCTAAAGATATGTCGCCGGATGGTGTTACCGTGAACAAATATATAAATGATTTTCTAAAGAAAGAGTTAGATAACTATCTACACAAACATGCTGACGCTGTTGAAGTGTTGCAGAAGAAAATACTCGAGTCAGAGAAGGAGAGAAAGGCCATAGCAGGTGTCACAAAGTTGGCCAGAGAAAGGGCAAAGAAGGCAAGCCTGCATAATAAGAAGTTGAGAGACTGTAGAATACATTATAACGATCCTAAAGGGGATGACAGAGAGGAAACGAGTATTTTTATTACAGAGGGCGATTCTGCCAGTGGTTCTATAACTAAGAGTAGAGACCCTAATCTTCAAGCAGTATTCAGTTTGAGGGGTAAGCCATTGAACAGTTATGGCCTAACTAAGAAGATTGTTTATGAGAATGAAGAGTTTAATCTTCTACAGGCGGCTTTGAATATTGAAGACGGAATGGAAGGGTTGAGATATAACAAAGTTATTATAGCAACTGATGCTGATACTGATGGTATGCATATAAGATTATTGCTCTTGACATTCTTTTTGCAATTCTTCCCTGATTTGATTAAAAAGGGGCATGTGTATATTTTTCAGACACCTTTGTTCAGAGTGCGAAACAAGAAAAAAGCTATTTACTGCTACTCTGAAGAAGAAAGATTAAAAGCGATAGAAGATCTTGGTCCAAATCCTGAGATTACAAGATTTAAAGGATTGGGTGAAATTTCTCCTGATGAGTTTCGTAACTTTTTAGGCAAAGATATGAGACTTGACCGAGTTACTATGAAAAAGGAGGACCTTTTGAAGGAGCTTCTGGAGTTCTATATGGGTAAAAATACTCCTGAGCGTCAGTCTTTTATCATAGACAACCTGGTTGTTGATGAAGATGATATTGTAGCATAACATAAATTTTTATTATGTCTTTGGATAATGAATGTAAGAACTTGGTTCGAGAAAGAATTGCATTATTTCCCGGAACTTTTGACCCCTTTACAATAGGTCACGAATCACTGGTCAGACGAGGGTTGGAATTGATGGATAAGATAGTAATAGCAATTGGTATTAACGAGTCAAAGAGTTCTTACTTTTCGTTAGAAAGACGTTTGGAAATGATAAGACAGCTTTATCGATACGATGATAGGGTTAGTGTTGAAAGCTATGATTGTCTAACGATAGATTTTGCTAAACAGGTTAATGCTAAATATATTTTGCGAGGAATAAGATCGGTTGTAGACTTTGAATACGAGAAGACTATTGCTGATATGAATCGAACCATATCTGGCATAGAAACGTTCGTATTGTTTACAGAACCGTCTCTCACACACGTTAGCTCGACACATGTAAGAGAACTGTTGAGGTATGGACATGATGTAAGCAAGTTTATTCCAGAAGGAATGGAGATATAATTATTCAAATAAATGATAAAAAAAAGATTATTACCAATAATATTGCTGTCTGTTGTTTTTTCAGGCTGTACATATGCGCAATTCAGACCATCTCCTGAAGGTGTGAAGATTGAGAGGACTTTACAGTTGATTAAAGGACTGTATGTTGATGATGTTGACTCAAAAAAGGTTACAGAGGCGGCTATTAGAGGTATGCTTGGAGAATTAGACCCACATTCAACTTACTTGAACGAGGAAGAGGTTAAGGCGATGAATGAGCCTTTGCAAGGTAATTTTGATGGGATAGGCATATCGTTTAATATGCTTACGGATACACTGTATGTTATGGAAGTCATTGCCGGAGGTCCGTCGCAAAAGGTTGGAATATTACCGGGTGATAAGATTATATATGTGAATGATACCCTGATTGCTGGAGTTGAGATGAGCAACCAAGATGTTATTAAGAAGCTGAGAGGAGAGAAGGGTACGATAGTGAATGTTAAGGCGTTGCGAAGAGGTGTTGATGATTTGATTGAGTTCAGGATAGTAAGAGATAAAATTCCTATTACAAGTATTGATGCATCTTACATGGTTAGTAAAGATGTCGGATATATAAGACTCAGTAGGTTTGGTTTAACCTCTGCAGATGAGTTTAAAGAGGCAGAGAAGAAACTTCGTGAGCAAGGTATGAAGCATTTGCTGCTGGATTTGACTGACAATGGCGGAGGTATTCTGCAAACTGCAAACGAGATTGTAGACGAGTTTTTAGAAAAGGGCAAAGTTATAGTATATACAGAAGGTAAAAATCAGCCAAGATATACCATGAATGCCAGGGAAGGCGATGAGCTTCACGGAGGCAGGGTTGTTGTTTTGGTTAATGGTTCTTCGGCTTCTGCTAGTGAAATACTTGCCGGTGCAATACAGGACTGGGATAGAGGTGTTATTGTTGGTAGACGTACGTTTGGTAAGGGATTGGTTCAGAGGCAACTACCGCTGCCGGATGGAACAATGATAAGATTGACAGTTGCCCGTTACTATACTCCATCAGGACGTAGTATTCAAAGACCCTACGAGATGGGTAATGCCGAGGCTTATAATGAGGACTTTATAAGTAGGTATAATAGTGGTGAGCTTTTTGACCCAGAGACCTTGGTGTTCCCAGACTCATTGAAATATAAGACTTTAGTTAATGGTCGCAATGTCTATGGAGGCGGCGGCATCATGCCTGATTATTATGTTCCCATGGATACTACAGGCGGTACATTCTTGCATGCAAACTTGAATGCCAAAGGAGTTATTAACAGAGTCGCCATTTCGGAAGTGGACAATAAGAGACAACAGTTATTATCAAGATACCCGGATGTAGTTTCTTTCAAAACGAACTATGCATTATCGGATGATATTTATAATAAACTTAGGGATATTGCCAAAGAGGTTGATGTTGAATGGAATGAGGAAGAGTTTGCAAGTTCTAAGCAGTTGATATCAGTTCAACTAAAGGCATTGATTGCTAGAGATCTTTATGATTCGTCGGCCTTTTTCCGTATCATAAATGAGGAAAACGATATATATCAAGAGGGATTGGAGATTATTTCCGATGAATCGAGATATGAATCTTTGTTGCACGGTATAGGTAGCAATGTTGGCAAAAAGGCAGAAACTGTTTCTGCTGAAGCAATATAGTATAACTCTGTAATATTGATATTATGAACTACGACTATTCAAAATTCCTTGTTAAAGGAGGCGAGAAGGTGGACCTCTCGAAATATGCTACACTTGAAGACGGAGGTTACACAAAAAAGACAGCAAAGGCTGAGATAAAGCAGAATATTAAGGAGTTGAGAGAATATCAAGAAATGTTTTATGCTGATGACAAATATTCTTTGCTTATCGTGTTACAGGCAAGAGATGCGGCAGGAAAGGACGGCGTTATCAGACATGTGATGTCAGGTATTAATCCACAAGGATGTAGAGTTCATAGCTTTAAGACTCCAACCAAGAATGAGTTGGAACATGATTATTTCTGGCGTCATTATATTGCTTTGCCACAGCGCGGTATGATAGAGATTTTCAATCGATCTCACTATGAGAATGTTTTGGCTACCAAGGTGAACCCTCAATGGATATTAAATGAGAGAATACCCGGATATGATTCAGTTGAGAAAATTGATCAGGCTTTTTGGGATAGCAGATATGAGGATATCAATTCTATTGAGAGACATCTTTATAGGAATGGCATGAGAATATTAAAGTTCTTTTTGAATGTTTCTAAGGATGAACAGAAAGAGAGGTTTTTGTCGAGGATTGATGAGCCACATAAGAATTGGAAGTTCAGCTCTGCCGACCTGCATGCCCGAGAGCAATGGGATGATTACACTTGCGCTTTTGAGGAGATGTTGGAGAAAACTTCAAAGCCGTACGCTCCATGGTATATTATACCGGCAGACAAGAAGTTTTTTACACGAGTGGCAGTTGGAGATATTATATTAGAAACATTCAGGTCTATGGATATGCATTATCCTCCTGCTGAGTCGCCGGAGATGTTGGCTAAGGCAAGAGAAAAATTACTTTCTGAATAAGCCTTATTTAGTATATTATCTTTGAAAATAATATTAAGATATATAATAAAACGAAAACACCTTATCAAATTTGATAAGGTGTTTTTATTATTTACTCTTTATTTTTTAGAAGGTCTCTTATCTCAGTAAGAAGAGTTTCTTCTTTTGTTGGTTCTGGAGGTGTAGGTGCCGGCTCTTCCTTTTTTGGCTTAAGTTTATTCATAGCTTTGATTACCATGAAGATTGAAACGCCAATAATCAGGAAGTCAACAACTGTTTGAATGAATGCACCATAATTCCATGTAATTGCAGGAGTCACAACTTCGGTGCCTTCCATTACAGCTTGTTTTAAAACAATATTTAATTCTGTAAAACTTCCGTCTCCGATGAGCCACGCTATTGGAGGCATTAGAATGTCGTTAACGAATGAGGTTACAATTTTGCCAAATGCACCACCAATAACGATACCAACAGCCATGTCTACTACGCTCCCACGTAGTAAGAATTCTTTTAGTTCTTTTTTGAATGACATATTATGTTTTTTTAGTTCAATCAGTTTTTATATTTAGTTTATAGTGATGTTTCTGAATTGAATTCCACCACCTTCACTTTGTAAAGCAAGGTTCCCTTTTGTTACTTTGCTAGTTGCACTATTTTGTAGCACATCGTTTATGTAAACTGTTATTACTCCATTCTCTGCTGTAATTTTAACTTTGTTCCATTCGCCAACAGGCTTTTCGCTTGATGGAGCACGTTTTGCAAGAACGGGGTATTGAGGCCTTTCAGTCCCTTCAGGAACAACATACTCCTCTAGCTCTGCGCCCAAGATCATAACAAAGTCGCCTGCATCGCCAGCGTGAAGTTGGCATTCGACTGTTTTAGGGAATGGTTTTTCTTTATCCTGAACCATTACGAAAATTCCACTATTGCTTGCGGCTTCTTTCCACCTATATTCTAGGTTAAGAGTGAAATTTTTATATTCATTTTTTGTGTACATGTATCCGAAAGGTTGTCCCTTGATGTTTATAATGCCATCTTCAACATAAAACACTTCTTCAGGATTGACATTATCATCATCTACTACAAGTTTCCAGTTAGATAGATCTTTGCCATTGAATATTGGCTCAGAGCTATTTGAACACCCATATGCGATTATCATCAACAATACAAGTGTAAAGCTAAAGATTGATTTCTTAGTCATAGGAATAAAATTTATTATTGTTATTAATAATGGATTAAACTGAAATAGAGAACGTTTAGGCAAAAATACAATAAAAAAGAATAAAACAAATATATTTAAACTATTATAGATAATAAATTTAATTGAGTGGGTTCTTACTGATTGATATATTGTTTACGCTTGAGACCAGGCCTTGTTTATTGTCGTAAAAATCAGTGTGATTGCTATAATTATTGTATATTTGTGATTAAAAAAGTGATAGTTATGAGGAAATTGATATTAATATTTTTAACAATGATGACTACAGTGGTTAGTGCCGGTGATAATCCATTTTACAAACCATTTGACGGGCCACATGGTACAGCGCCCTTCAATGAGATTAAGATTGAAGATTTTGAACCGGCTTTTGAACGAGCTATTGCCGAGAACAAGGCAGAGATAGATGCGATAGCTAACAACAATGAGGAGGCTACATTTGAAAACACTATTGAGGCTTTAGAGTACTCGGGCGAGATGCTCAGTAGAGTTTCGCGAGTGTTTTTTAATCTTTTGAGTTCTGAGAGCAATGATGAGATGATGGCAATTTCTCAGAGGCTTAGTCCTAAACTGTCAGAGCATTCAAATAATATCAACTTGAACGACAAGCTGTTTGAACGTGTGAAATATGTGTATGACAGGAGAAATGACTCTGGCTTGACAAATGAACAGAAAAGGTTAGTAGAAGAGTATTACCAGGGATTTGAGAATAGTGGTGCCACTCTTTCTCCGGAGGATAAAGAGAAATATAGAGAATTGTCAATGGAGTTGAGTATGGCAACTCTTGAGTTTGGGCAGAACGTTTTGAAAGAGACCAATGCTTTTGAGATGCTTTTGACAGATGAAAAAGATTTAGCAGGATTGCCCAAGAGCCAGTTGGATGCAGCAAAGGCAAAGGCTAAAGCAAAGGGAAAAGAAGGATGGCTGTTTGATTTGTCAGCACCCAGTTATGTTGGCTTTATGAAGTATTCATCACGAAGAGATCTGAGAGAAAAGCTTTATATGGCCTACAACACCAAGAACATGAAAGGTGGCGAGTATGATAATAAGGAAAATGTAAAGAAGATTGTTAATACGCGATTGAAAATTGCTAATCTTTTAGGATATTCCAGCTACTCTGAGTTTGTACTGAGGAACAAGATGGCCAAGAATGCAGATGGAGTATTTGGTTTGTTGGACGAACTTGCTCGTTCATTTACCGATATAGCAAAGAAAGAGGTTAAGGAAGTTGCCGAATTTGCCGAAGCAATGGAAGGTAAGTCAATAGAAATTAAGCCATGGGATTGGAGCTACTATTCTGATAAGTTGAAAGATAAGAAGTTTAGTGTTAATGATGAGATGACTAAGCCTTATTTTGAATTGGAAAATGTGAAGAAAGGTGTATTTGGTCTTGCTACTGATCTATATGGAATTACATTCAAGAAGAATCCTGATATACAGGTTTATCATCCAGAGGTGGAGGCTTTTGACGTTTTGGATGAGAATGGTAAATATCTTGCCGTGCTTTATACTGATTTCTACCCGAGAGCAGGCAAACGTTCAGGTGCATGGATGTCTTCATATAAGAGTCAGTATATAAAGGACGGAGTTGACAGCAGACCTCACGTAACGATAGTGATGAATTTTACACGACCGACAGAGGATACGCCTGCATTGTTGACCTTCAGTGAAGTTGAAACATTCTTACATGAGTTTGGTCACGCGCTTCATGGCATGTTGACGCGTACGACATACAAATCTTTGTCCGGGACCAGTGTTTATCAAGACTTTGTAGAACTTCCCTCTCACTTTATGGAGAATTGGCTGACGGAGAAGGAGTATCTTGATAAATTTGCTTTCCATTATAAGACAGGTGAGAAGATGCCCGATGAGTTGTTGAACAACATAGTAGACGCATCTAATTTTAATGTAGGTTATGCAACATTAAGACAATTGTCCTTTGGATATCTTGATATGGCATGGCACTCTATTGAAAAACCTTTTGAAGGTGGAGATGTGGAGGATTTTGAGCGAGAGGCAATGTCAAAAGTTCAACTGTTGCCTTATGTGCCGGGAACATGTATGTCTACATCATTTACTCATATTTTTTCAGGAGGGTATGCCGCAGGATACTATGGATATAAATGGTCGGAAGTATTGGAGGCAGATGCATTCTCTTTATTTAAAGAAAAAGGAATATTTGACAAAGAAACTGCAAATTCATTCCGAAGGAATATTTTAGAAAAGGGTAACACAGAAGAGCCGGAGGTCTTATTTAAGAGATTTAGAGGGCGCGATGCTTCAATTGACGCTCTGCTAAAAAGGAGTGGGGTAAAATAATAGAGATGATAATTATATAAATAACTTAGATATGAGAGTTAAATATTTAGTTGTTAGTTTGACGTTGGTGGCTATGTTTTTATCATTTACGATGGAGGCTAAAAGTCATTATCCTATTAATGTCGCCTCATATAATTTGAGGATGGACACACCTAATGATGGCTTAGATGCTTGGCCTAATCGTAAGGATATGGTAAATGAGTTAATCAGATACCATAACTTTGATATAATAGGTACTCAGGAGGGCTTCAAGCATCAGTTGGAGGACATTGTAAGCCAAGGAGATTACTCATACATAGGTGTAGGCAGAGATGATGGTGCTGATAAAGGCGAACATTCGGCAATAATATACAAAAAGGACAGGCTCGAAGTATTGGAGAGTGGAAACTTCTGGTTTTCAGAAACTCCGGATAAACCCGGAAAAGGTTGGGATGCAAAGTGCTGTAATAGGATATGTTCGTGGGCCAAGTTCAAAGATTTAGAGTCGGGAAAGGAGTTCTTCTTTTTCAATGTTCACTATGATCATGAAGGTGTGAAAGCAAGGAGAGAATCATCTCTTTTGTTACTTAAAAAGATTAAAGAGGTTGAAGCATTATCACTTCCTGTAATATTGACAGGAGATTTTAATGCAGACCCTGAATCTGAGCCCATCAAGATTTTGAGGGATAGTGAAATAGTGCACGACTCCTACTCCTTGACAGAGAAGAAACCTTATGGTCCTGTAGGCACATATAACGGATTTGACATTAAAAATGACACAAGCGGACGTATTGACTATGTTTGGGTTACAGAAGGTGTGAAAGTGCTAAAGTATGGAGTATTGACCGATAATAGGAATGGTCGTTTACCCTCCGATCATTATCCGGTTTATGTCAGACTGGTGCTATAAAATCATTAAATAAAAAAAGTGCTGGAATATTTCCAGCACTTTTTTATTATGTAATAGTCTTGTTACTTAGCTTTTCCTTGATTAGCAACTGCCTCCATAAGCTTCTTAATCTCTTCGGGATCACCTAAGAAGTAATCTTTTTGAAGATTCATATTATCGTCGAACTCAAACACGTAAGGAATAGCAGTTGGCAAATTAAGACTCACGATATCTTCATCAGAGATATTCTTTAGGTGCTTAATAATACCTCTCAAACTGTTGCCATGAGCAGCAATGATTACCTCATCATATTTTTCCTTAATCTCAGGAACAATGACATCGTTCCAGTAAGGTAAGATTCTTTCTACTGTATTTTTTAGAGCTTCTGTAAGAGGAAGATCTGCAGGATCAACGTTCTGATATCTTGGATCTTTAAAAGGAGAGCGATCGTCATCCTTTTCAAGTGGCTTAGGTGGAATATCGTAACTTCTGCGCCAGATAAGAACCTGGTCGTCACCATATTTTTCAGCAGTTTCAGCCTTGTTTAATCCTTGAAGCATACCATAGTGCTTTTCATTTAAGCGCCAAGTTTTCTCCACCGGTATCCAGTCGAGGTCCATTTCATCAAGAACTACGTTCAATGTTTTTACAGCTCTTTTCAGATATGAAGTATAAGCTTTTTGAAATCTAAAGCCTTCCTTTTTAAGGTGCTTACCGGCTTTGTGAGCTTCTTCGATTCCTTTTTCAGTTAAGTCCACATCAGTCCAGCCTGTGAAACGATTTTCTTTGTTCCATACACTTTCTCCGTGGCGAATTAAAACGACTCTTTTCATAAACAATTGGTTTAGTTGTAATTAATGTATTTTCTTATTCGAATAGATATGCTTTAGTGCTACAACAAATCTACACAAATATATATAAAAATATTATTTATTGGCAAATTCATTTGAATTTAGATTGTTTTCCATCCTATTGAGAATCTTCATCTGATGAGATAGTAGGAAGAAAGACAATATCGCAGCTAATGTGTCGGACAGTGGCATTGCTCTCCACAAACCAACCAGTCCAAAGAGACGAGGAAGTATTATAATACTAGGCACCAAGAAGATTAGTTGGCGACTCAGGCTCTGAATGAGCGATTTAACAGCATATCCAATACTTTGGAAAAAGCTGGATGATACTATTTGAAAGCCTACTAACGGGAAAGCAATAACGGCTATTCTCATTCCTTTTGAGGTAATATCAAGCAGTTCCTCATCGGTGGTAAATGCCGCGGCAAGAACTTCGGGAAATGAAATTATAACTATTGCTCCAATAGTTGTTATTATCACTGCAATTTTGATGGAGTAATGTAGTATTTCTTTCACTCGTTTAAAGTTTTTTGCCCCAAAATTATATCCAATTATTGGCTGTGTGCCTTGGTTTAATCCCATGATTATCACAAGAAACAGCATTAATACCGTATTTATTATACCATAAGCTCCAACAGCCAAATCGCCACCATATTTTATCAGAGAGTTGTTCATCAATACGGTCACTCCTGAAGCGGCTACCTGCATGCTAAATGGAGACATACCAATGGATATGATAGATATAATTATTTCTCTATTTAATCTTATATATTTTCTCTTGAGCCTTATCAGGCTGTTATTATTTAGAAAATGGGTCATTACGAACAACATTCCGAGGAACATTGAAATGACTGTAGCCCAGGCAACACCTTTAATTCCAAGATCGAAGACATACAGGAAAATTGGAGTTAAAATTATACTAAAGACTGCACCAATCAGCATGGTGAACATAGCTTTTTTGGGATAGCCCGAAGCACGCATCATAGCGTTGAAGCTGTATGTCAAACTAACGAATATGTTGCCTAATAAAACTATCTTGAGATAATCATAAGCGTACGGCAGGGTTAGCTCGCTTGCGCCGAATGATATCAATATCGGTTCAAGGAATATTAATATCAGAGAGATGAACACTAAGTTGAAAATGATGATCAACAGTAGCGAGTTGCCTAAAATCTTCTCTGATGTGACTTTGTCTCTTTTCCCGAGGCTTATGGATATTCGTGCGGCAGCACCTGCACCAACCAACATTCCTAAGGATGAGGTCAGGTTCATTACGGGTAATGTGATTGCAAGACCTGATATGGCCAAGGGTCCTACTCCTTGACCTATAAATATTCGACCGATTACATTGTATAGGGCTGTTACTAATGTACCAACGATGCCTGGAAGGGCATACTCCCACACAATCTTACTAATCTTCTTGGTCTGAAAATCTATTTCCTTTTGTGTCTGCAAAATATTATATAATAACCTATTAAAACCATACAAATATAAGCTATTTCTCTTGAAAAATCAACACAATATATAAATCAATATACATACACTATGCAAGAATGAGCATTAACAAAAACAGCACACATAGCAGCCGGGCAAAATGTGCAAAAATAAATTGAGTGTGTGATACCCTGTTTACCTTATTATCATCAATGCATCGACATTGGACTAATACTATTCTATACACCCTTTGATTATATATACAAAATCGTATATATAAGCAGGCTTATGTCGGTAGAGAGTAGGGCGGAGATGTGGTAGATTTATTGTCTTTGGTATCGAGTTTTTTGCCAGCTATGTTTATTATTTTTACATTTGATGCTAAATTAGATTATGCAGATGCTAAACTCGGAATATCTACTTCATTATATATGGAAGTTCAGGCTTTACCCTAATGGCTCTTTGACAACGAGCGATGGGGCTCGGGTGGAGGTTATTGATCCAGGAATACACAACCATGACGCAGGACCTGATTTTTTTAATTCTAAGATTAAAGTGGGTGATGAGTTGTGGGCAGGCAATGTGGAGATTCATAATTCTTCGTCAGATTGGGTAAGACACGGGCATCATCAAGATAAGTCATACAATTCTGTAATACTGCATGTTTCGCAGGATATAAATGCCGAGGTTAAGAACCAGAACGGAGAGTCAATACCCCAGTGCAGAATAACAATTCCCGATAATTTGAAAACCAATGCTGATTATTTGTTGTCTAGCAGTTCGAGGATACCCTGTAAGGAGATGATTATGAGCCTTGATAAGACGTTGTTGCATTCGTGGATGGATTCGCTTGCCATAGAAAGACTGGAAAGGAAGAGTAACTATGTTTATGAGCTTTTGGAAAGATTTCAGAATTCGTGGGATGATGTGTTTTATGTGTTGCTATCGAGAAGTTTTGGGTTTGGCATTAACTCTGAAGAGTTTGAGCGGCTTGCTTTATCGTTGCCACTTAAGTATATCCTGAAGCATAGAGACAACCTTTTGCATGTTGAGGCACTTCTGTTTGGTCAGGCGGGTCTGTTGGAAGAAGAGGCTCTTATGGGTGATTCTGATGAAACTATTGAGTATTATTCATCGTTGAAGAGAGAGTATGATTTTCTTAAGAGTAAATATCAACTAAGAGGGTTGGAAAGTTTTGTTTTTAAGAAGATGAGGATAAGGCCGAGATCGTTTCCTGAAGTTAGGATTGCACAGCTTGCTGCGCTTTTATATAAGCATGGGAGATTGTTTTCGCAACTATTGAATGTTGGCGATGACAACGGCAAGTATTATGATTATTTCAAAATAAGTGCTTCAAAATATTGGGATACACATAGCTCTTTTTCAGGGAAATCGGTTAATAGTCGGAAGGTATTGGGTAAATCATCTATAGATATAATATTGATAAATACGGTTGTGCCCATTTTGTTTGCATATGGTAATTATACAAAAAACGAAGAGTACTACAATAGGTCGTTGAAAATTTTGGAGTCTATTCGTGCCGAGAAGAATTACATTACAAAGGAGTTTGCTGAAGGTGGGCTTGATTCACGCACTGCATTTGAGTCGCAGGCCCTGATTCAATTGAAAAAGGAGTATTGCGATAAGAAGAAGTGCTTCTATTGTAGAATAGGGTTCAAGTTGCTAACTGTATAATTATGCAGAGTTGTAATAGTTGCTTCATAAAATAGTTGTATTTTTGTGGGTGTAAAGGTTGTGTCAGAGAATTTTAGTTATGTTTGATAAGTTTTTTTCTGTTCTCATTCTGGTGTTTTTGTCGTTGGTCACATTTGTGCTGTTGCACTCATGTGCTAACATGGCTGCGCCTACGGGAGGACCATACGATGTGGACCCACCGGTGGTGGTGAAGGCATCGCCTGATTTTAATGCTTTGAATGTTACTCCCCATAGAGTTGAGATAGAGTTCAACGAAAACATAAAGATTGAAAGTCCTACGGAGAAGGTTATCATTACTCCTCCACAAAAGAACATGCCGGTAATCCGAGCTATTGGTAGGAAAGCCGTCGTTGATTTGAAAGATGAACTGGTTGATAACACGACTTACGTTATTGACTTCACTGATGCTATTGTGGATAACAACGAGTCGAATCCACTTGAGAATTTTGTTTTTTCATTTTCCACAGGAGATCAATTGGATACATTATCGGTAGGTGGTAAGGTTTTGAATGCGGAGGATTTGGAACCTATGCCAGGTTACTATGTTGGTATTCACTCCTTGCGCGATGATACAGTTTTTGAGAGAGTGCCTTTAGAAAGAATTTCAAAGACGAACTCTAAGGGAGAGTTTGTGATTCGTGGAATGGCTGCAGGAGAATACAGAGTGTTTGCCTTGAATGACCTGAACAGAGATTATAAATATGATAATCCACAAGAACAGATTGCTTTTTTAGATACACTTGTTTCTCCATATACCATGGGAGCAGTGAGGCAAGACACAGTTTTTGCGGATAGCGTTACTATTGATACGATAAAAACTGTAGAATACATAAGATTTATGCCGGATGATTTGGTGCTACTTTCTTTTACTACAGATTTTCAGAGGAAATTTTTGCAGAAAACCGAGAGGCCGGAGAGAAACATAGTTAATGTATTTTTTGGTGCGCCAACAGAGATGCCGTCATTTGGATTGCTGTATCCTGAGGTTGACGACGACAGTTGGTATGTGGCTGAAAGAAATATTACCAATGATACTCTAAAGCTGTGGATCACTGATTCGTTGGTATATAGGGAGGACTCAATTAGTTTGAGGATGAGTTATATAGCTACGGATACACTAGATCATGATTATCTGAAAACGGATACGATAAATTTGAGGTATAGATCGCCAAATAGATCTTCTAAAAGGTCGAGAGGTGATAAGAAGGACAAGAATGAAGAAGATTCGGTAGTTATAGAGTTTGCCAAATTACAGACAAACATTCAGACTACCTTTGAGCTGTTTAATCCTATCAGGCTGGAGTTTGAAAAACCTGTTGTGGAGTTTGACTCATCATACGTGTCGTTGTATCTGGAAAAAGATTCAGTATTTAATCCTACGCCATTCAAGTTTGAGGCTGATTCGCTTAATCCTAGGAAATATGTAATAAGGCCTTCGTGGGAACCGGGTGGCAGTTACAAGATGGTAATTGATTCGGCCTCGGTGTTTGATGTTTATGGTCTGTTTAACGATGGCTTTGAGCAGGCCTTCAAGGTTAAATCACTTGATGAGTATGGCAATCTTCAAGTAACCATATCGGGGTTGCCTGAAGGTAAGACGGCTTTCGTACAGCTGTTGGATGCTTCGGATAAACCTTTTAGGAAAAGCTATGTCAAAGATGGTGTGGTAAGGTTTCAAGATTTGCCTCCCGGCGAGATGTATGCCAGATTGATTATTGATGATAATGGTGATGGAATGTGGACAACAGGTAATTATCAAGATAATCGTCAGCCGGAACAGGTTTATTATTATCCCGGCAAGTTCGTAATTAGAGCTTTTTCGAATCACTTAGAGGATTGGAACTTAGAAGAGAAAAAGTTGATTGAGCAGAAACCTTTGGAGATTACTAAGAACAAACCACAGGAGAAGAAGAGAAACGCAAGCGAGGAGCGTGAACGCCAGCGTCAAGAACAGCAACAACAGCAAAGGCAAAATTCTCCGTTCTCTAACATGGGTACAAGAGGTGGTGCAGGCGGTTTATCACAGATGCGTTAGGTTATTATATCTATTAAATTTAAAAAAAAAGGAACAGGCATGATAAGAAAATATTTATCTATAATTATTTCGCTATTGTTAGTGATGATATCGATTGACGCAAATGCGCAATGTGACATTACTAATAATGCTTTCCAGAGCGGAGAGAATATTGTATATGACTTATATTTCAATTATGGCATCTTGAACGCAAGAGCAGGTAGCGGTTCGCTGACTATATCGGACTCAAACTATAAAGGGAAGAGTGCATATAAGACGGTTATGATGCTAAATACCTCAGGATTGGCAAACAGCGTTTATGCTGTAAGGGATACTTTGACTTCATATATAGATATGAATATGAGGCCTTTGCTTTTCACTAAGGAAGCTCATGAAGGAAAGGATTACACCAAAGAGAGGCAGTCTTTTTCGTATGAAGGAGAGAATATAAACGTTCGCACTATTAGGCATATGAACGGCAAAGAGCGCTTTGATCAGGTGTTCACTACACAAGAATGTACGTACGATTATTTGTCGGTTTTGTCATACGTCAGGAATTTAGACTTTGATGGGATGAGCAGCGGTGACAGAAAATACATTCAGTTTTTGTCGGGCAGAAGGGCTGTAAATATGTACGTAAACTATCTGGGAACTTCAACCATAAAGGCTAATGATGGTAATAGGTATGAAGTAATTAATATCTCTATGACCATTTTGGATGATGCCTTCGAAAATCAAACGGATGCGTTGAAGGCTTCGTTGACAAATGATTCGAACCGAATACCTGTTGTAATAGATACTCAACTTAAGGTGGGTGCTGTGCGTGCCGTTATGAAGAGTAAGCAGGGGGTTAGAAATCCTTGATAATAGTAATTTAATATTGATGAAAATATAGGGTATCTTTGTGTAATAAACCGAAAAGTAGTTGATTTATGTCAAATGATGAGCCACATAGTAAGGTCCCTGAACCGGCTTTAAGGAGGTTGCCATGGTATTTGGCATATCTTAAGTTGCTTAAAAATCAAGGAGAGAAAATAATTTCTTCGACACAGATTGCGAAGAAGCTTAATGTGTCAGCATCACAAATAGCTAAAGACCTTTCTTATGTGAATATAAGTGGAAAAACAAGAGTGGGGTATGATGTGGATCAACTGATAGATGCGTTGGATATCTTTTTGGGTTTTAGGACGTTGCATAAAGCTGTTGTTTTTGGTGTTGGCAGCTTGGGTGCGGCATTGCTTTCGGATTCGGGACTTGAACAGTACGGCCTCAGAATAATAGGAGGATTCGATATAGACGAGAATGTTGTGAACAACAAGATTTATGAAATACCTGTCTACCACTATGATGATTTTATTGAGAAAAATAAAGAGTTGAAAGCAGATATTGGTATATTGACCGTACCTTCGGGAGTTGCGCAAGAGGTGGCAGACTACATGATAAAGGGAGATATCAAGGCAATATGGAATTTCACACCTTTTCGCATTAGAGTTCCTGATAATATTGTTTTGCAAAACACGTCGCTGTATGCGCATTTGGCAGTAATGTTTAATCGTTTGAAGTAATGAAGATTTTTGCTATAGGATTAAATTATGATTCTCATAATAAAGAGATGAATAGATCGTTTACTAGTGAGAAGCCTGTGGTTTTTATGAAGCCTGATACTGCATTATTAAAAGATGGAAAGCCTTTTTTCCTCCCGGACTTTTCGAGCGAGATACATTATGAGACGGAAGTTGTGGTTAAGATTAACAGGTTGGGGAAAAATATAGAGGAGCAATTTGCTCATAGGTATTATGATGAGTTAACGGTGGGTATAGATTTCACGGCAAGAGATCTACAGATGAGGCTGAAAGAGAAAGGTTTGCCATGGGAAATTTCTAAAGCTTTTGATGGCTCGGCTGTTATTGGGGAGTTTATCTCTGTTAATAATGTCACCGGCATAGAGAATGTGAATTTTCATTTGGAACTTAATGACAAGGTTGTTCAAGAGGGAAACACCAAAAATATGATCTTTTCAGTTAATAAGATAATCTCATATATCAGTCAATTCTTTACACTCAAGATAGGGGATTTGATTTTTACAGGTACACCGTCAGGAATTGGTCCGGTAAGCATAGGTGATCATCTCCAAGGCTTCATAGAACAAAGGAAACTTTTGGACTTCTACGTGAGATAGTCTCATAAAGTATAATAACTTAAGATATGGTCAAGAAATTTTTTGTAGTAGTATTCACTCTCGTTGTTGCGACTTTGCCTATGCTTGTTGAAGCACAAGACAAAGAATATAACCCTATTCTTACAGCTATGCCGTCGTTAACCATCGCTCCGGATGCTCGAGGTGGTGGTATGGGAGATATAGGTGTTGCCAGCATGCCTGATGTGTATTCACAGCATTGGAATGCCGCAAAATATCCATTTATTACGACAAATGCAGGAGTCGCGTTTTCCTATACGCCGTGGTTAAGCAATATCGTAAGTGATATAAACTTGTTGTATGCTTCAGGCTTTTGGAAATTCGGGAATGATAATTTGAATGCAATAAGTGCTTCGTTGAGATACTTTTCTTTGGGAGATGTGGATTATGCAGATGTAACCGGTGAGTTTTGGCAGACTGTGGCACCGCATGAAATGGCTATAGACGTTGCATATTCAAGAAAACTAACCAATAACTTTTCGGGTGCTGTAACACTTAGATACATAAGAGCCGATTACTCTATAGGTGATGATGAGACTACACCAGGTAATGCTTTTGCTGCAGATATAGCCGGATATAATGAGTCGTACATAACTCTGGGAAGGTCGGAACTGCTACTTGGCGCTGGTTTTAATCTATCCAACATTGGAACAAAAATATCTTATGATGGAGGAAACACATCAATGTTTTTGCCGGCAAATATGCGTGTTGGAGTCTCTTTGGGTTATCCAATAGATATGAAGAATACAATTTCTATCAGTTTGGATTTAAATAAGTTGTTAGTGCCTACACCACCCGTGCCTGAGGATGATGAAACGACTGAGCAGTTTCAGGAAAGGATAGACAAATATAACAGCACATCATCTATTGCAGGTGTGTTTAAATCGTTTGGCGATGCTCCGGGCGGTTTTAGCGAAGAGCTGAAAGAAATAGCATGGTCTATGGGATTGGAGTATGTTTATGACAATCAATTCTTTTTGAGGTCAGGTTATTATAATGAAAATCAATATAAAGGCAACAGGCGATATTTCTCTTTTGGTGCAGGATTCAAGTATAATTTCTTTCACATAGATGCTGCATATCTTGTGTCAACTACTCAATCTAATCCTTTGGACCAGACATTAAGATTGTCGCTGGGCTTTGATATTGAAGGATTGAGAAACTTAATGTATTAAATACTTATGAATATTCGTGTTGGGTTCGGTTACGACATGCATCAGTTGCAACCGGATAGAGATTTATGGTTGGGAGGCATAAAGATAGACCATACTCATGGGTTAAAGGGTCACTCGGATGCAGATGTGTTGATTCATGCAATTTGTGATGCACTCTTGGGTGCTGCCAACCTTCGGGATATAGGATATCAGTTTCCTGACTCGGATGATGAGTATGCTGATATTGATAGTAAGATACTTCTTAAAAAGACGTCTGGCCTGCTTATATCGAATGGATATAGAGTAGGGAATATAGACTCAACTATTTGTGCGGAGGAGCCGAAGTTAAATCCTCATATACCATCGATGAAATCTACTTTGGCAGAGGTGTTAGGTCTTCAAGAGGACTTAATCTCCATTAAAGCAACAACTTCCGAGAAGATGGGATTTGTTGGAAGACAAGAAGGAATGACAGCCTACGCAGTCGCACTTATTTACAAAGAGGAGTAGTGGTGTTGAGAAAAATTTCACTATTTAGAGGGCTTGAAAGATTTAAAACCTCAAGAGGTTATGGCGTTCATTCGCCGTTTGCTTTCAACCTAATAACTAATGTAATATACTCACCTTATAGTTATTACGCTCTGCAGGATGTGAATAATTTTGTTTCGCAAAGGAAAAACTTCAATTTGGTAAATCATGCCAGATATAATGAGATAGCTTTAAGACTTGTATCATATTTTAGGCCTAAACATGTATTAGTAGCTAATCCTCAGCATGGCTTGGATAGTTTATATGTGTCATCGGCTAATAGTGCATTTGAGCAGTTAGTGTTATTAGGAGAGAGTATAAGTATGCAGGCAGACATAGTCAGAATTTACAAGTCTTATTATTCCGGTCGTAATAATTATACTCCCACGTATGAAGATATTGCAAGTAAATTATTAATAACAGATTCCACAAGCTGTATAAAAAGCTATAAATATGATGCTGTTTTTGTTTGCGGTAAAGGCCTAAATGTTAGAGCTGATGAGTTATTAGACATTTCGAAGGATAAGACAATAATAATGATTAACAATATCAATTCGGGGTGTAATAAACAATTATGGAAGAATATCGTTGATAGTAGTAATATTGGTTTCGTTTTTGATATGAAGCATTTTGGTGTGGCTTTTGTTATGCCAACTTATTATAAGTCTTATTATTACATATAATTTTCTTAAATATGAAGAAAAGTGCTATATATACTAAAACCGGCGACAAAGGTACTACTGCATTAGTGGGAGGAACACGAGTGCCTAAAACACATGTTAGGCTTGATGCCTATGGTACAGTTGATGAATTAAACAGCTATGTCGGTTGGCTAAATTGTGAGATAACTGATCCAGAGAATAATGAGTTTTTGAGATTCTTGCAGCATAAACTGTTTACAGTAGGATCATATTTGGCGACTGAGACAGAATCTAAACAGCCAAAGAAAGCAAGTGTTATTACAGATGAGGACATCGAAAGGATTGAAAAACAGATAGATAGGTTGGATTCAGAATTGCCTAAGCTTAATAGATTCGTATTACCGGGAGGCAATGAACTGGCGTCAAGAGCTCATATCTGCAGAACTATTGCACGGAGGGCAGAGAGAAATGTATATAGAGTTGCAGAGTCTTACCCGGTTTCAGAGAATATACTTATTTTTCTAAATCGTTTGTCAGATTACTTTTTTGTGCTAGCACGATACGAAAGCAATAAGACATCAGAAGAAATATATTGGGAACAGGGTGATATATAAAAAGATTTTATACATTTGCGAAAAATAACGGAATAACTAACTAAATGATAAATCACTATGTATTGGACACTTGAATTAGCATCAAAACTTGAGGATGCACCATGGCCCGCTACAAAAGATGAATTAATAGATTTTGCACAAAGATCGGGCGCACCATTAGAGGTGATTGAAAACTTACAGGAAATTGAAGAAGAGGGAGAGATCTTCGAGTCAATTGAAGACATCTGGCCGGACTATCCAAGTAAGGAAGATTTCTTTTTCAACGAAGATGAATACTAATAGTCTTCTCTAAAGAGCAAAAAAAGCATCCTTAAATAGGATGCTTTTTTGTATTATAAAGTCTGTTGTAAAAAAACTTTTATATAAGCTTATCGATTTTATCAGTAAACATAGACTTTGAACCTGCACCAACAACTTTATCAACTATTTCACCATTCTTTATGAATAGCACAGTTGGGATATTTCTAATACCATATTTAGCTGTAGTTTCATCATTATTGTCTACATCAACTTTACCCACTACAATTTTATCTTTATACTCCTCTGCAATTTCATCAATGATTGGGCCAACCATTTTGCATGGACCACACCATTCTGCCCAAAAGTCAATTACAACCAACTTGTCTGTTCCTAAAACTTCTTCTACTGTTGCGTCTGTTATTGTTAAAGCCATTTTATTATTATATTTATTACTTATTGATTAATTAATTTTAAATTCTAAGTCTAAGTCATTACTAATGTAATCGACCATTTTTTTATCTACATTCACCTTAATAGGTCTTGAAAAAAGCATAATGTTTTTACCTGAAGACTCGCTGGTGATGTCGAAATATAACAACGTATTTCCCAAATTGTTTTTAGATAGAGCCGATAAATCAGTAACCAACTGCTTATCAATTTTTGAAAGAGGTATTTTTAGGGTTATCTTATTAATGAGCCCATCCTTTACCTCCTGCAATAACTCAATTGAAGATATCTTTAACTCTAACTCATCCTGCCTGTATCTTTTAGGTTGCACCTTTCCGCAAACGTAAATAGCTAAACCTTGTCGTCCATATTTACTATAATCAACATAGTCTCTACCAAAAAGGGCAATTTCATAACTTCCTAAATAGTCTTCTACAGTTAAAAACATATATGGTTCGCCTCTTTTTGTCAAGCCTTCACGAAAATTGGATACTATGCCTCCGAAAGATACCTCCTTGCCATTAAAATCGGCCAAGTCTTGGAGTTTAACAGAATCTGCCAAGCATGCATATTTTAGTATAACCTCATAGTCGTCCAATGGGTGTGCTGACAGATATATACCTATAAGTTCTTTTTCTTTATTTAGTCGCTCCATGTCTGACCAAGATTCTGCACTTGGGATATCAGGTCTAGTAATCAAGAACGAAGTATCATCGCCAAAAAGGGAATTCATGGACTGCTGTTTATCCATTTGATATTTCGTCCCATATCTCATTAATGTATCTATAAAGTCCTCCTCCTTGTCGTTTTTCTCAAAAAACTGCTCTCTTTTTATCTCCGTGAATGAGTCGAATGCACCAGCAAGGGCTAAGGCCTCAATAGTCTTCCTATTGCATGAAGTTGGATTTACTCTCTCAATAAAATCGAATATATCCTTGTACGGTCCATTGTGCTGTCTCTCGCTTATTATATCATTGACAGCTGCTTGCCCAACACTTTTTATGGCTCCTAATCCAAAACGAATATCTCCTCGTTTGTTTACCGAGAATTTCAACATAGACTCATTAACGTCAGGAGACAATACATTAATATCCATCGCCTTACACTCATCCATGAACTTAGTTATCTCAGAAATGTTGTTGAGGTTATTTGACAAAACTGCAGCCATATATTCCGATGTATAATTGGCTTTCAACCATGCTGTCTGGTATGCCACCCATGAGTAGCAAGTGGCATGTGATTTATTGAACGCATACTCAGCAAACTTTTCCCAGTCCGCCCAAATTTTATTTAATATCTTTTCATCATGACCATTCTCCTTCCCTCCATTCAAGAATTTCTCTTTCAATATCATCATTTGATCTTTCTTCTTCTTCCCCATGGCTTTTCGGAGAGTATCCGACTCTCCACGAGTGAAATTAGCAAGAAGTCTCGATAATAACATGACCTGTTCTTGGTACACTGTAATACCATATGTCTCACTCAAGTACTTTTCCATGATTGGTATGTCATACTCCACTTTGGCACCATGTTTACGCCTAATAAAATCGGGGATGTAATCCATCGGACCGGGTCTGTACAGTGCGTTCATGGCTATGAGGTCTTCAAATTTTGTAGGCTTAAGCTCCTTAAGATATTTCTGCATACCTGCCGACTCAAATTGGAAAGTTCCAGTTGTTTGCCCGCTACTATACAACTTGTAAGTCTTCTCATCCTCCATGTCAATCTCATCAATATCGATCTTAATGCCTCTGTTCATCTCAATATTGACAAGCGCATCCTTGATGATTGATAAGGTTTTAAGGCCAAGAAAGTCCATCTTTATCAAACCAGTTTCCTCAATAACCGACCCCTCATACTGTGTGACCAGTAGTTTTTCCTTCGTCTCCTTGTCGTCCGCAGTGCTGATTGGGACAATGTCTGATATGTCTGTTTGGCCTATGATCACGCCACAGGCATGCACTCCCGTACTTCTGACATTGCCTTCCAACATTTGTGCATACTTCAAAGTGTCTTTTACCAATGGGTCGCTGCTGTTGGCAGCTTCCTTTAGTTCAGGCACATAATCTATGGCGTTTTTTAATGTAACCTTCATGCCGGGTATCTTGTCTGGAACAAGCTTGGCCAACCTGTTAGATTCCGCAAGAGGTAGTTTATGAACACGCGCAACATCCTTGATGGACATCTTAGTAGCCATCGTACCATAAGTTATTATATGAGCAACCCTTTCATTTCCATATTTTTCGGTAACCCATCTCAAAACCTTGCCTCGTCCCTCATCATCAAAGTCTATATCAATATCAGGAAGTGATATCCTATCAGGGTTAAGGAAGCGCTCAAAAAGTAATCCATACTTCAATGGGTCTATATCGGTAATCTTCAGACAGTATGCTACAGCCGACCCTGCCGCCGACCCTCTTCCCGGTCCTACTGCGACACCCATCTCCCTTGCTGCATTGATAAAATCTTGAACAATAAGGAAATATCCAGGATACCCCATATGCTTAATGGTGTCAAGCTCATAATTTAGTCTTTTTTCAATATCACTTGACAAGTCTTTCCCGTACCTCTTTTCCGCACCAATCTTTGTAAGATAAGCCAAATAGTCTGACTCAAATTTTATTCTTATAACCTTATTGTAATCGCCAAGCCTATGAAATGTTTCTTCCCCAAACTCTTCTATTAAATCCTTCTCACTATACTTTTTCCTATAATCCTCTTCGTTGCCAAAGTTAGGATCTATCGGGTAGAAAGGCATCAGAGGAGGATTATCTATGGAATAGAACTCCACCTTGTTAGCAATCTCAAGAGTATTTGACAAAGCCTCAGGGATGTCGGAAAATATCTCGTTCATCTCAGCCGTAGTCTTCAACCACTCCTGCTTAGAATACATCATCCTGGTTGGGTCGTTTAAATCCTTACCCGTACTCAAGCATATAAGTCTGTCATGTGCATCCGCATCTTCTTCATTCACAAAATGCACATCATTTGTGGCGATCAACTTTACATCATATTTCCTCGCAATCCTTATAAGCTCTACGTTTACCTTTTGTTGCTTTTCATACGTAGAGTGATCCGCATCCGGTCTGGTAGCCTTGTGTCGTTGCAACTCAAGATAGTAGTCGTCTCCAAACACTTTTTTGTACCACTGCACAGCCTCCTCTGCTTCTTCAATCTGGCCATTGTCAATCTTGCGCGAAATCTCTCCCCCCAAGCATGCGGAAGAAACAATAAGCCCTTCGCTATGTTGTTCCAACAGCTCCTTGTCTATTCTGGGGCGATAATAAAAACCCTCCGACCAGCTTTTCGAAACCATCTTTATTAGGTTCTTATATCCCTTCAAATTCTTTGCAAGAACCACTAAGTGCCAGCCACTACCATCCTCTTTTTCTGTCTGCTTAAATCTGTCTCTTCGTGCCAAGTAGCACTCACATCCAACTATAGGTTTAAATTTGTCCTCTTCTGACTCAATAGTGCTGTTCTTTCTATTTACATAGTTGAGAAACTCCTTAATACCATACATTGCGCCATGGTCAGTCAGTGCAATTGCTCTCATACCATCGGCGTATGCTTTTTCCACAAGTCGAGGTATGCTTGCTTGGCCATCAAGAAGCGAATATTGCGAGTGTACGTGTAAATGTATGAATGGTTGCATATTTTTTTTCTTTGTTATACATTAATCATGTAACTACAAATATACAAAAAATAAGGCTAAAAATAGAGGTATTATATTACTGCTTTTATTAAAAAATACTATAATCAAAGAGTCCTTAAGTCAGCGTAATGCTGGTTGTATGTTATTGATAAACAGGTAGATATAATTTTTGGTTGTTTTTATGAAATCCTAACTTCAAGTATCTCATTTATATCAGTAGTGTATCTTCTAGAGATGTGCTTTTGGTTCATCTTAAACATCTTAGCATCCTGAGATGCCAATCTAACACTACCATATGAATACTTTTCATTAATCGAGTCCATTGCCTTCATGAGATTCTTGTGAAGAGGATCAGAATTCATGTCTTCAAACAGATATGGTTGATGCTCTGACTCATCCACAAAATTATATAAGGTTACCCCCACACGTTTATAGTTGCGGTATGGCTCATAAATCTTTTTTAATCCCGTTATAGCAAAATCTACAATCTCTAATGTTGATGACGTAGGAAAGGGTAGGCGTATCTCCACGGTTTTATATATAGGTTCTTCAGTGTCTTTGTAAAAGTTAGTTTGCAGTAATACTGATATTCTACGGCATAGTGATTGTTGATTCCTAAGCTTGTTAGCAGCTATTGATGCAAATGTTACCAGTCTTTCTTTTATATCGTCCCATTTTCTGTAATCCCTATCGAAAGTTCTAGTAACTGAAAAGCTTTCATTCTTTTCCGGACCTACCAAATCTATACTTCTAATACCATTGAGTTCTTTTTGCAGCCTCACTCCCACAATCGTCATGTGCTTCCTAACCCACGATTCAGGCATCATTGCAAAATCCAAAGCCCTATATACTCCAATAGATTTAAGCTTGTAGGCACTTCTTAGTCCAATTCCCCAAACATCCTCTATTGGCGCCCATTTTAGCGCTTTAAGTCTCTTTTCTTCGGTGTCAATAACATGGCAACCCCCGGTCTCATTAGGAAATTTCTTTGCTATTCTATTTGCCAACTTAGCCAATGTCTTTGTTTCAGCAATTCCCACGCTAACAGGTATGCCTGTCCATCGTTCCACTCTTCTTTTAATGTCAAATCCATAGCCTCTCGCATACTCTCCAATGCCATCAAGTTCAAGAAAGCTCTCATCAATGGAATATATCTCTTGCCTCGGGCTATAGCTGCTTAGTATGCTCATAACTCTTCGGCTCATATCTCCATATAATGCAAAATTGGCCGAAAACATTGCAACTTTATGCTGTCTGAATATATGCTCTGCCTTAAATGCCGGCACCCCCATCTCAATACCTATCTTTTTGGCCTCATTACTTCGTGCAATAACACACCCATCGTTGTTTGATAAAACAACCAACGGCTTGCCATTCAGCGAAGGGTCAAAAACCCTCTCGCACGATGCGTAAAAGTTATTGCAGTCAACCAATGCTATCATCCTAATGCTTACGTATTGAATATGTCACAATGCCCCAAACAGTCAACGTGTTTTCTGAAGTAACCACAATAGGCTCAAACTTAGGGTTTGAAGGCATCAGTTTACAAACGCCATTTTCTATCTCTATTCGTTTAACAGTGAATTCTCCATCCAAATAGCATATTGCTATGCTGTTGTGATTCCACTCCTCGGCCCTGTCCACAACCAAGATGTCGCCATCATCAAAATCCTCCGACATCGATGTGCCTTTAACACGTATTAAGAATGTCGCTTCGGGGTGTTTTATCACCAACTTATTCAAGTCAATTCTTTCACTTATAAAGTCGTCTACACCCGAGAACGGGCCCGCTGCCACCCAGCCTGCCAATGGTAGTTCTAACTCCGAGAACTCAGGTAAATATATATCTACTTGTGCTGATTTAAACACCTTTTTCATTTCTCAAATTTTCCCCTTGAATAATCTATTTGCCTCCTCCAATGTCTCAGGCTTTCCCACATCTATCATAT
>JBMNSN010000005.1:0-99323 GCA_050945215.1 Fermentimonas sp. | reverse complement strand
TTCAAGAATTAAAGACCATCGGCAGAGGATATGGTACTGCCGAACGCTATCGAATTGCAATTCTTTTCTTCTATGGTGATCTTGATATAAGCATATAGTTAATATACACTAATTACGGTAGAACCTTCATATTAAGGACTTATCATCCCTTCCTCTCCTCCTTATCACATATACGATTTCGTATATATAATACGGAGATGGTAAGGAGAATTGGAGTTCTAAGTAGCAGTTTAATAGGTTCTTTATAAAAAACTTTTACGAGGATAATATTTTGAATGTTGTTATAGTTTGCCCTGTTACTAAATGAAAAAATGGTGGAGTGCAATAGGCTTGTGGAGGTTTTTATTCGCAAATTCTGTCGGTGAAGAGGATGCCATTGAGGTGGTCAAACTCGTGTTGGAATATGACGCCGGTGAAGTTGTCGGTTCTGCTGAAGCCTTCAAGACGCTCTTTGTGGTAGTTGCCTTGCTCATCCCAATATTCAACTTCAACCCACGGGTAGCGGGTGGAGTTTGCACTTATGTTAGGTATAGATAGACATCCATCTCTTTCAAAACATACGGTTTCGTCGGGGTGAGATATTATCTTTGGGTTTATTGCTACTTGGTGTGGATTACCAGACTTGTCGATGCGGGTGAAGATGAAGACGTTTTTCAGTACTCCCACTTGTGTGGCTGCAATGCCTACGCCCCCCTCTTGGTCCATTGTGATTATCAGTCGCTTGATAAGCAGTTGTAGGTCAATGTCGGTTGTTATGGAATCGATGTTTATGTCATCTGATTTCATTCTGAGAATGACGGAGTCGACAGGGTCGGTGGTTAGTAATACTCGTAATGAGGTAGACGAATCCCCGTTGCGTATAATCTCCAATTCTCTTTTTGTGAATGACATCGCAGGTTGTAATGCTATCAATATTGTTAGTAGAGTTGTGATTAATCTCATGCCTTTATTTTATTCTTTTTGTTTTTCTGCCACCTATCCCCCATGATATTGCTATGTTGTGAGTGAATCCGTCCATCGCCGGTATGTTGGCCCCTATTTTAGTGTAGTCAGCCTTTCTTATGGTATATCTGAAACTAATTCTGCTGTTTCCATCACGACTGCCGTTGAAAAGTCCGTAAGAGTATGGATCGAAAATGTTAAACTTGAAATCGAAGCCGATACCAAATTGAGGTGCCCAGCAGTTTAGGCCAAGTTTGTTCAGCTCCGGAGTGTTTTTTGTTACTTCAGGATCTGATATGGATATTCCTGTGTATGCGTAACCAACGTAAGGGTATATACTGAATTTTTTGTTGTCTAGTAGCAGGTATCCCACATTTAAGTATCCAGCTCCTAAATCTCCTTTGTCTTCTTTGTACCAGGTAGCCCCATTTATATTCATGTCATTTTTATGTTCATGTATGGAAATATCGAATCCGAGTATGCTTACAAATTTTTTGTATCTTAAGTCGAAAGCCATTCCGAGACCTATGCCGGTATCAAAAGATTTGGATAAGTTGCCGGTTACGAATGTTGGTCCCAGACCAAAAATATCCCAATAGAACGCCCAGGGTGATGGCTCAAACTTGAAGCGTATAGTTTCGCGTATGATGGTTTCATAAGGACTATCGGGGTATTTTTCTAGAAAAGCATCGGACATATCGTTAATATGTTTGGTTTCATCAGAATTAGTATCCAATCCTTTGTTGCTTGTACTAAGTCTTAGGATATCGTCGAGTTGTAGAAGGAGGAATTCCTTGTCCATATCGGATATTTGACTATCTCTGATAAACATCTGCACGACATCCTTGTTCTCTAATGTTTTTTGAAGAAGAGTTTGGAATAGGTTGTCGGTTTGGGCAAGAGTTCTGACAGAGTATGATATGGGTGCTTGATAGTCTACTTGTTTTATAAAGTCTATAAGGGCATTATGCTCTTCAGTCCAGTAAAGAATATAGATATATTCGATGGGGTAGAATGTTTCATAAACATTGCCATTGTTCTCTTTAAGCAACAGGTCTTTTATATCCATCACTTTAAGCATATCGCTTTTGTTGAACTCATCAATTAGCATGCGACGACCCTTGCTTAGAATTTCGTATGACGAATCTTTGTAGTCAAGAATTTGGTTGCGTAGGGAGTCCTCTTGCGAAAATATGTTCATGGTTATTATAAGCAGAAGCAGGGTAAAGAGAAAACACTTAAGTTTCATCAGATATGGATTTGATTTGTTTAGAGATATAAGTTTGTTTCACAAAACTAATTATAAATTGTGGAAAAAAGGTACAATAATTGTATGTTTTTTGTTTACTGCTGTTCTGGTAATTTATATTGATTATCTTTGAATCAGTTTATTTATACCAACTAAAATCTTAACTATGTTTTTATTTTTACGTAGTGATTACGCGAATTTAAGAGCATAGTTTTTTTTATTGTCATAAGTATGGGTTTTGAGATAGAACGCAAATTTCTTGTAAAGGGTGATTTTAAGAGTAAATCGCATGCGAGTTATGTGATTAAGCAGGGCTATCTGTCGTTTTCAGCCACGAGCGTTACACGAGTAAGGGTGAGAGATGACAAGGGGTTTATTACAATCAAGAGTCAAGCTGTGATTGGTGAGATAAAACGCAGTGAGTGGGAATATGAAATTCCTGTTCAAGATGCTTTGGATATGCTGAAGCTGTGTGACAAAGGGTTGATTGACAAGAGACGTTTTTTAGTTGAGGTTGGAAGTCACACCTTTGAGGTTGATGAGTTTTATGGAGACAACGAGGGGTTGGTTGTGGCTGAGGTGGAGCTGGGCAGTGAAGATGAGTATTTTGAGAGTCCTGACTGGCTCGGTGAAGAGGTGACGGGAGATCCCAGATATTATAACTCGTCACTTGTTAATTGTCCGTATAAAGATTGGTAGTTGGTTGCGAAGCATTGAAAAAGATTTTTCTATACTAAATGTTTTTAGAGGTTATTGAGTTATAGGCAATGTTGTAACCTTATGTGTTGCTGTTTATCTGTATGTGGGTGATGTTTTATGTTTGTGACAGAATGAGCATAATTATAGAAAAGGAAAGGAGTGTGACACCATGATTATAGTTACACACTCCCGATATGATAGTTAGTAAGCGCTTTGATTAACAGCGCATTGCGAGTTTTGTCTATTTATTCCACAATGGTGACCCAGCCGTGAATGTCGGGCTCGTCGCCATACTGAATGTTTCTCAACTTGTGATATAGCTTTTCGCTTATTGGACCTGCTTTGCCATCTTTGCAAAAATGGTACGTCTTGTTTTCACTTATATCGTCAATCCTTAGTATAGGGCTTATGACAGCTGCAGTGCCACAAGCTCCAGTTTCTTCGAAGGTGGATAGTTCTTCTTCGAGCACCTTGCGTTGTTCCACTTTCATGCCCATGTCTTTAGCCAACTGCATAAGGCTCTTGTTGGTGATTGACGGCAAGATGGATGTTGATTTTGGTGTTATGTAGGTGTTGTCCCTTATGCCGAAGAAGTTTGCAGGGCCACATTCGTCGATGTATTTCTTCTCTTTGGCATCAAGATACAGTACAGCAGAATATCCCATCTTGTGAGCTTTGTCACCCGCTACGAGGCTGGCTGCATAGTTGCCACCCACTTTGTAGGTTCCCGTTCCTAGAGGTGCCGCACGGTCATATTCACGCATGATGACCATGGGAGTAGGTTTGAAGCCCTCTTTGAAGTAAGGCCCTACGGGAGTGACAAATATTATGAAAGTATATTCTGTAGCCTGTTTTACTCCAATCTGTGGGCTTGTTCCAATCATTATTGGGCGGATATAGAGAGATGCTCCGCTTTCGTATGGAGGCACGAATCTTTCGTTTTTCTTTACAGCCATAATCACCATTTTCTCAAATAGTTCTACAGGTGTTTCTGCCATAAGTATGCCGCGACAAGAAGATTGTATGCGCAAGGCGTTTTCGTGCATTCTGAATATGCGAATTTTTCCGTCTTTTCCCCTAAAAGCTTTTAGCCCTTCAAATACTTCCTGACCATAGTGCAGGCATGTGGCAGCCATGTGAAGGTTGATATATTCTGATGTTTCAGCAGTTGGTTCACTCCATTTGCCGTCTGCATAATGAGAACGGATGTTGTAGTCGGTCTTCATGTAACCAAAAGACAGGTTCGACCAATCTATTTCTTTCATATTGTCTGTTTGTTTTGTGAAATTAATGACGAATTGCAATTTTACACAAATGTATAAAAAAAAGATAAACATCGTCTTTTATTCTTAATCATCTTTGTATATAGATACTTTTCTTTGTTCACGTTTGTGAAAATGTTTGTCGGTTTGATGGTAAATAAGCAATGTTTTAAGGCGTAATGATGCTGTTTTTTTAAATCAAGAGTATAGGATATTTTAGGCACAACTATATAGTGGCTATAGTTTCATTTTTAGCTACAAAATACATACATTTGTGGTAAGGTATGATTGATCAGATTACTATATCTAAAATCCAAGATACGGCCCAGATTTATGAGGTTGTATCTGATTTTGTTACCCTGCGCAAGCGTGGGGTAAACTGGGTTGGTTTGTGTCCGTTTCATGATGATAGGAATCCATCGTTTTATGTTTCTCCGGCAAAGAATATCTGCAAATGTTTTTCGTGTGGAGAAGGCGGCACTCCTATACATTTTATCATGAAGCATGAGAATCTCAACTATTTTGATGCTTTGAGGTACCTTGCCAAGAAGTACAACATCGAGATAGAGGAGAAAGAGTACACTGATGAGGAGCGACAGGCTCAAAGTGACAGGGAGAGCATGTTTATATTGAATGAATATGCTCGCGATTACTTTGTGAAAATGTTGCATGAAAGTCAGGAAGGCATAGCCATAGGCATGAGCTACTTCAAGGAGCGCGGCTTTAGGGAAGATATCATCAAGAAGTTTCAGCTTGGTTATAGTCTTGAGCAGAGAGATGCTTTTTCTGCAGAGGCCCAAAAAATGGGATATAACCGTGACTACCTACTCAAGACGGGATTGTCCACAGGAGGAGAGAGCGGGAAACCATTGATTGACCGCTTCAGAGGCAGAGTGATGTTCCCCATTCACACACTATCGGGCAAAGTTGTAGGTTTTGGTGGCAGGATACTCAAGAAGGTGCCAAATACAGGTAAATATGTAAATTCACCAGAGAGTGAAATATACTCTAAGAGTAGGGAACTATATGGCTTATATTTTGCCAAAGGAGCAATAGTTAAGCAGGAGAAGTGTTTTCTGGTTGAAGGTTACACAGATGTGATATCAATGCATCAAGCAGGTGTGGAGAATGTTGTGGCTTCGTCGGGCACTGCTTTGACACACGGACAGATAAGGCTCATTCATAGGTTTACAGAGAATGTGACGGTTCTGTATGATGGTGATAAGGCGGGTATAAATGCCGCACTAAGAGGTATAGACTTGTTGCTGGAAGAGGGTATGAATGTGAAGGTTGTATTGTTGCCAGATGGAGAAGACCCCGACTCTTTTGCCAAGAAGCAAAATGCTGATAGCTTTGCTCGTTATATAGAAGAAAACGAGACTGATTTTATTAGATTCAAGACGGAACTTTTGATAGAAGAGGTTGGCGATGACCCCATTAAACGCGCCGGCATGATAAGCAGTGTGGTGGAGAGTATATCAATAATACCCAATAACATTAAACGCTCTGTTTACATACAGGAGTCGGCACAGTTGCTGAATATTCAGGAGCGTGTGTTGATAAATGAGGTGAACAAAATAAGAAAACGCAATTGGGAGAAGAAGCGTGAACAAAAAGATCGCGAAACGGGGGTTGATCTTGGTGGTGAAGTTGCCGATGAAAAGCCATCTTCTACGGAAAAAGAGGCCTCCGGACTCAACAAGAGTGGTGACTTTGATGTTTATGAGCGTGAAATCATAAGATATATAGTCAGATATGGCAACACACCGATGTATAGGAAATATGAGACTAAGCGTTATGGTGAAGGAGGCCAGACAAAGGAGATGCAGATTTTGGTGGATGAAGGACCGGGAGTTACAGAGTTCATACAGTATGATCTGGAAAGAGATGAAATAAAATTTAAGAACAGTATATATCAACATATTTTTGATGAGGCGGTTGAGCATGTAGGAAATGATAATTTTGATTCGGCCCAGTATTTTCTCAACTTCCCTGATCAGGAGATAAGCAAAGTGGCATCGGAGCTGTTGAGCGATAAATATCATTTGAGTAAGATACATTCGAAGATGCTGGGAGAGGAGGTAGGAGACAAAAACTCTCGATTGCTGGAGGAGAATCATCTGATGACGATAGTGCCACGTGCAACTACAGAGCTTAAGAATGCTTATGTGACCAAGAAGATTGAAGAGGTAAAGGCGGAGTTGAAAAAAGGAGACAGCGATGATTATTTGTCGCTTATTTCAAGATTAAAGGAGCTTCAGGAGATTAGGAGGTTTTTAGCAAAACAGCTGGGCGAGAGGATAATACTAAAATATTAAAAGAGGAATCATGTTTTTAGAAACTATTGATGTAGTTAAACAATATGCTGATCATTTGGCACTGAACAAGGTTAGCATTCAAGTGCCGAAAGGGACTGTGTTTGGATTGCTCGGGCCAAATGGTGCGGGTAAGACTACTCTTATAAGAATAATTACACGGATAACGGCTCCCGACAGTGGAGAGGTTAGAATTGACGGGCACTTGTCGACTAAAGAGGATGTGTACAAGATAGGTTATTTGCCGGAGGAGCGAGGATTATATAGGAAGATGAAGGTTGGCGAGCAGGCGATGTATCTTGCTCAACTTAGAGGTATGGAGAAGAGGAAGGCACATGATGAATTGATGAAGTGGTTTAAGCGCTTCGACATCATGAATTGGTATGATAGGAAGGTGGAAGAGCTGTCGAAGGGAATGCAACAGAAAGTTCAGTTTATCTCTACTGTTATTCATGATCCCGAGCTTTTGATTTTTGACGAGCCATTCAGTGGCTTCGATCCTGTGAATGCGGAGATAGTTAAAAACGAGATGCTGAGGCTGAAAGGTGAGGGTAAAACAATAATTCTTTCCACACATAACATGGAATCGGTAGAGGAGTTGTGTGACAACATTGCACTAATCAACAAGTCTCAAGTGGTGTTGCAGGGTAATGTGTATGACATAAGAAAAGATAACAGACCTAATATATTCCGTTTTAGAATATTGAGTGATACTTTTGATTTTGACCATCCGGCCTTTGAGGTGCTATCCAACGAGAGATATCATGAGTTCATAGATTTGAGAATTAAGAAGCTTACGGATATTTCGAACAATGAGCTTGCAAAGATGATGTTTGACAGATATGAGATTATGAGCTACGATGAGGAGTTGCCCACTATGAACGATGTATTTATTAACACAGTAACAAAAGCGTGATATGAACAGTTTGGGTTTAGTAATACAAAGAGAATATTTGACGAGAGTAAGGAAGAAATCATTTTTGATTCTTACTATATTGATGCCCTTTTTGATTGTGCTGTTGTCACTTGTGCCGTTGTGGTTGTCAACACTCAACGATGGTAACACCAAAGATGTGGTTATAATAGACAAAAGCGGTTTGTATGCACCTTTGTTTGAGTCTACTGATCAGTACAAGTTTGAGGTTCTTTCGTCGGATGAGAATGTTGAAGCCGCGCAAAGCAGGATAGGTGACGATTTATTTGCTGTGTTGCACATCACTGATGATTTGAATAAGAGACCCAACGCTGTCTCGCTTATGTCTGAGAAACAGGCGTCATTGGACTTGCAGACAATGATACAGGGTGTGTTGAATGAGAAGGTTACGGAGCAACGTCTGGATGCTTTGACAGAATCGGAAGGAGTTAACAGCGAAGCTATAAGAGAGGTTAGAAATATTGTGGAAGAGAGTCCGGGTATAACAATAAAGACCTTGCGTATAAAAGAGGGAGGCAATATTACAGAATCATCTACCGAGCTGTCGACAGTAATAGGTATGGTGTTTACGTTCCTCATCTATATGTTCATTCTGATGTATGGTAGTATGGTTATGCAGGGAGTTATGGAAGAGAAGAAGAGTCGTGTTGTTGAGGTTATGGTATCATCGGTTAAGCCAGTTAAGTTGTTGATTGGAAAGATTGTAGGCATTGGTTTGGTTGGGCTGACACAACTTGCCGTATGGGTAGTGTTGTTGTTCGTACTATTTTCAGGTGCGTCATTTTACATATCATCGCTAGAGCAGGCTGCGGAGGTGTCATCAAGTATGAGTGATGTTGACATTGAGGGTATTATGACCGCAGTAAGCAGTGTAAACTGGTTAGAGATTGGTGTTTATTTCATACTATACTTCATTGGTGGATATGTTCTTTATGCATCAATATTTGCCATGTTTGCTTCGGCTGTTGATAGTGATGAGGATACGGCACAGTTTATGACTCCGGTTACTATAATTATAGTGTTTGCATTTCTTGCAGGTTTTTATAGTGTGAACAATCCTGATGGACCACTTGCATTCTGGACATCTCTCATACCATTTACTTCTCCTATAGTGATGATGGTGAGAGTGCCGTTTGGGGTAGCCTTTTGGGAAATACTTTTGTCGTTAGTGTTGTTGTATGGTACGTTTATACTAATATCAATCGTTGCGGCAAAGATATATAGAGTGGGAATATTGATGTATGGTAAGAAACCTTCAATCAAGGAAATGATGAGGTGGATAAATTATAAATAAAAATAATATATTATGAACTTTATAGATTTAGCAAAAAGTAGATATACTACTAAGAAGTACGATTCGAGCAAACGAATAGATAATGAGACAATTGAAACCCTTAAAGAGATTTTGAGGCTAAGTCCTTCATCTATAAACAGTCAGCCTTGGAAATTTACATTTGTAGGCGATGGGGAGACTAAGAATAAATTGGCAGAACAATCAAGATATAATCGTAACAAAGTATTGAATTCCAGTCATACAGTAGTTTTCTCTGTTTGTAAGGATTCTGAGGTTTTCGAGAAAGAGAGATTGAGTCAACTTTCAGAAGGTACTATAGATTATTATGAAAACTATATGAAGTCTATTAGTGAGGGTGATATAAGAGTATGGATGAGGAGCCAAGTATATATAGCATTAGGGTATTTCTTATGTGCCTGTGCAAGTATGGGAATAGATTCAACTCCTATGGAGGGTATTGAGTCTGCAGAGTATGACAAGATATTAGGTGAAGACAATTATAAAGCCCTATTTGCAGTAGCCATAGGCTATAGAGATAAAGATGATGCAAATCAACCTGACATTACGCCCAAGAGCAGACTTGAGCGTAATATAGTTATCAGGGATTTATAATCTTTTATTTTATTTTTCTGCCAGTTTCTCTTCTTTAGAGTGAGGTAGTATCAGGTTTAGGACAATGCCTATAAGTGCAGATAGTCCTATACCTGTTATGCTGAAGTTCCCTATTTGCAGAACAGCACCGCCGATGCCTGTTGTAAGAATCAAAGAAACGATTATCAGGTTTCTTGTGTTGTTCATATCGGTCTTGTTATGGATCATGTTATTTATTCCGGTTGATGCAATCATACCGAAGAGCAACAGCATGATACCACCCAGTACGGAACTGGGAATGGAGCGTAAGAAAGCGCTAATTTTTCCAACTGTTGAGAAGAGTATGCTGGTTATTGCAGCAATTCTTATTACTGTGGGGTCGGTAACTTTTGTAAGAACCATTGCACCTGTTACTTCTGAATAGGTTGTTACCGGTGGTCCGCCTACCAATCCCGCAAAGACGCATGCCAGCCCATCGCCAAGCATCGTTCTATGGAGTCCTGGAGATTTGACGAAGTCTTTGTTAGCTACTTGGCTTACAGTATACAAGTCACCCACATGCTCAATTGCCGGAGCTATGGCAACAGGTATCATGAACAATATGGCATTCCAGTTAAATTCAGCTTTTTGGAATTGAGGCAGACTGAACCATGACGCTTCTGCTATATTTGTTATATCAATCTTACCCATCGATAGTGCCACAATATATCCTACTATGATACCTGCAAATATGGGTATCAGCTTTAACATTCCCTTTGCGAACATTGTGACTATTATAGCAGTGGTTAGTGAGATAATAGCAAGTAACCAGTCCTCTGCCGCCATGTTTACTCCTGTGCCTGCCAGGGAGAGACCAATCAACATTATTACCGGTCCTATTACAACCGGAGGAAAAAGGCGTTTAACCACTTTTACTCCTTGCCACTTCACCAGAGCACTCATAAGGAAGTAGACGAGACCGACAGAGATTAGACCCGAGAGAGTTCCAGGTAGTCCATATAGTTCGGTAGCTTTTATTATTGGTGCAATAAATGCAAAGCTACTGCCGAGGAATATTGGTACGACACCACGTGTTACAAAGTGAAAAATCAGGGTTCCAACTCCTGCGGTAAATAGTGCTGTTGAGGGATCTAACCCCACTAAGAGTGGCACAAGTACGGTGGCTCCAAATGCGACGAAGAGGAATTGCACACCTATTACACTCTTTTGTGCTAAAGATAGCTGTTTGTTATCCATTTATATACTTTTTATTTTCCGATGTCAAAGATATAGCATTTACCGCAAAATATTTGCATGTATAAATGTTTGTTTTATCAAAGAGTGTAATAAGAATTGCTGTTTATTTCTTGTATTTTATTCTCAGACTATTAGAAACAACACTTACACTACTCAATGCCATGGTTGCGCCGGCAATCATTGGATTAAGTAAAAAGCCATTAATAGGATAAAGTATTCCAGCAGCAATTGGAATGCCAATCAAGTTGTATATAAATGCCCAGAATAGATTCTGTTTTATTGTTCTTACCGTTTGATTCGATAGATTTATTGCAAAAGGTATTTTGTTCAGGTCTGATGAGATAATAGTTATCTTGGCAGTTTCCATTGCTATATCACTACCTTTCCCCATAGCGATACCAACATCGGCTGTTGCTAGCGCTGTACTGTCATTTATCCCATCTCCTATCATAGCAACAGTTTTTCCCTTTGATTGCAGTTGCTTAATTACATCAGCTTTGTCTTGAGGCAATAGTTCTGCCTTATATTCCTCGATACCTGCCTGTTTGGAAATAGCCTCTGCAGTATTTTGGTTGTCTCCGGTCAGCATTATGAGTTCCTTCCCCATTGAATTCAATTCTTTAATGGCTGATATAGACGTATCTTTAATCTTATCAGCAATAGAGATAATAGCAAGTGCCTTTTCACTATCAGCAAACCAAACTATGGTATTTGCTTTAGAGCTCCACTCTTCTGAAAGGTGCCTCATTTCAGAGTCGATACTGATATTGTGTTCTTGCATTAGCTTTAAGTTACCTACGTAATAATTATTACCCTCATATGATCCGACAACACCGCTTCCTGTTAAACTCTCAAAGTGAGATATTTTATTTGTGGCATACTTGTTTTCGTTGTTAGATGGTCTTAGGTAACTCACAATAGCCTCTGCCAGTGGATGTTCAGATTGCCTTTCTAACAGATATATGACATGGCTCATAGAACTGTCATCATCAAGCCATTTGATGTTTGTCACCTCGGGTTTGCCTTCTGTTATAGTACCTGTTTTATCAATGACTATTGTGTTAACCTTTCTTAATAATTCAATGCTCTCGGCATCCTTGATCAGTACTCCGTTTTCGGCACCTTTGCCTATACCTACCATGATGGCTGTAGGCGTGGCTAACCCTAATGCACATGGACACGCAATGACTAACACTGTGATAGATGTAAGTATTCCAAAAGTTAAGCCATTCTCTCCGCCAAATATAGCCCAAATCAATAGAGTTAATATAGCAATGCCGATAACCACGGGAACAAACACAGATGCTATTTTGTCCACTATCTTTTGAACCGGAGCTTTACTACCTTGTGCATCTTGTACTGCCTTTATGATTTGTGAAAGCAGTGTATCTTTCCCTACATTAAGTGCTTTAAAGCTAAAACTTCCTTTTTGATTGAGCGTGCCGGCAAAAACTTTATCACCCTCTTGTTTACTAACGGGAATAGGTTCTCCACTTAGCATGCTTTCGTCTACATACGAATTTCCAGATACTACCACTCCGTCAACAGGTATTTTGTCTCCCGGTCTTACAAGTATCATATCGCCTGCTACCACCTCCTCTATTGGTCTTACTTTGTGCGTGCCGTCATCAGCAATGATTGTAACATTTTTGGGCTTCAACCCCATCAACTTACTTATAGCTGTGGATGTGTTGCTCTTTGCACGTTCTTCAAGCATTCTTCCCAGTAGTATGAAGGTAATAATTACGGCAGATGCCTCAAAATATACGTGAGCTTCTAATCCTCTGCTCTCCCAGAATTCAGGATAAAGCATGTTGAAAACACTGAATAGATATGCAATGCCCGTACTTAGGGCAACTAAGGTATCCATATTAGCCGATCTGTGTTTGGCTTGCTTCCACGCATTTATGTAGAAATCTCTACCAAACCATACCAGAACAGGAGTTGCCAATACCCACATTATTAGATTGGCATAAGGCATATCCATCATAAACATGCCTATGACAACAATAGGTATGGAAAGTACTGTTGCCCAAATAGCCCTCTTTTTTAGACTCTCGTATTGTTCTCTTTTAATGCTATCAATAGCTTCCTGTTGTTTTTCTTCGTCTTCTATAAGTAGGTCATAGCCGGCATCTTGAACTACCTTTTTTATTTCCAAAACATTAGTTACTTTAGGGTCATACTCAACTATCAAGTTACCTGTGGCAAAGTTGACGTTAGATGTAACCACTCCCTTAGCCTTACGCACTGCATTTTCTGTATTGCTTGCACATCCTGCGCATGACATACCCAAAACTGGGAGAGTTGCCTTGTTATATATATTATTCTTAGAATCCATAATAGTTTTGTTATAAGCTGTAATAATCACGTCTGATGTCTTAACAAATATTTCCCGTAAGATGTTTTCCCAAAACAAAAATAGCGAGCCAAAAAGACTCGCTATTAAAAAATACCTATTGATTAATCAAATGACCGCTTTTAATTCTTGTGGAGTAAAGTTCATAGCCTTAATAATTCCATTCTCGTCAATTAAGTAATTCCTGAAACCACGATTAAGTTTCAACTCTCTGTACAACTTTGAATCTTTACCATTAACTTCACAAAAATTCGATTTACTGTTGAGGGCGTCAATATTCAATGTTCTTTTAACTAAATTGACATTCTCGTCAAAAGCTATCGAAAGGAAATACACATCTTTGTCAGAAAATTCTAAGATGTTGTGCAATAGCACATTATTTGCTCTCGACTGAGCATCATACGTAGCCCACATACTTACCACAACTTTTTTGCCTTTATAATCTTTCAGGGTGTGAGTGTTTCCTTCCAAATCCGTCAAAACAATGTTTGGCATTGCCTCTCCCGGATAATAACCTATTGAAGGAACTTTCTTCTCAACCGAACCCGCTGATAATAGCAGTGTAAAAAACACTACCAAGCAAAAGTTCACGTACTTCATATATAATTATTTTGGTTAGTAATATGGTTTTCTGAAGCATCACGCATCAGCTAAACCCTTATCTTTTAGTCCCTTCGCTAAGGCGACCAAATATTTTCAGCACGCAAACATAGTACAGTTTTTTGTAATAACGAACATTTAAGTCTAAAACTTACGTTATAAATGTTAAATTGCCACGTAAGCTTCAAATAATCAGCATTATATAGACTGTGGATTAAATACTCACGGTAAAAAAAGACTCTAAAGCATTAGGTGATGTGTCCTTCTGAAGTACCTTTTTATCCTTGTCCAACAGATAAAGCGTAGGGATTGCTTTTATGTCATACAGCCTGTTTTTAGATATCTTGTTGTCCTTGTCATAAGCATGAGTCCAGTTCGTAGGGAGCTCAGCCAGATGTGAGTGCCATTCATCTAAGTTATCATCTATATAGATTGTAAGTATGGTCAACATTGTGCGTGAAGGAGTATTCATTGATAACGCCTTATTTATTGGATCGGACAAATTTAACTGTTGCATAACACCTTTGCACGTAGGGCAGCCCGGATTAGAAAAAATGATAATTGTATATTCGCTCTTGAGATCATAAAGATTCAATGTTTGTCCCGAAGCCAGCGTGTAGTTAAAGTTGTTAGCCTTGTTGCCAACTCTGTTTTTCTTAACCATCTCCAATTGAAACTCATATCTCGATTTACTCGCAACACTAAGGACTTTAGATTTACCAAGTTCTTCCAATACTGAAATATAAGCCTCCTCATTTCTAAAAGGAGAATTAGGGTCATAGAAATATTTTTCAAAAAGGTGTCCAAAATGCTCTAACATAGCAGAGTCCTTGCTTGCCAAACCAACAGTGTTGCGAAGCGAGCGGTTGAACACATCTCTATCCACATATTCCATCAAACCAATATAGTCCACGAGTCCTTGCTCGGTAATTTCCGGCCGACCAATCAGTTTCTCATTCGTGAAATCAAAATTCTCCCAAAAATGTTCAACCAAATACTTTGCCCTCTCATTTGGTTCGGTTATCACCAAAGGAATATCCGGCATTACAAACCCTTCAGTTGACGGAGCCTGCTCTATATTCTTTTCAGCATCTTGATTATGAGCTATATTCTCTTCGCCGACGTTAGCCTTTTTGGTCGACGAGCATGACCATACCACAAGCAACATCAATGCAACGTATGTGATACAAATTGGTAGTCTTTTGTCCATAAAGTCAGATAATTAATATTGCAATATTCCTTTCGTTAGTGTAATTTAAGCTATAAAGATATGAAAAAAATAGAATAGAAGTGTTCTGATAAATTTAGTATATTTGTGTTTTCATTATTTCCTATACAAACACATGGATGATTATATAGTTTCTGCCAGAAAATATAGACCCTCAACGTTTAAAAGCGTGGTGGGACAGGAGGCTCTTACGCAAACACTTAAGAATGCCATTCAGACTAAAAAGCTGGCACACGCCTACCTGTTCAGCGGACCAAGAGGAGTGGGGAAAACCACCTGCGCCAGGATTTTTGCCAAGACTATAAACTGCTTAGACCTAACACCCGAAGGCGAGGCCTGCAACAAGTGCGAGTCTTGTGTTGCTTTCAACGAGCAACGTTCCTATAACATCCATGAGCTCGATGCTGCTTCCAACAACAGTGTTGACGACATAAGAACACTAATCGAACAGGTTCGCATACCTCCTCAGATAGGAAAGTACAAAGTATATATAGTCGATGAGGTGCATATGCTGTCTCAGGCCGCTTTCAACTCATTCCTCAAAACCCTTGAAGAACCGCCTGCGCATGCAATATTCATTCTTGCTACAACCGAGAAACAGAAGATTATACCTACCATATTATCACGATGTCAGGTATATGACTTCAATAGAATCACTGTTGATGACATAGTCAACTACCTGCAATATGTTGCAGACAATGAAAATATCAAGACTGAGCCTGAAGCACTTAATGTGATTGCTCAAAAGGCCGATGGTGGTATGCGTGATGCTCTTTCTCTTTTCGACCAAACGGCAAGCTTCAGCCAAGGTAATGTAACCTACAAGGCTGTCATAGAAAATCTCAATGTGCTTGATTACGAGTACTATTTTCGCCTGACTGATGCAATTCTAAAGGGCGATGTAATGGAGTGCCTCTTGTTGTTTGATAATATTCTTTCACATGGGTTTGAGGGGCAGTATGTTATTAATGGATTAGCCACCCATTTCAGAGACCTGCTCGTTTCAAAGGATGAGAGGACGGTAAAGTTGTTCCAAGTAGGTTCGGTAATTCGCAGTAGATATGTTGATATGGCAAAGCGTTGCGACTATGCGTTCCTTTATCAAGCTATTGATTTGGCAAACGACTGCGACTTAAAATATCGCGAGAGTAAAAACAGACGGCTTCTTATCGAGTTGGCCTTAATTAAGATGTGTCAGCTGAACCACAACCCCGAACTAATTGATACAAGTAAAAAAAAACCTCTTAAGACAGTAGTAGCAAAAGACAGAACTACTGAACGCCGGGAGGTTGAATCTAAAGCAGAGACGGTTACTGCTACACCTACGCCAAAAGATGATGTAAGTCCAAGAAGCGTTGTCTCACAACCTGAAGAAAAGCCTGCTGAAAAACCTAAAAAGTCAAACGTATTCAAAGGTATGGGAGTTTCTCTTAAATCCTTCAATGAAACGAAGGGAGATACTGAGCCGGAGGAACATCTGCAGAACGACAAAACCAAAAATAATGACCCATACACGGAGGAAGACCTGGTTAATGCGTGGAAAGAGTATGCAGAAAACCTGCAAGAGGAGAAGTTGCTGAAGAACACTATGACTATAAGTGTTCCAAAGCAGATAGGCGAGAACCACTTTGAAGTTGTTGTAAACAGCGAAATCAACAAAGAGTATATACTGGGTTACTATATTAACATCCTATCCTTCTTGCGTAAAAAAATAAACAACGACAATGTCAAGATTGATATTAAAATAACCAAAGATAATGTTGTCGCTAGACCGCTGAGCCCGAGAGAGGTATTCGACAATATGGTCGAGGAAAACAACACTTTACAGGAACTGGCTGACGAGTTTGGCTTGGAGATATATTGATGAATTACGTCTCGTCACGATGAAAAATTCTTGCTTCACTCTGCTTATTTTTATACTAATATTTGCCGGTTGTTCAGGAAACGGCGCAAAGCGAGAGGTTAAAGAGGACACGCAACCACCACAAGTTGAAGAGACTCCAATAGAGGTGGTTGATACCATAATCGATGCGGATTACACCTTCCTGCAAGCTGTAGAAGGGTCAAATGCTCCCTCCAGCATCATCCGGCAGTTAGAGTTGATAGATGTATATTACACGTCAACTGATGGCTTAACGCATAAAGGTCAAATATTGACCAATAAACTAATATCAGAGGACATAAAATATATGTTCAATTACATGCAGGCGCAAGGATTTGTTGTAGACAAAGTAATACCCATAGTGCGATATGGTTGGAACGACAGCCTCTCAATGGAGGATAACAACACCTACAGTTTCTGCTATAGAAACATAACGTATTCAAAGCACGCCAAAGGCATGGCTATTGACATAAATCCCAGGTTCAACCCTTTAAGATATAAGTTGGAGGACAGGCCCAACATGCCTGCCGGTGCAGTATTAGATACCACAGTCAATGGCACTCTGCATCCCAACCATATCATAGTAAAAGAGTTTCGAGCAAAAGGCTTTCGTTGGGGACACACCTTCACCCGATATTATGACGACCATCATTTCGAGAAGCGCTAATATGTTTCAATAGTTAATGAGCCCATGCTTCGCTGTCCAAGTTCCTATAGTTGATTGCTTCTGCAATATGTGCAGGGGAAATATTTTCGCTACCCTCAAGGTCGGCAATAGTTCTTGAAACCTTTAGAATTCTATCATAAGCCCTTGCTGAAAGAGAACGACGCTCCATAGCAGTTTTTAGCAGTTTAAGCCCCATGGCATCTGGTGAAGCATATTTATGCAACATCTTGCTTGTCATCTGCGAATTGTTGTGTATGCCATCATAAGGAGCAAACCGCTTTGCTTGAATTTCCCTTGCTCTCATTACTCTCTCACGTATCTGCTCACTGTGTTCAGCATGGCTTTTCTCTGATATTTTTTCAAAGGTCACAGGAGTAACCTCAATCTGTAGGTCTATTCTGTCGAGTAGAGGCCCCGATATTTTGTTCATATATTTTGATACAGCTCCCGGTGCACAAACACATTCCCTGGTTGGGTGATTGTGAAATCCGCACGGACACGGATTCATTGCAGCAACGAGCATAAACCCTGCGGGGTAATTTACACTGTACTTGGCTCTTGAGATAGTGATTGTCCTATCTTCGAGAGGTTGTCGCAACACCTCCAAAACGCTTCTCCTATACTCCGGCAGTTCGTCTAGGAACAGAATACCATTGTGAGACAGACTTATTTCACCCGGTTGAGGGTACGACCCTCCACCAACCATTGCTATGTCGCTTATTGAATGGTGTGGCGACCTGAATGGTCTGTTAAATAGGAGTGAATTGTTTATAGAGGTCTTGCCTGCAACACTATGTATCTTTGTAGTTTCCAACGCTTCGTCGAGTGTCAATGGTGGCAGTATTGACGACATACGCTTTGCAAGCATAGACTTACCTGAACCGGGAGGACCGACCAAGATGATGTTATGATTACCTGCGGCAGCAACCTCCAATGCTCTTTTTACATTTTCTTGACCTTTAACGTCTGCAAAGTCAAGGCTTAAGTCGTTATTGTGATTTCTAAATTCCGCATTGATGTCTATGAAAACAGGCTCAAGCTTATTGTCTCCATTTAAGAAGTTGACAACCTCCATGATGTTTTGCACGCCATAAACATCCAACCCGTCCACCACGGCAGCCTCCTTTGCGTTTTCTGCAGGTAGAATGAACCCTTTGAACCCGGCTTCTTTGGCCAACAAGGCCATTGGAAGAGCGCCCTTTATCGGCAGAATAGAACCATCGAGTGAAAGTTCACCCATCAACATATATTCGTCCAAACTGTCGCTATTTACCGCCTCCGATGCCGCCAACACACCAATGGCAAGAGGCAAATCGTATGCAGAGCCCTCTTTCCTTATGTCGGCAGGCGACATATTTATTACAACCTGTTTACGTGGAAACTTTAACCCATTAACCTCAAGAGCCGAAACAATACGTTCGTGACTCTCTTTAACTGAAGCATCCGGCAGCCCAACTAATAGAAACCTGATACCCCTGGAGCAATTTACCTCAATGGTTATTAACGTGGCATCTATGCCCTGAACCGCAGCTCCATAGACCTTTACAAGCATTAAAATTAGTGTATTTTTAGTATCCTAAACCTTATCTTCTTCATCAATCTTCTTGCCAATCTCTTCCGAAATGGCAGGTGCTGATATGTTTCTCATCTTAATTTTTCCGTCAGGGGCGACCAGCATGTTAAACGGCAGGTACTGAACGTTGAGCGATTTAACTATTTCCGAACCCCATCCATCCTTCTCTTCAACAATCTTCCATGGTATGGAGTCTTGCTCGTTGTATTCGATAGGAAAGTCATCCGAGTCTATGTAGACTGAAACGAACTCCACACTGTCTTTGTCAACAAGTTCATACTCATGTTTGAGAAGGTCGATGTTCTCGCGTGAATTCTGATTATCTGACGAAACGAAGGAGAGAAGAAGATACTTTCCTCTAAAATTATTTGGCGTTAATGTCACGCTGTCTTTGTCCATCACTCTAAAGTATGGAACTGTCTTGCCTTCAGCGGATGTGTTCAGCCTATCCGAGTAAGATTTAAGACGTCGCGCAACATGCGATTTTTTCAAGTCACTTCCAATATATCCCAACACTCTTTCGAGAGCGGCAGGATTATCACTATCTACAAAAAAGTTGTTTATGAGAATCAAGCTCGAAAACTTATCGGGATGCTCCTTTATATACTCTTCGGCATCGAGCATTAGTTCATGATTCAACAGATTGAGGTTGTTCACATTGTTTTTGTGAGCCATCTTGCTCGACCCGGAAGGCTCCCCAACCTCAAGACTCTGGTCAAGCTGGATATTCTTTATAAGCTGTCCTCTCTGTTCAAGCAAATTGGAATTCTCATCCTTAAAGTTTGTGAGGTCATCATTTATCTCACTGCCTTTGACACGAATAAGGTCGGGCAGTGTGGCATCACCTTTCACTTTGATTTTGTTACCCTTGTCGGCAAAAACCACGGCAACGCCATCATTGTTGTTCATATAAAGAGAGAAAACCGTCAGCGAATCAATCTGCGCTTTATAGCTAAACTTGCCATTGGCAGATACCTCAATTGTATCCACAACAAGAGAGTCTTTTTTCTGATGTGTCGAAATTATATAAGGAAGCTCAAGATTTTCAATCTCACCCTTTATAAGCGTATATTCTGACTTATTGCAGGAAACCGCAATAAGCAGATATAGTACAATAAACACTATGTGAGAATATCTTAGCATAAAAATAGTCTTATGAAAATATTATTTTCCAATATAAGGCTTACAAAGATATTTTATTTTTTCACTTATTCAAAATAAATTTACACTTTTTTTAAACATTAAACGGTTAAACATTGCATAAAATGTTAAAACTCAATAAACAACAACTTTAGTCTGTTTCTTGTTGCGTAAATATGAATTATACAACTCAAACATAAATATTAGAATAATGGCAATTGCCCCCATTCTTTATACCCTCTCCGCATTATATATACGATTTCGTATATATGATATGTAGTTGTAGGGTAGAGGATAGGTTGATGAAAAATTGCGAGATAGACAGTTAATTCTTAAATTTGTTGTATGAATAGGAAGGCTCATTTTTTGTGGGTGGATGACGAGATAGATCTTCTGCGACCTCATGTGCTTTTTCTTGAAGAGAAAGGCTATTCCACTGATTGTGTGAATAATGGGAGGGATGCCTTAGCTGTTTTTTCAGAGAGAAACTACGATATAGTCTTTCTTGATGAGAACATGCCGGGACTCTCGGGGTTGGAAACGCTGACTATGATGCATCAGATAAATCCTCAAGTGCCCGTTGTTATGATAACTCAGAACGAGGATGAGGGGATAATGGATTTGGCCATTGGCAAGAAGATTGCCGATTATCTCCTGAAGCCGGTAAACCCTAATCAGATACTGCTATCTGTTAAGAAGTTGCTGAACAAAAGTGAACTGTTATTGCAAACAGTTTCTAACAATTATCGTGATGCCTACAGCGATATAGGTGAGCAGATAGCTAGAAGTAACTCTGTGGAGGAGTGGAAAAATCTCTATAAGATGCTCGTGTATTGGGAACTGGAGCTTGAAAAGAGCGGGAGCCCTATGTATGAAATGCTGGAGATGCAGAAAGTTGAGGCAAATATTTCATTCTCAAGATTTGTTAGGGCCAACTATGCTGAATGGCTGCGAGATAGAAATGTTGTTTTGAGCCCTGATGTGTTCAAAAAGTATGTTTTTCCATTGATGGATATAGGTGAGAAGCTTTTCTTTATCTTGATAGATAATTTCAGACTCGACCAATGGGATAGCATTAAACCTCACCTGTCATCAGATTTTGACTATGATGAGGATGTTTTCCTTAGTATATTGCCCACGGCAACGCCATATTCGCGCAACAGCATATTTTCGGGCTTGATGCCACTCGAGTTATCAAGAATATATTCCGATGTGTGGGTAAGCGAACTTTCGGATGAGGGTAAAAACAACATGGAGAGTGTGCTTATCGGTAGGATGATGGAGGCGGCCAAACGCTATGAAACGTTTTCTTATCATAAAGTGAATGATACCTATGAAGGTAAGAGGTTGGTGGAAAGGTTTTCGGAGATGGAGAGGAAGGATTTGAATGTGATAGTATTTAATTTTATAGACTTTTTTTCGCATGCAAGGACAGAGTCGGAGATGTTGAGAGAGTTGACAGGTGATGAGGTATCATATAGGTCGGTTACAACATCATGGATTAAGCGTTCGTATATAACACTACTGTTGAAGAAGGTTGCAGAAAAAGGATATAAAGTAATTATCACATCGGATCACGGATCAATAAGAGTGAAAAACCCGATAAAAGTTAAAGGTGACAGTGAGACGGGTAAGAATGTCAGATATAAGTTTGGAAAAAGCCTGGCTTACGACCCCAAGAAAGTATTTGACATAATTTCACCTGAAAACTTTGGATTACCATCACCAAATTTGAGTACAAGGTATATCTTTGCACAGAATAGTGATTTTTTTGTATATGACAACAATCGCAATAGTCGTTTGAATTATTATTTGAACAGTTTTCAACATGGGGGCATATCAATGGAAGAGATGATGGTTCCTATTGTTAAATTAACACCAAAGAGAAATTAGATGGAAATAAAGATTAAAGATATCAGCGAAGTGGGCAATGCCGCAAAGACTTTCTTGGAAAGTTTTGACAAAGAAAAAGTTTTCGCATTTTATGGTGCAATGGGTGCCGGAAAGACAACGCTAATTAAAGCAATTTGCGAGCAGTTAGGAGTTAAAGAAACTGTTTCGAGCCCTACCTTTGCAATCATAAATGAGTATAAGAGTGGTGATGGAAGCTCTATATATCACTTTGACTTTTACAGAGTAAACAAGTTGGAAGAGGTTTATGATTTGGGTTATGAAGATTATCTTTATAGTGGCAATCTTTGTTTTATCGAATGGCCTGAATTGATTGAGCCTCTTCTGCCTGAAGATACAGTTAAGATTTCGATTGAAGAAAAGGCTGATGGAATGAGAGAAATTAAACGTTTTGATGAATAAACACTCAAAAGTGGTATATTGCACAAGATTTAATAACTGCAGATGAAGAAAACTTTACTGAGCATAATCATTTTTTTTGCTACGTTTTTCGCGGCATCGTCGCAGGTCAACACAGAGCGTGTGATGATAATAGGGAGAAATGCACTCTATTTTGAAGATTATGTTCTGGCAATACAATATTTTAATCAGGTGATTTTGGCAAAGCCATACCTTGCCGACCCATACTATTATAGGGGTGTATCTAAGTTTATGCTCGATGATTATAAGGGAGCCGAGGAGGATGCAACCGCGTGTCTTGACAGAAACCCATACTATCTTGCCGCATATCAGTTGAGGGGAGCCGCAAGACAAAACCAGGAGAAGTATGAGCTGGCCGCAACAGACTATAAACGAAGTTTGGAGTTCTATCCTGAAGATAGATTGACATTGGTCAATATGGCAATAGTCAATGTAGAGATGAAATATTTTGAGGTTGCAGAGAAGTTTTTTGATGTTCTGATTAACAGATATCCCGATTATACGCCCGGTTATTTGGCTCGTTCGCAGATGTATATAGATATGGAAGATACGACGAAAGCTATGGGCGACCTAAACAAGGCAATTGAGATTGACCCATACACATCGCAGTCTTTTTCGGCCAGAGGTTTGCTCTATCTTCAACAGAAGGAATACAACAAAGCGCTTGCCGATTTTGATGAGGCTATACGTATTGACCCATACTTTGAGGGTAATTATATAAACAGGGGGCTTGTGAAATATAATCTTAATGACCTTAGAGGCGCTATGGCCGACTATGACAGGGTTATTGAGATGGACGAAAATAACCTTATAGCGCGCTTCAACAGAGGTTTGTTGCGTGCACAGGTGGCAGATAGGAATAGAGCTATTCATGACTTTGACAAGGTTATCGAGCTGGAACCTGACAATACAATAGCCTACCTAAATAGAGCAATGCTTAGCAATGAGATTGGGGATTATGAGAGTGCTTTGAAGGATATGGATGTGGTGTTGGAAGAGCATCCTGAGTTCTTCACCGGTTACTATATGCGTTCGCAACTGAAACGAGAATTGAACCAACTGGCCGGAGCAGAGAGGGATTACAATACTGCAAGGAGCATAGAGTTGACAACGCAACGCATGTCGGACTCTGAACTGAAGGCAAAGGAGGAATCTGCCAAAGCATCAAAAGAGACACGAGACGAGAAGGACCAAGACTTAGAGAAGTTTAATCTGCTTGTTACGACGGAAGAGGACAAGGCGGAGAAGTCGCAATATCAGCGTGAGAGCAGGGGTAAGGTGCAGAATATGAGTGCAAATGTGGAGTTGGAACCCAAATTTGTGATAACATACTATGAGAGTGATTATGATGTGCGTCGACCTGTTTACTTCAGCGATGTTGTAGAGCGAACAAATAATGACCTGAAGCTGTATTGGATGCTTAAGGTAACCAACAATGAGGCTGCTTTGAATGAGGTGCAGATTGAGACACATTTTAATTCGATAAAAGATTATTCAGGACGACTTGAAGCCGACCCCGACAATGTATCCTACATATTTGGAAGAGGTATTGACTTTATGCTGGTGCAAGATTATGAGAATGCACTCAAGGATATGGATAGAGCCATTGAGCTGAAACCCGATCTTTTGCTGGCATACTTTGCCCGTGCCACAATTAGGACCAAACAGATTGAGTATGAATCGTATCAGTCACCTGATGTGCCACAGCCAACAACAATTGACAAAGATGTAAACCTACGTGGCGATTTTTCTATCAAGTCGATAAAATATGACTCTGTATTAAAAGAGTATAATGATATAATAGCGCTGAACCCTAAATTCTTCTATGCCTATTACAATAGGGCAGAGATTTATTTTTTGGAAAAAGACTTTAGGAGTGCAATAGTTGAATATACAAAGGCCATTGAATTGGAGCCACAATTTGCGGAAGCGTACTTCAACAGAGGTATTTCCAGACTTTCGATAGGTGAGACAGAACAAGGACTTGACGACTTGAGAAAAGCCGGAGAACTTGGTATTGTTCAATCGTACAGCATAATAAAGAGGATGCAATAGCATTTTTGTTTATAAAAAAGGGCTTATCTGTCACAAAATCACTAAATTTGCATTTAGAATAAGAATAAAGCATAATAAGAATAACTTATAATGATTAAAATTACGTTTCCTGACTCTTCGGTAAAAGAATTTGAGAGAGGAGTCACAGGACTTGAGATAGCTGAGAGTATTAGTGGCCGTTTGGCAAGAGAAGCATTGGCAGTTAGTGTTAATGGTGAGACTTGGGATTTGACTCGTCCTATAGAGAAGGATTCCAATGTAAATATCTTTAAATGGGAGGATGATGAAGGCAAGCATGCCTACTGGCATTCGAGCGCACACTTGATGGCCGAAGCATTGCAGGAACTCTATCCGGGTATTAAGTTTGGTATTGGGCCGGCAATTGAGAACGGCTTCTACTATGATGTTGATCCAGGTGAGGGACGAACTATAAAGGAGGCGGATTTTCCACGCATCGAAAAGAGAATGATGGAGCTTGCGGCAGCCAAAGAGGAAATTACACGAAAGAGTATCTCAAAATCTGACGCTATCAAGATGTTTTCCGAAAGGGATGAACATTATAAAGTGGAGCTTATTGAAGAGTTGGAAGATGGAACAATAACTACATATACGCAGGGTAATTTTACAGACCTTTGTCGAGGTCCTCACTTGCCTAATACTTCATACATAAAGGCAGTAAAGATATTGTCGGCTGCAGGAGCCTATTGGCGAGGAGACGAAAAGTTGCCACAACTGACACGCTTATATGGGATAACATTTCCAAAGAAGAAGATGCTCGATGAGTATTTAGTGTTGTTGGAAGAGGCTAAAAAGCGCGACCATAGAAAGATTGGTAAGGAGTTGCAGTTGTTCACTTTTTCACCTGTTGTTGGAGCAGGTTTGCCATTATGGTTGCCAAAGGGTACGCAACTTAGACTGAGGCTGGAAGAGTTCCTGAAAAAGATTCAGTTGAAGTTTGAATATCAACAGGTAATGACTCCTCATATCGGAGGCAAACAGTTATACGTGACTTCAGGGCACTATGCAAAGTATGGTGCAGACTCATTTAAGCCGATTACTACACCTGAGGAGGGAGAAGAGTTTTTGCTTAAGCCTATGAACTGCCCTCACCATTGTGAGATATATAAAGCGTTTCCAAGGTCATATAGAGATTTGCCTTTGAGACTTGCAGAGTTTGGTACTGTATATAGATATGAGCAGAGTGGTGAACTTCATGGTTTGACTCGTGTTAGGGGTTTTACTCAAGATGATGCACACATATTCTGTACTCCTGACCAGGTTAAGGATGAATTCCTTAAGGTGGTTGATATTATTTTTATTATATTTAATGCGCTTGATTTCCATAACTTTGAGGCACAAATATCTCTTAGAGACCCTAACGATAAGGAAAAATATATAGGTACGGATGAGAATTGGGACAAAGCAGAGAGAGCTATTGTTGAGGCTTGTGAAGAGAAAGGCCTTAAGACGGTAGTGGAGTTGGGAGAGGCTGCTTTCTATGGTCCTAAACTCGATTTTATGGTGAAAGACGCATTGGGCAGACGTTGGCAACTTGGAACTATTCAGGTAGACTATAATCTGCCGGAGCGTTTTGAACTTGAATATACCGGAGCCGACAATCAGAAGCACCGTCCGGTAATGATTCACAGGGCACCTTTTGGTTCTATGGAGAGATTTGTGGCACTGCTCATAGAACATACCGCAGGTAAGTTCCCATTATGGCTTGCACCAACGCAGGTGGCTGTTTTGCCGGTAAGCGAGAAGTTCAACGACTATGCATATAAAGTTGCAAAGCAGCTGAGACAAGTTGACATACGCACTGATGTTGACGACCGCAACGAAAAAGTGGGTCGCAAGATTAGAGACAACGAGATGAAGCGAATACCATATCTGCTTATTGTGGGAGAGAAAGAGGCAGAAAATGAGGAGGTTTCTGTTAGAAAACAGGGCGGAGAGGATAAAGGAACATTAAAATTGACTACTTTTGCCGACTTAGTTACTAAAGAGGTAGAGGAACAAATGGACTCAGGATTGAGTGGACGATAAAAAATTATTTGAAACAAAATAAATTAATTAATAAATAAACAATAGATAAACAAAAAGCATCTTAATGAGAAGAGACTCAAAAGACCAACATCGAATTAATGAACGCATACGCGTTCCGGAAGTACGCTTAGTAGGCGACAATGTGACAGAAGGAATTTATTCAACAAGAGAGGCGCTAAAGATAGCTGAAGAACAAGAGCTTGACTTGGTGGAGATTGCACCTATGGCAAAACCTCCAGTATGTAGAGTTATTGATTATCAGAAGTTTGTTTATCAACAAAAAAAGAAGCTTAAAGAACAGAAGGCCAAAGCCGTGAAGGTGACGGTGAAGGAGATTAGGTTTGGGCCACAGACTGATGATCATGATTATAACTTTAAGCTTAATCACGCTAAGAAGTTTTTGAGCGATGGGGCAAAGGTGAAGGCTTTTGTGTTTTTCCGTGGGCGTTCAATACTATTTAAAGAACAAGGTGAGGTGTTGCTATTAAGGTTTGCAAATGACCTTGAAGACTACGCAAAAGTTGAAAGTATGCCAATTATGGAAGGCAAACGTATGTCGATAATGCTTACACCGATTAAGAAACCTGCAGGACAAAAAAAGAAACCCACAGAAAATAAAGAATAGAGCCTGTAGAGCTATATTACAGACGGCCGGTGGTGCGATTTAAGTATTGAAAGTAATTATAAAAAACACTAAATTGCACTACCGGCCGTCATATTTTTGAACCTTTTGTTTGTTATACAATGGAAAATATTTGCTTTTAAGCAGAGGGTAGTCGATTATGCCGTTATGCAAAAGAAAGGCTTATATAACTGATTAGTGTTTAGATAAATAGCGTTCACAGCGAGAAGCAAGTAGATTTACATATTAAAGAATTAATCCTTTGATAGGGGTATTTTATGCTTAACATAATAAGTGGTAAACGAATATTGATTTTGTAAGCATTAGTAATGAGGAGAGATTGACAACAATAATATTATAAGCCAAATTTTAGTATTAATAATTAAACAAAGAGAACTATGAATGCGAAAAAATTACTTTTTATGCTGTCAATAATTTTAATGGTGGCCTGTGGAAAAGATGATGAGATGACGGTTGAAGGGGAAAAGTTAGAATCACTTGAAGGTACGGAATGGGTTGGAGAGGCTCGTAATCAATACACAAATGAGATGATGCCCATAGCGGTAAAGATAAATAATCAAAGATTTTCATTTTTCTTAATGAATGAAGCACTTGAAGGGGGATATACCTATGATCCGAAAAGTGGTAAAGGGGTATTTAAGAGTTTTGGCAGTATGGATTATAATTTTGTTGTTAGTGAGAAAGATTTGATATTAGACTTTGAAGGTGTAAAGTTGAATTTCAAGAGAAAGAAGTAATAATATATTGCAAAGTAGGTTTGTAGAGTTGTGTAACATCAGGAGTTCTATTGCTTCTGATGTTTTTTATGCTCCATGCTGAGGTTTATTTAATTTAGTGGTCGGCTGATATTATAGTCTCCTTGTAGGTAGAAAAAGATGAAGAGGTATATAAAAAAGTGTAACTTTGTCAGTTATTATTAAGATATCTTTATGAATAAGACTGTAAAGAAAATTGGTATCGCAGTTCTGGCTGTTGTCGGAGTACTAATAGTTGCTGTTGTATTATTGGTGACAGTATTCAGAGGAGAGGCCTCTAATTATCTCAAAGAGGATTATGTGAAACTTCTTAAAGCTGTTGAGTATAATAATGTTGACACACTAGATATTAATTTTCATTATGCAATGAATGATTCAATACTATTAAAGGTAAGGGAGTATTTTCAACTTGACACTCTTTTTGATGGGACAGAAGATACGTGGCAAAAAGGATTGAAGATTCAATCATTCGTTTCATCAAATCAGCCACACGACAACCCTAAGGAGATGACTAAAAGCTTGAATGCTATAGACCTATGGAAGTACGTGGATTCAACAGGCAATTATATGAATTGCAGGCAGCATTCAATCATGATGAGAGATATGTTGCTGTCTGTTGGTATTAAAACCAGGGTGGTTTCGTGTATGCCTTATGATTCTACGGATATGGATTGTCATGTCGTGAATGAGATATATTCGCCTGAGCTTGATCAGTGGATTATGCTGGATTCGGACCAGAATCATATTGTTACTGACATAGATGGTAATCCAATGTCAATTAGGATGTTGCATGATTTTTTGACGAATGATAAACCTTACCTTATTGATGGTAAGCCAAATAAAGGTCTTTACTATGATAGGTATATGGCGAAAAATGCTTATTGGTATAATAGAGAGGTTATATCTGATATGGATTCGGAAACGGGAGATAATAGAAAAAGCAGGGTGTATGTTTCTTTGGTTCCGGAAGGCTTTGAGCTTGGGAAGTCGAGTGTATATCATTATAGGTTTGCGGAGAGTGTTCATACATCTAATCCTGATTTGTTTTGGAAGTGAGTGATAATTAATGAATTGTGGTTTTGTATTTTTAGAGATTGAGAGTAAAATAAATTGCAGATGTTTCTTTAATATAGAAAAAATTATTATCTTTGCGAACTTTTTGAAGCCTCCGGGGAGATGAGGCTGATTGAATAATAACAAATATAAAATAAGCAAAATGCCAAAAATGAAGACTAATTCCGGTGCCAAAAAGAGGTTCGCCCTTACCGGAACAGGAAAAATCAAGAGGAAGCATGCTTACAAGAGTCACATCTTGACGAAAAAGACTAAAAAGCAAAAGAGAAATCTGACAGCTACAGGTCTTGTTCACAAAGCAGACGAAAACAACGTAAAGAAATTATTGGGACTTAAGTAGTATCAATAATTTGACTTCCAAAGAAAAAGATTTATTAACAGGATGTATATGCAACTAAGATTCCCTGAAGAAAGTGGGAGCGCTATCGTCTAAAAAAAAAGTAACATTATGCCAAGATCAGTAAATCATGTTGCATCACGCAACAAAAGAAAAAAGGTTCTTAAACAAACGAGAGGTTATTTTGGCGCACGCAAAAATGTGTGGACAGTTGCCAAAAATACTTGGGAAAAGGGTTTAACTTATGCCTATCGTGACCGTAAGAATAAAAAACGTAACTTCCGTGCATTGTGGATTCAGCGTATCAATGCTGCCGCTCGCGAGAATGGAATGTCTTACTCACGTTTTATGGGTGCATTGAATAAAAACAACATCAACATCAATCGTAAGGTACTTGCCGATTTAGCAATGAATCATCCGGAGGCTTTTAAAGCTATTGTGGATAAGGTAAAATAGTTGTTGCTTGATTTTGAAGAATTAATGGAGAAATCTGTATCGGGTTTCTCCTTTTTTTGTTTAAATGTTTTGTAATAAGCAAAAGAAAGGTATATTTGTGGTAGTAGAGTTAGTAATATATTAGTCATTATGTATAAAAATAATATCTTATTTATTTCTGTTTTATTGGCACTTATTGCACCTTTAGTCGGTTGTAATGACAGCAATAAAAAGGGTAGTGGTGACGATGTTGTTACATATTCAAATCCATTGCCAATAGAGTTTGGTGATCCCTTTGTTTTGTCGGCAAGTGATGGCAAATATTATATGTATGGCACCGGCATGGTAGAGAAAGGTTTTGCCGCCTACAGCTCTGAAAACTTGGCGGATTGGCATTATGAAGGGCAGGTATATGATGGAGGTAAGCCTGAATCGTGGACATTGAAGAACTATTGGGCACCGGAGGTTTATGAGATAGATGGCAAGTATTATATGTTTTATAGTGCAGACTGGAAGGTTAATCCAACAAACGAGTTGGAGAACTTTAGGATTGGTGTTGCTGTAGCAGACAGTCCTATAGGTCCATTTATAGAGGTGTCAGACGCTCCATTATTTGACCCAGGCTATCCTATAATAGATGCTAATATTTTGCGACATGATGGCAAGACATATCTGTACTATTCACGTTGTTGCTATAAACACCCCGTTGAGAGTGAGATTGCAGACTGGGCTAAGGCTGAAGGACTGTTTGGTGAGATTGAAGAGAGCTGGATATATGGGGTTGAGATTTCGAATGACTTTAAGGAGGTGATAGGAGAACCTGTGTTGCTTCTACAACCTCCAACGTCTATGGATGACCCGCAGACAGAGTGGGAGAGTAGGTCTGTGACAAGCGGTGAAATAAACAGACGATGGACTGAAGGGTCGTTTGCTTTTGAGCACGGAGGCAAGATATATATGATGTATTCAGCAAACTTCTTTGGAGGAGAACATTATGCTGTTGGTTATGCCGTGTCGGACAATCCGTTAGGACCATTTGTTAAGGCTGACAATAATCCTATCTTAGAGAAGAATATTGAGAAAGGTGGCGATGTAACAGGTACGGGACATAATATGTTGTTTAAACTTAAGGGTAGTGACAAGGTATATAGTGCCTTTCATGGTAGAACAAAGAGTACAGGAGAAGAGAGAGTTGTTTTTATAGATGAGGTAAACATAGACGAAGATGGAATTTTGACCATTGATGGTCCGTCGACAGAAGAGAAACATTTTTAGAGTAATAACACAAGCATTCAATAACTTATGAGAACAATTCCTACAGAAGATTTTGAGAGGATAGAGGAGATAATCAGAAAATGTCCGATATGCTTTCTCGGAATGGTAGATAAAGAGGGTTTGCCTTATGTGCTACCTATGAATTTTGGTTTGGAGGAAGATATTATTTATCTGCACTCTGCACCTGATGGATATCTTGTGTCGGTAATAGAAAATAATCCTAATGTATGTATAACTTTCTGTACGGATGCCGATCTGGTTTGGCAACATGAGCAGGTAGCATGTAGTTATAGGATGAGGACGGAAAGTGTTGTTTGTAACGGTAAGGTTGAGTTTGAGGAAGATTATGATGAGAAGGTTAAAGCACTTGATATCATTATGCGACAATATTCGGATAGAGAATTCAGCTATTCGGAGCCGGCAGTAGTAAACGTCAAGATTTGGAAGGTTAAAATCGATAAGGTTACAGCCAAAAGCTTTGGAGTGCCGGCAGAGAGAGTAACTATTTTGTAGAGTTTTAGGTTAAATGCTTAGGAAGTTTTTATATATCTACATTATTAAAAATCACAGACTAAATTATTTATTATGAAAAAAGCAGTTGTGCTAATTATATCTTTATTAGTGGCTTTGGGGCTTAGTGCACAACAGCCCTCAGAAAAGATTACGGCCAAGCCTATAGATTTGACAAAAGAAACTTTTAAAGAACTTGTATTTGATTACGAGAACAATCCTACAGAGTGGAAATATATTGGTGACAAACCGGCTATTATAGATTTTCACGCAAAGTGGTGTGGACCCTGTAGAGTGACATCTCCTATACTTACCGATTTGGCCACTGAGTATAGTGGAGAAATATATATTTACAAGGTGGATGTAGACGAGGAACCTGAATTGGCTCAGATGTTTGGAGCAAGAAGCATTCCTATGTTTCTATTTATACCTATAGGTGAGGAACCACAGATGGGTGTAGGTGCATTGCCAAAGAAATCATTTAAAGAAGTGATAGATAAGTTTTTACTGAAGAAAGAAGAACTATAAGAGAGATGATTACAAGCACACAAAATCAATCGATAAAGAACATAATTAAACTATCGAAGAGCAAAGAACGACAAGAACAAAATTTGTTCGTCATAGAAGGGGCTCGTGAGCTATCGCTGGCTTTGCAAGGTGGGTATGAGGTAGAATCGGTGTATGTGTGTTATGAGCTTTTTAAGGGTAGCAAGTACCCAAATGTTTTGGATGGTATTGCTGACAAGAATGTTTTTGAGATTGCTCCAAATGTTTTTGAAAGGATAGCCTATCGCGTGAATTCGGATGGTTTGGTGGCATTGGCCAAACCCAAGAGGCATTATTTGTCTGACTTGCACGTAGGGAACAATCCTTTTATCATTGTTATTGAATCTGTTGAAAAGCCAGGCAACTTGGGTGCAATATTGAGAACGGCTGATGCCGCAGGGGTTGATGCTGTGCTTATATGTGATCCTAAAACAGATTTGTATAATCCTAATGTCATACGCTCCGGAGTCGGAGGATTGTTTACTGTTAAAACAGTGATTTGCACTTCATCAGAGGCTTTGGACTGGCTTAAGAATAGGGGTATAAATGTTTATGCTGCCGAGCTTGAGGCGTCAGAGAGGTATGATAAGGTTGATTTTATGAAACCTTCGGCAATCGTTATGGGCACGGAAGCTGATGGACTGACCAGTTTTTGGAAAGACAATGCTACTAAGCGTATAATAATACCAATGTGTGGAAAGATTGACTCTCTGAATGTGTCAACATCAACAGCAATAATTACATTTGAAGCTATGAGACAGAGAGGCTTCAGCGAGGGTGAGTAATGTGCTGTGTTATTGTGGCTTAGATGTATTAGATTTGGGCGGAATAGATTGAATAAGACGGGTTAATATTATAGGAAAGATAATAGAAAAGCCTTTGATAATTTATATGTCTTTAGTATATTTGGGTAGTAATTTAAATGGTTTTTGATTATGAGGTCCAGTATTAAACGGTTATTAAATTTGTCGCTATTGTCAGTGCTTTTCAGCTTCGCTATGACTTTTGTTTTTGTTGGGTGTGGTCCAAAAGAGGGAGAAGAGAATTATCTTAAGTTTAAAAAGCTGTCAGATACTCAGGAGTATTTTTCATACAAAGGCGATAGCAGTCTGTTGATTAGTGGTCATAGAGGTAGCAGAGAGCCCGGATATGCCGAGAATAGTATAGAGGGCTTTGAATATTTGTTGCGTAAGATGCCTATATTTTTTGAGGTAGACCCGAGGCTTACCAAGGATAGCGTTGTCGTTTTGATGCACGACGAGACACTCGACAGAACGACCAATGCTACGGGGAAGTTGTCGGATTATACTTGGAGTGAATTGCAGTCATACAGGTTGAAGGACAGCGAAGGGAACATAACTGTATCAATGATACCAAGCTTAGAGCAGGTCTTTGAATGGACTGAAGGAAAAACCATTATAAACTTGGACAAGAAGGATGTGCCTATGCAGATGGTTGTAGACTTAATCAAGAAGCATAAGATGGAGAAGTATGTAATGTTGACTGTCCATACAGGTGCACAAGCAAGGTTTTATCATGATAGATTGCCTGGAGTTATGCTTTCGGTGTTTGCAAGGAATGATGCAGAGTATGAAGATATTGAAATATCGGGTGTTCCATGGGAGAGTATGATAGCTTATGTGGGACAAAGTATAAATGAAGCGAACAGCCATATTGTTAAGAAACTTCATGATAATGGTGTTAGATGTATGGTGTCATATTCGCCTACACATGATAGACTGAGGACTACGGAGCAGAGAATAGAGGCTTATGCTAATGAAGCATCTAAATCAGTCATAAAACCAGATATAATCGAGTCAGACTACCCTATTGAGGTGTGGATGGTGTCAGGAGGAGATAAATTTGATGTAGAATAAGTGGTTCATCAAATAGTTAGAATAAATATAGCCTTACCAAATAAATGGTAAGGCTATATTTATTTTGGGGATAGTAGCTATATAGTAATAGTTCTTTTTTCTTTGCTACTTTGAAAAGCAAGTTCTATTATTTTTATTACGTCTCGAGCTTCACAGGCTTTGACTGCTATTTCTGCTTCTCCGTTTATTGCATCCCTAAGGTTCTCAAAATATTCGCGATAGTCTCCGTTTTCACTCTCGACTTTTCCATTGATATTGACACCTTTATAGTCTACATCAATAGTTCCCCAGATGTTCTCCGGCTCTTTGCCCCAATCTTGTCCTACAGGTTTTGCTCCACCATCAAGAGTAGCTTCTTGAATATCGAGACCATATTTAATAAAAGAGCCATTTGTACCATGCAACATGTAGGTTGGCCCAGGTATGCGACAAATCATTCCCGATTTGATTGTGGCAGTAAACGTGGGATAATGTAAACGTAGATCAAAGCTGTCATCTGTTTTTGCCCATTGACGCTGTATATTTATGTTTGCTGTAAGTGACTGAGGTTTGCCGAAAAACCATAAAGCTTGGTCTATGAGGTGTGAGCCTAAGTCGTAGAATATACCAGATCCCGGGAGATCTTGTTCACGCCATGCGCCATGCCCTCGTGGTTCTTTGCGATACCTGTCGAAATGAGTTTCGTAATCGGTAATTTCTCCAAGAATGCCACTCTCTAATATCTTCTTTACCGTCTTGGTATCACTAGTGAATCTCCTATTATGATAAACTGTAAGTATCTTGTTTTTGGCCTCTGCAAGTTCTATTAATTCATCAGCCTCTTTAACGGTTACAGTGAAAGGTTTTTCAACCACCACGTGTTTATCAGCTAGAAGCGCCTTCTTTGCCCAAGTGTAATGGTCAATGTTTGGAGAGGTAACAATAACCAAATCAATGTTAGGGTCATCGATGATGTTTTGGGCACCATCAACTATCGTTGTTGAAGGATATCGCTCTTTTGCTAAAGCAATCCTATCAGCGTTTGATGTGCTGATTTTGGTTAGCTCAAATCCATCAATTACATCAATAAAAGGTGCGTGGAAAACTCTTCCTGAAAGGCCATACCCTATGATTCCGGTTCGTATGTTTTTTGCCGTCATGTGTTTATTCATTTTTTAAAGTTTATACTACTGATTTATTAGTCTCAAATATACTAATTAAATGATTGATTAACAATAGATACTAAGGCAATTCAATTAATTTTGATATAAGCTTGTTTGTTGCTATAGCTCTATGACTGATGTTATTCTTTTCTTCTTCATCCATCTCTGCAAATGTCTTCTCATATCCCTCAGGGATAAATATAGGGTCGTAACCGAAGCCATTGTTACCGCTCTTTGATTTAGTGATGTGACCTTTTATGACGCCTTCGAATAGTTCTGTTTCGTTATCAGTTATCAGACAAATGATAGTTCTAAACTGTGCTGCTCTGTTCTTGACACCATTTAATTCTTTTATCAGCTTGGTCATGTTTTTCTCTGAGTCGCAATCAGGACCGGCATATCTGGAGGAGTAAACGCCAGGTGCCCCTCTTAATGCTTCAACCTCAAGTCCTGAGTCATCAGCAAAGCAGTCATAACCGTATTTTTCTTTTACATACTTGGCTTTGATAATTGCGTTCTCTTCTAATGTTTGCCCTGTCTCCTCTATCGTGTCATGACAATTTATATCAGATAGGCTTAAGATCTCAATTTTGTCACCAACTATATTTCTTATTTCTTTTAGTTTGTTTCTGTTGTTTGTTGCAAATACTATTTTCTTCATCTCTGTCTATCGTTTTTGTGTCTTAGTTTTAATTCTTCTTCGCGTTTACGTTGTATCTCTTTTAGTTCCTTTTCCCTTTGTTTGATTTTTCTTTCTCGTTCCTTTTGTCTCTCCTTCAGCAACTGCTGTCTGCTTTTATTATTGGAAGAGTTTGTAGATCGTTCACGTACCACTTGCTCTTTGTTTTCAAGCTGCTTTCTTAGCTCGTCAGGGTTTTTAGGAAGCAAACCATTTGTTGAAAATGATTCGTTATGCTCGAGCTCCTTATTGCCCTCCTTAATTTCTTCAGAAATGTCTTTGTTTTCCGTTATGTTAGTATCATGAAAAAGAGGCGTCTCATCTGTAATATTGGCTACACCTAAAGACTTAATATGTTCCTGATTTTTATAATTACTATTGTAAAATGTTATATACTCTTTCAGATCATTATTTGTAGATATCTTTTTAATATTCTCTTCAGAAATAATTATAGTATTCAAGTCGCAACTTATATTCTTCAAGAAATTTGAATCATTCTTAAGTCTATCTATGTAACCTTCAGCATCACTCATTGAGTAGAACGATTGGATGCTTAATAATAACTTTTCATTAATACTTATTTGTCCTAACTTAAATGTACGAAGGTCAAAGTTAGTAAAATTGAAGTTAGCAATGGCAAAAATTAGTTCATTTAGCCCGCTATTGCCACAAGTAGACTCTAATAATATATTGTAATTGTCATTATCAATAGAAGTGAATTCAATAGCTTTATATTCATCAAACGACTGTTGAGATTTTGTACTATAATCCCACGATTTATTATTTACTATACGGTGTCCATCATTTAACCCCGCAAGCACATGATTAGCCATATTAGCTATATCCGTATTGCTGTATTTTTCAACTATTTCCTTTAGCTCATGCTCAGCATTATGTATGTCATTTTCTAATCCAAAGCTAATAGCATTCATTAATGTCATCTGAGGCATTACATTGGAGCTCGGATACTGCTCTAAGAAGACATCATATAAGGAATGCAAAGTGTTTGTATTTTGCTCTATATATGCTTCCCTCGCTAAACTATATAGTCGTTCCTCATCTTCCGACATTTCTGCAATAAATGAGTTTCCAAATTGATAATGCCCTACTGTGGCACCATGCTCTAACGAGTCATCAGGAAAATCAGATAAACCTACATTAGAGTTATTATATACACTCTCTTTGATGACAAACGTAGAATCTAAGTATATGTTGGCGTATTCTTTTAGAATGGGTGGTGTTCTAAAATCCTTTAACTCTTCGAAGGTCTTATGGGCTGTTGCTGTGTCTCCTATAATCAAGTATATTTGTCCTAAAAGGAATTGAAGTCTCTTCTTTTTTACAATATTATCAGACTCTCTGATACTGTTACTTATGAAAGGTAACGCATCATCGTATCTTCTCATCTTTAAGAACAAGTTAGCTCGAGCATCATCGAATAAGACCTGTTGCTCCTTTGGCATGTCTCTATATTGTAGTATCCTAACAAGATTATCCGCATCATAAAATCTATTCATTTCAGTGTACGCACGAATTGACCAAATATGTGTTTCTGTAATTAGCTCTGTGTCTTCCGGGAATAGTTTTGAAATTTCCGAAAAGACTGATAGCGCAGTTACGTAATCGCCATTCTGCAGATGCGCTTTTCCTAATAGTAGCCATACCTTTTTCATGTTTGGATTAAACTCACTTTGTGACAGCCATTTTCTATATTCGCTTGAGTTCATCTTTGACCTATCTCTTATCGGCTTGGCAGTAATGGAATGCTTGTGTATGTTATCCTCAAGTTTATCCACAACAGCATCGAAAGCACCTCCTACTTGTGTTTTTCCATTATTGTTTTGATTAGGATAAAATGGCAATAATTCAAACCAGTCTTCTGATAACTGCATTAACTTGTCCTCTAATGTCTCATCGTAGATCTTTTTTGCGTTGTAAAATGAGTTATACTTAGAATTCAAGTTGTGATAGTAACGAGTCGATGAAGTGTTTTTTCGAGAAGAACACCCCACAAGTGCTATTATCAAAAAGACAATATAGATAAATAGTATATCAGTTCTGTTTGTTATTCGCAATATTAATTTGATTTATCTGTTTCTCTGATGATACTTGCCTATTCATCAATAGATAAACTGAAAAAAAAGGCTTTTATTGTTTGAGGCTAACTAATGATTTCATTCCTCGAGCAATAAAGTACATGATAATAAGTACGAAGATGATAAATGCTCCTGATGGTACGTTTAAATAGTAGGAAAGAAAAAGTCCTGCGACAGAACCTATGAAGCTGAATAGAATTGATAGAGCAATAAGTTTAGAGTATTTTACCGTAAACAGATTTGCAGTCATCTGAGGCACAGTGATAAGCGACATCAGTAGTACTATTCCTACTAATCTGATACTTAAAACTATTGTCACAGCTACAAATAACATCATGGTATATTCAATCAGGTGTGTAGGTATACCGCGAGTCTTGGCATATTCTGTATCAAACGAAACATACACTATCTCATGAAAGAATACAGCAAAAAACAGCAGAACTAAGAGTATTAATACAACTAAGGCAATTAGGTCGTTAGTGGTAATTGTTAATATATTTCCAAACAAGTATTCCGAAAGGTTGGTAGCATAACCGGGAGATAAGAAAGTAAGCATGATACCTAATGCCATGCCCAGTGACCAGAATACAGCTATTGCTGAGTCTTCTCTAACTCCGTGTTCATTTGATAGCCACTGTATTCCAAATGCTGATAGAATAGCAAAGACGATTGCCGAAATAATAGGAGGGAGGGAGAAATAGAAGCCAACTCCCAAACCACCAAATGATGCGTGTGTTATACCTCCACTTATGAATACCAAGCGTTTGGAAACAACGTAGGTTCCTATTATACCACATGCAATACTTGTCAACACGCAGCCAAGCAAAGCATTCCTAAAAAATGTATAATCTAATACCTCAATGATATTCATCAATCAACTTATGTTGTCAAGCGTTCATTTTGTGAGTCCTAAGCTCATCTACAAACATCAATATCTCATCTTTCAACTGGTCAGGCACAGATATATTACGTAGATTCAAACTTCTCACCCATTTTGGCTTTTCTTCATCAAGAACTGAATAGAATACATCTCTGAATTCATCTACCTCTGTGTCTGCATAACTTGCAGAATCTCTATTCTTATATTTGTCCAATTCCTCATCGTCAAAGTATTCCGGCTTAACTTCGAATGCTGCTATCAGACTGTCTCTCTCACACACCTCATGAGCTCCACAACACCCACTTGGTCGTCCCAAATCGATAGGAGGATCAGGCATGCTTTTTTTCTCTGATACCCCTCTTTTCCTCTGTATATAATTAGTTATGGTCAGTGCTACCACAAAAAACAATATGATTCCTAAAAATAAAAAAATTGCTCGCATCTTTATTTCTTAATTTCTATTTCATCAATCTTAAATCCTGCAGACTCTAGATCCTTCCAGAAGTTAGGATAAGACTTTGCTACCACTCTCGGATCGTCAACCATAATATCGCCAAGAACGATTGCACCGGGCGCCAATGACATAGCCATTCTGTGGTCGTCATAAGTGGCAACAATAGGCTTCGCCTCTGGCACACAGCGTTCTCCATCCCACTCCAACATGCCTATGCCGTTCTCTTTAAGGACATATCCAAACTTTCTCATCTCAGTAATCATAGCCTGTACCCTGTCCGTCTCCTTTATTTTCAGACTTTGAATGCCCGAAAAAAGAAATTCAACGTTCTTAAAACAACAAGCAGCTACAAATGTTTGAACTAGGTCTGGCTCATTGACAAAATCATGGAAAAACTTCTTCGTTTTCTTCTTTGCACTCTTAATTACAGCGCTATTTTCCTTAAATTCAGTAGAAACCCCTAAGTCATTAAATAGAGTTGCGACCTTTGAATCTCCTTGAATGCTGTTCTTTACCAGTCCTTTTAAAGTAATCTTGGAACCAGGTAAAAGCGATGCAATTTCGTACCAGTATGATGCTGAAGACCAGTCTGTTTCCACCACTATGTCTGACGCCTTATACGCTTGATGTTTTACAGAAATCTTATTTGCCGTCCATTTCACGTTAACACCATAACGTGACATCATTTCAATAGTTTGCTCAATATAAGGTCTCGAAACAATCTCAGTTTCAATGTGCATTGTCAGTCCTTTCTCCATCAATGGTGCAACCATTAACAGAGCAGAAATAAACTGAGAACTTATATTCCCAGATAGATACACCTCTCCGCCTTTAAGGTTTTTTCCCACAATCTTCAGGGGAGGGAAGCCCTCTTTCTCCAAGTAGGTTATATTAGCGCCCAGAGCTACAAGCGTCTCAACCAATGGATGAATAGGTCTCTGATGCATTCTCTCGCTACCCTTCAAAATCCACTCGCCTTCCATACCGGCCAAAAAGGCAGTTAAAAATCGCATAGCAGTCCCTGCCCCTTTAACGTCAAACACGTTGGACTTGGAGTTGAAAACATCCAAAATAACCTGAGTGTCCTCGCAATCCGACAGATTGCTGACAGGGTTAGGGTTCAGGCTCAATGCATTGAGTATAATCGCTCTATTGCTGATACTTTTTGAAGGAGGAAGGCTCACTTCCGTGTTAATAGAGTTGGGTGGCGTTATCTTGTATCTATATAGCATTGCGGACTAGTTTATGATGTAAAAATAATACTTATAAAAGTAAGATTGACTAATTAATAATACTTTTACCTTGTTTAAGTAGAATTATGCTTTATCTTGCAAAATCCCACTTATAAGCTCCATTCAACACCTGATTTAGTATCCTTGATATGGACACCTGCTTTATTCAACTCATCTCTTATTTTGTCCGACATATCCCAGTTCTTGTTTGCTCTGGCATCGTTGCGAATATCTATAATCAAATCCATCAGTCCGTCTATTACGTTGCTATTGCTGTTGCTTTTGGTTTCGTCCAACAAGCCGAGAACATCAAAAGTGAAGGTGTTCATTACTCTTTTTAGTTTCTCCAAATCATCATGCGAAATCTTCTCATTTTCCTCTTTGCAAGCGTTAATGATTCTAACACCCTCAAAAAGTTGTGCCACCAAAATAGGACTATTAAAGTCATCATTCATAGCGGCATAACACCCCTCTTCCAGCTCATCAATATTAACCGTAGAGGCGTCAGATGGAGTAATACCTTCAAGAGAAGACAATCCCTCCATGAGTCTCTTATAACCCTTTTCGGCAGCTCCGAGTGCTTCGTTCGAAAAGTCCAAAGTACTTCTATAGTGAGACTGTGACATAAAAAATCTTACAGTCATCGGTGAGTAACCTTTATCCAGCAACGGATGATCTCCGGTAAACAGCTCATTAGGTAAAAAACCATTCCCGGCACTTTTTGACATTCTAACTCCATTCACCGTCAGCATGTTAGTGTGAACCCAATACTTAACCGGCTCGCTGTGATTGCATGCCTGCGATTGTGCTATCTCATTGGTGTGGTGCGTAGCCTGCAAATCCATTCCTCCACCATGAATATCAAAAGTACCACCAAGATATTTGGTACTCATGGCCGAGCACTCTATATGCCATCCGGGGAAACCCTTCCCCCAAGGCGAAGTCCATTGCATCAGCGTTTCAGGTTTCGCTTTAATCCATAATGCAAAGTCCAGTCTTCCGCGCTTCTCATCCTGGCCATCCAGTTCCCTTGTTCCATCAATTAGATCTTCAAGCTTCCTGTTGGTCAAAATGCCATAGTTGAAATCCTTGCTGTACTTTTCCACATCAAAATAAACCGACCCATTAACCTCGTAAGCGTATCCTGCCTTCAGGATTTCTTGAATCATGTCTATTTGTTCAACAATGTGTCCGGTGGCTGTGGGCTCAATACTCGGCGGCAGTGTGTTAAATTTACGCAACACCTCGTGAAATCCCAAGGTGTACTTCTGAACAATCTCCATTGGCTCCAACTGCTCAAGTTTAGCTCTTTTTGCAAACTTGTCATCTCCTTCATCTCTGTCTCCCTCAAGATGCCCGGCATCAGTGATGTTCCTCACATATCTAACCTTATATCCTAGGTGCAGTAGATACCTATAAATCAGGTCGAATGAAATAAATGTTCTGCAATTGCCTAAGTGAACGTCACTATATACTGTCGGTCCACACACATACATGCCAACCATAGGAGGGTTAAGAGGTTTAAAAGGCTCTTTCTCCCTGGTAAGCGTATTGTAGATGACCAAATTTTGTGCTATTTTATCTTTCATAACTTCATTACATATCATTTACTTACAAAGTTACTAAATTTATACTTTATCATATTAGAGGTATCGTAAAATATAAAAATGTATTACTTTTGCTCGAGAATTTTAAACAATATTTCATTATTTTCCTCTATGTTACGTAAAGCAACACTAATCGTTTCCCTTTTAGTAGTTATTATGGGAAACTTGCATGCACAAAACCTGCAACTGCACTTCGATCCTCGTAATTCACTCTATGGCGATGACGTATCGCGAATAAATTATCTCACAGCAACGTTTGAAATGTATAAACCCGATAATTGGGGTAACACTTTTATGTTTGTTGATTTTGATTTAAACGGAGATAAAAGAAATATCGGTTTAGTCTATGGTGAGATTGCCAGAGAGTTCAAGATTAAAGACTTTCCATTACTGCCTCACATCGAGTATAATGGAGGATTAGGCATTGTCAGAGGCTCAGATGGCTCAGGCTTTTCCATTCCAAGTTCATATCTTGCCGGGTTTGGCTATCCATTCCAACTGGGTAGTTTTTTCATGAACACCTATGTTGCATACAAACTAAATGCGTTCCCTGAGAATAGCCATGATGTACAATGGACTTTCACTTGGAATGCTTCTCTTGCAAATAACAAACTTACGCTTATAGGCTTTTTCGATCTATGGACAGAGGATAAGTCATATACTGGTGGAGCAGATGAGAGTGGTAAAAAGGTTATTATCTTAAGTGAGCCGCAGATATGGTACAATATCACCGACCATTTATCTGTAGGTAGCGAGATTGAGTTGAGCTACAATTTCGTCAACAAATTCGTAGAGAGTAAGTTTTATGCTATACCTACTATAGCAACCAAGTGGAATTTTTAATGTCAAAATCTATCCCCTATGTTAGACAAATTATTCAAGTTAAAAGAAAACAATACAACTGTTAGAACAGAATTAATAGCCGGTGTGATAACCTTCCTGACGATGTCTTATATACTGGTTGTCAATCCAAATATTCTTAGTGCATCAGGAATGGATAAGTCGGCCCTGTTTACTGCAACTGCATTAGCCAGTATGATTGGTTCGCTTCTCATGGCGTTTATTCCAAACGTCCCCATAGCACAAGCACCCGGAATGGGATTAAACTCATTCTTTGCTTTCTCAGTGGTGTTAGGACTGGGGTATTCTTGGCAAATGGCTCTTACCGCTGTTTTCATTGAAGGAATCATATTTGTGCTGCTCACATTCTTCAACGTAAGAGAACTTATTGTAAAAAGTATTCCAAGTACTATAAAGAATGCAATACCTGTGGGTATTGGATTGTTCATAACGTTCCTTGGACTGCAAAATGCAGGTCTTGTTGTCGCTAATGAAAACACAATGTTGGGCTTGGGCGAAATGTCCGACCCTCATGTTTGGGTAGCATTAGTTGGATTATTCCTTACAGCAGTATTATACTACAAAAATGTGCATGGAGCATTTTTAATAGGGATTGTAGTAGCAACAATTTTTGCCATAATCCTTGGGCTGACTTCAATGCCATCAGGCAGTGTGGTTTCTATTCCGCCCAGTATGTCTCCCGTCTTTATGAAGTTTGAGTGGCATAATATATTCTCACTCGACATGCTTATTGTGGTTTTCACCTTCCTTTTTGTCAATCTGTTCGATACTATTGGTACACTGTTGGGTGTAGCATCAAAAATAGGAATCACTGACAAAGAAGGTAATTTCCCGCAACTAAAAAAGGCTCTTTTTGCCGATGCTCTTGGAACCACTTTTGGCGCCATGATAGGAACAAGTACTGTAACATCATACGTTGAGAGTGCATCTGGTGTTGCTGCAGGAGGTCGCACCGGGCTCACAGCTTTTTCTACTGCAATAATGTTCGGTTTGTCCTTGTTTTTAGCTCCGCTGTTTCTTATAGTGCCTGCGTCTGCAACTGCACCTGCTCTAATTCTTGTGGGACTTTTCATGATAACATCAGTTGTTAAGATAAACTTCGAAGATATGACTGAGTCATTACCTGCATTTCTTACAATAGTTATGATGCCTTTTGCTTTCAGCATAGCTCAAGGTATTGTATTTGGTATGTTGTCATTCGTGATACTAAAGGTGTTAAGTGGTAAAATAAAACAAGTGTCCACCACAATGTGGGTAATATTTGTACTGTTTATAGTAAAGATGGTTTTAGATGCAGCAAAGGTGTTGTAGTCAAAAGCATTTGCATTTTTCGTTATAGATGAGTACTTTTGTACTCATATACAACAATTTATAAACAAGAATAAAAAGATAATTTATGGCAACAACTGCTGATATAAGGAATGGTATGTGCCTTGATGTTGATGGTCAGTACTATTTTGTCGTTGAATTCCTACATGTTAAACCAGGTAAAGGAGCTGCATTCGTTAGAACTAAATTAAAAAATGTAACAACAGGTCGTGTGTTAGATAAAACATTTAGTGCCGGCGTAAAGATTGATGAGGTTCGCATTGAGCGTCGTCCATATCAATATCTCTATCAAGACGATTTAGGCTACGTTTTTATGAACACTGAGACTTTCGAACAAATACCTATTCCTGCAGAACAGATAGAAGGGGTTCAGTTCCTAAAGGAGGGCGATATAGTTGACGTTCAGATACATGCCGATAGTGGCACAGTATTAACAGCTGAGATGCCTGTACACGTAATATTGGAGGTTACATACACCGAACCCGGAATCAAAGGCGATACTGCAACAAATGCCTTGAAGCCGGCAACTCTTGAAACCGGTGCAGAAATTAGAGTACCTCTATTTATCGACAACGGAGAAAAGATAAAAGTAGATACTCGTGATGGATCATACGTAGAGAGAGCTAAATAAGCTTTCTCTACCTTTCTTTTTCTATGGGTAAACTTAGTATCAAAGAGTGGGCTGAAGAGGACCGACCGAGAGAAAAGCTCCTACTAAAAGGTGTCACTTCATTGTCAAATGCTGAATTGATAGCAATACTGATAGGTTCAGGGAATAATGAAGAGTCTGCCGTTGAGCTAAGTAAACGTATCCTAAGCACCAACAATAACGACCTTAATACTCTAGCTAAGAAGGACGTTTACGATTTAACACAAAAATACAAAGGCATTGGCGAAGCCAAGGCTGTATCTATCATTGCTGCTTTGGAACTTGGGCGAAGGCGAAAAACTGGAGGAGTGGAAGAAAGACGAAAGATAACTTCTTCCAGGATTGCCTATGAAGAGTTTGCACCAATGCTTACAGATTTAAACCACGAAGAAGTCTGGACTCTTTTCACCGATAGGTCCAATAAGGTAATAAAATCCAAAAGAATAAGCACTGGAGGAATATCAGGTAGCACTATAGACATAAGGATTGTACTTCGCGAAGCCCTAAATTGTTATGCTTCCGGGATATTTTTGGGCCATAATCATCCATCAGAGAACTGTCGTCCCAGTTCATTAGATGAACAAGTCACTAATAAACTAAAAGATGCTGCAAAGTTGATGGATATAATTCTGCTCGACCATATAATTGTTTGTGGAAGCAACTATTATAGTTTTGCTGATAACGGAATCTTATAGTGCTTGAATAAACATTTCCTAAACTATTTGGTTTAATAGTAAAATTGAAATTATGAACGAAGAACTTCAAAACTTACAAGATAAAATAGTGGAGATGCTCCGCACTGTATATGATCCCGAAATACCTGTAAATATCTATGACTTAGGCATGATATATGATGTAGACATAGATAAGGATAATAATGTAACTATTGAGATGACATTTACCTCACCGGCATGTCCGGCAGCAGACTTTATACTCATGGACGTTCAGATGAAAGTAGAGTCCATCGATGAGGTTAACAGTGTCAACCTCAATCTCACCTTCGACCCGCCTTGGGATCATTCCATGATGTCCGAAGAAGCCATGTTGGAGCTGGGAATGTTGTAATATATAATGTTTATACATAAAGGTGTCGAACTGTCGTTGAGGTGAATAAAAAAATATACTTTGTATCTGATGCTCATTTTGGAGCAGCTACTCATGCAAGCACATTAGATGCAGAGCGCAAGTTCTGTAGATGGCTCGATAGTATTAAGCATGATGCTGAAGCCATATATCTCATGGGAGATATATTCGACTACTGGTTCGAGTACAAGTATGTCGTTCCAAAGGGGTTCACGAGAGTGCTTGGTAAGATAGGTGAAATTACAGATATGGGGGTTGATGTCCATTTTTTCATTGGCAATCACGACCTCTGGCTTACTGACTATCTATCTACTGAATGTGGTATGATAACTCATGTTGATCCACTTATTACTGAGATATATGGTAAAAAGTTCTTTCTTGCCCATGGTGATGGATTAGGTGATGAATCCAAGTCATTCCACTTTCTTCGAAGAGTCTTTCACAACAAGTTCTTGCGAAAATGCTTCTCTGCAATACACCCCCGGTGGACAATGCCTTTAGCTCATAGCTGGTCTGCCAGAAGTAGGAGAACAGGAGAGATATACAACTTCATGGGCGAAGATAAGGAACACCTGATAAAGTTTTCTAAATCAAAGCTTTTACAAGAATCGGACATCAACTATTTTGTTTACGGACACAGACATATATTGCTCGACTATCCATTGACTGATAGCAGTAATGTAATAATATTAGGAGACTGGATAACAATATTCTCGTATGCCGAGTTTAATGGCACAGAGATGAAGCTGAAGATATGGGAAGATTAAAAACACTATACCATATTAGCTAAATACTGTTTAAAAATATCCCATATCACTATTCCCGCCGAAACAGAAATATTTAATGAGTGCTTAGTCCCAAATTGAGGAATCTCTATGCTTCCGTTCGAAGCGTCAATAACATCCTGACTGACCCCATGTACTTCATGTCCAAAGACGATTGCATATTTATCAGTAGGTACTATAGAGAATGACTCTAAAGGGATGCTGTTTTCAGTCTGCTCAATAGAATATACCTCATATCCTTTGTCCTTCAAGTCATAAATGGCAGATATTGTTTCATCAAAATAGCGCCAATTCATTGAGTTCTCTGCCCCAAGTGCAGTTTTGTGAATCTCAACGTTTGGAGGCGTGGCAGTTATTCCACACAATATTATCTCTTCCAATCTGAAGGCATCGCATGTGCGAAAAACCGAACCTATATTGTTTAAGCTCCTTATATTATCCAAAACAACCACCAAAGGTATCTTATTGGAGTCTTTGAACTCTTCGATACTTATCCTGTTTAATTCCTCAACTTTAAGCTTGCGTCTATTCATCATCTACTTTTTAATAATTGCTCTTAGGGCAAACCACAAGTGATGAGCAAAGGTCGATGCCCAACCATAATGCTCAACCATAATACTATACCTTTCTTTTAGTGATGCCTTATGATTATCTGTAGTGATACCCTCACTCAAATAATTAATAAGAATCATGTTAGTATTATATATAACTTCAGCCTGTTTCATCATGCGTATGCACCAATCTACATCAGATGAGAACCTATATTTCAAATCATAATGATTTACCATTCTTCTATTTACAATAAATGCCTGATGACACACCACCATACCATTCTTAAAGCTTTTCCAACTCAGCCTTTTAGGAGCTTTTAGCCTTCTCATCCTAAGAAACTTGCCGTTATTATCAATGATGGCAGTTTCGCCATAAATAATGTCCGGAGTGATACCCTCACTATCTATCTGCTTCATAAAATTAGCTACAGTATCCTTAGAATAAAAAGCATCACCTGCATTCAAAAAGCATAGATAATCACCTTTTGCCATATCTATACCCTTATTCATCGCGTCATACAGACCACTATCCGGCTCGCTTATCCAAGTTAATCCCTCCCTGTCGTATTGTTCAATCAACTCCACAGTACCATCTTTCGATCTACCATCAACAATTATATGCTCTATGCCGTCATAAGTCTGCTCCGAAACACTTTTCATTGTCCTTGGTAAAGTATTCTCTGCATTGTATGTCACAGTTATTACAGATAGTGTTTTCATATTCATGGTTGATTGAAAATATCGATATATTGCCTGCTGACCACCTCTTGCGAGTAAGTATCCAGAACTTTCTGTCTGGCATTTGCCGAAAGAATATCTTTATCTGACTCATAGAGTGTCTGATATATCCCATTGGCCAGGTCGTTGTAATCTTTATACTTGGCTACGTACCCAGTTCTGCCATGGTCAATCATTTCTGGAATACCTCCAATATTGAACCCCACACATGGAGTGCCACATGCCATAGCTTCCATTATGGTGTTGGGTAGGTTCTCTTGCAGTGAAGGAGTGACAAACAGATCGACAGCAGTGTAAAGATGCTTCATTTTTTCTTGAGATACCCATCCTACGGCATGTACAGGCAAATTGAAGACTTGGGCCATTTCAGTTCCATTTTCCCCTGCAATTACACAATCAATATCCACCCCTCGAGTTGCCAGTATATTGCATGCCCGCACTAAGTGATCCATCCCTTTGCGCTTGTCTGATGCCTTCATGGCGGCGAATAGTATTAGTTTTTTATCTTGTGGCAACTGAAGTCTTTTTCGTGCTTCTTCCTTCGAGCCGGGACTATACACCTTAGTATCTATAGGGTTTGGGATAGATACAACTTTATGATTGTGAGTCAAAGGAGATACTACGGCTTGCTCTTTCAGCCATTTGCTACAAGCTACGAAAGTGATTCTTGACTTGTTGAATACCTTTAGTTTCTCAGAAAAAATGCTTTGCGATAGGTCTTTCTCGAAAGAAGATTGAAGATATTTGCAATGACCGCAAGATGTATGATAGTTGTTACATGTTGTAGCATGGTGACAAATACCGGTAAACGGCCACATATCGTGCATAGTCCATACAACTTTCTTGTCCGATTCAACTATCCTGCCTATCTCTTTGAGCGACAGCATACCTTGGTTTATCCAATGCAGATGAACGATGTCTGCCTCCTCAAACTCTTTCATCTTGGTAATAGAAATGCCTGTGTTTGCTATAGAAACATCAAAAAGCTTACCTCTTTTCAACCCATTTCTTAAGAATATATCGGCGCGCTCCTTATAGAAGTTATACTTGTTGTGTATGTTATTGCCTATCTTTATAACATTGTCATCATCAGATAATTTCTCTCTTACAAGCATCTTGACATCAATTCCCGATGCTTGAAGTGCTTTCATCAGCCTGTATGCTGCAATAGCTGCACCCCCTCTTAAGTCTGAAGTACTGATAAAGAGAACATTCATAAAATCAAATATTTTTGATAATGCCTTTTAATCGTCTCATACCTTTGCTCCATAGTGAATATGTTTTAGAGTGATATTTCTCTATAGCTTTCCTCGCAACCAAATTTTCCTCTATCTTATCAATATCAATCTCCAACTTCCTATCATATAGCGGTGTAGTGTATATTTCATCGCTACCGCTGTGCACTCCGCTACCATCAAACCCAATATTGTTTATTAGTGACTTGCCTGCGTTTAGTGACAGTATGCCATTCAAGAAAAGCGACGCATTCCACCTAATTGCCCATGAGTCGTTTTCTCCATTCACCTGTCTTCGTAGCATGCGAGTGAATGGATATTTGCCATTAAAGTCAAACTCTTTAGTAAGCCTTCTGCCTTCCAATTCTTTTAGCAACTCTTTTCCGTTAGGGTTAAAATATTTCCACGAATCTTTCCATGTTCCCCAGCCCCAACTGCCTGTCCATCTTATCAGGAATGCATCAGGAAGATTGTCGATAGGGAAGAAAAAACCTTGAATATGGCCAATCTTAGGTTCATCCTCATACTTTTCCAAAGCCTCATTCATAAAAGTGAGAAACCATGGTGATGAAATCAAGTCATCTTCCACTACTATAACTTTTCCATGCTCGTTAATGATATCCGTGACTCCATTTATGATGTTTTTTGCTAACCCAAAATTTTCCCTTCTCTCTATTATCTCAACTTCTTTAAAGCCATTAATAGATTGAATTAACTTGCGCACTTCGCCCACCTTTTCCTTATCCTTATCACACTTAGCTCCGTCGGAAAAAACATACAACTTGCTACTCTCGCTCAGATGGTTTTTTCTCAACGCCTCCAATGTCTTTAGTGTGTGTGCGGGTCTGTTATAAACAAATAAAAGTATGGGTGATGCTGACATATTATTTAGATTCGATTATTTCCAATGCTATACCTCCTATTTCTGCAGCTAAGTATGAATAAGTACTTCCAAAAGACCCTATTATTTTATTAGTTCGTGATAAAACATACAACTCAACCACAGCATCCTCAATACCTTCCGACGTGTTGCGTGTAACCAACTTGTTTGATGTTATTATCCTGTCATCCCCAAATTCATCCAACAGCTCTTTTTTAACCTCTTGCGAATCACTTGCCAAATAAAATCTCACATTGTTATCCAAAAGTATTTCTTGTTTCATCCTGTCAATGAATAGCGAAGTCGGACTCTTGCTAATGGAAATATTGTGATCTGTTCTTCTTATATGTATGCCTATTGTTCGCGATGAGAAGATGCTGCAGACCTCATCAATTCGTTTGCGTAACTCTTCAGTAGGCCTGAAGTTTGAGTAGTTTGATGTATAATCATGGTCATAAAACCTAACACAAGATGACAGTATTGTCTTTTTATTGGTTATTGCCCATTCCTTAAAGTCGAAGCCGCTTTTTGCTTTGATTGTCACATCATTTTCATGAATCGAAGCATTATAGATAACCTTCTGAAAGAGGGAAGGAACAAACAGATTCTTCTTTCTTGGCCTGTCGTTGATTAAATAGTCTGTGATATTGGCATTTCTAATACTAATATGTGGCATTGATATAGGTTCAAAGATGCGTTCGAAAGGGCAATTCAAGTGATTGTCTTCAAACCATACAATGTATGATTCAAAAACATTGTCATTTCTGGAGCTTATGTTATGTGCTTCTACATTTGAATCTTCAAAGACACCTGTCTCAATACCACTATTTATTTCACTCGTCATACGGATAAGCGAGTCTATTGCTTTCATTCTGTTTGCCAGACCACCATAGGGTATTAGGGTAAGTTTCATAACACAATTCTTTCCGATAAAACATTCCTCTTAAGTACACGCAACGCCACATCTTTGCCCACTTCAATACCTTTGCCCGAGAGTGACTTGAACATAGTTTCATAAGCCAACTCCGGATTGTTGTTATCTCCACTCAAATGGCATAGCCATATATTTCTAATGTTTGGAGTGAAATTGTTAGCAATAAACTCCGACAACTGTCGGTTACTTATATGTCCTCTGCCTGATGTTATTCTCTCCTTAAGATGCCATGGGTATCTTCCATTCTTCAGCATGTTCTCATCATAATTGCTCTCAATTATTAGGTGGTTGGCTTTGCTTATGTAGTGAGCAATTTCTTCCGTAATACGACCTATGTCGGTGGCTAAAGTTAGTCGCTGTCCTCCAAACTCAAAATAATATCCCGAGTTGTCGCAGCTGTCGTGTGGAACATCGAAAGGAGTTATACTAAAATCATTAATAGTAAAGGTTCTCCCTTTTTCGATATATCTCCTCGAAGCTCGGAGCTTGTTCTTAATCAACTTATTGGCAGCTATTGCTTTATGCACTTCTTGGGTTGCATACACAGGAATGTTAAACTTTTCACCCATATAGCCCACCGAACGAATATGGTCCATGTGGTCGTGAGTGATTAGTATGCCCATGATGGAGCTTAGCTCTACTCCATGTTCCAAGAGACGCTTTTTTATCACTCTTGGACCCAGACCCACATCAATCAGAATACCATAATAGCTGTTACCCAGGTAGTAGCAATTGCCACAACTGCCACTACTCAAACTGAAAAATGAAAACTTCTCTGATGGAAATAATTTATACTGCATAATCACTGCAAAGATAATAAGAATTTGCCATTACAGAGTCAGCTCCGACAATCTGCTTATGGTTTCATTATATTCTGCAATCATCTCTTCAACAACCTTTTTGGCTGTTACAATCTCCTCCACGTGTGATGCAATCTGACCAATTTCCAATTCGCCCTCATCGAGGTCACCTTCAAAAATACCCTTCTTTGCTCGTCCTCTTCCAAGCAGTTCCCTTAGTTCTTCCTGTGTTGCACCTCTGTCCTCCATCTCTTGCACCTGTTGCTGGAAGCTGTTTTTGATAAGCCTTACGGGTGTAATCTTTTTAAGTGACAAAACAGTGTCGCCCTCTTTAATAGAGATACACTTCTGTTTAAAGGCATCACTTGCCGAGCTTTCCTCAGTTAGCGCAAATCGAGTACCCACCTGAACTCCCTCAGCACCCAATGCAAACACTGCAGCCATGGCGTCGCCCGATGCAATGCCTCCTGCAGCAATCAATGGTATATCCACTATTTTTCTAACCTGTGGAATGAGTGTCAAGGTAGTAGTCTCTTCTCTTCCGTTGTGACCCCCTGCCTCAAAACCCTCTGCTACAATAGCATCAACACCTGCCTCTACTGCTTTCAATGCAAACTTGCTACTTGACACAACATGCACCACTTTTATACCTTCGTCCTTCAGCTTCTTTGTCCATGTCTTAGGATTACCTGCCGAAGTGAAAACAACCGGCACTCTTTCTTCAATGACAATTCCTATTATTTCATCAATTTCGGGATACATCAGAGGAATATTAACCCCGTATGGCTTGTCTGTGGCATTCTTGCATTTGGTGATATGCTCGCGCAAAACGTCGGGATACATTGACCCTGCACCAATTACTCCCAAACCTCCGGCATTGCTCACCGCTGAAGCTAACCTCCAACCGCTGCACCAAACCATGCCCGCCTGAATGATTGGATATTCAATGTTAAACAAATCGCAAATCCTATTCATTATTGATAAATTTATAATGCAAATACTTTTGGCATTTATGTTTTATCAGCCAAACTCATAATTAGTTGGGCCGATTGTCGAAACAACATCAATTTCTTAAATTAAAGATAGTAAAAATAAGCGTTGTTGGCAATAAAAATTATTCCTTTTTATGCTTATATGAGATTTTGCCATATATCCGATTTTGGTATTCAATTGTCATGTTTTGTTCTTGACATGTCCGTAACAGATCCGCATCATATATACGTTTTCGTATATATGATGCGGAGGAGTGTGATTGTTGATATGGTTTTTATGTGCATTATTTTACAGTTAATATGAGATTGATTTTATATGATAGTTGAATTGAAATTGAGGTTAATTTATATGTTATTCTTATTTTTATTAGTTTTGTATCAATTTACTAAACAGAATCATCAATTTTATGAATGTTTTAATTCTTGGATCGGGAGGTCGAGAACATGCTTTTGCATGGAAGATAAGCCAGAGTGCTAATTTAAACAAACTATATATTGCTCCGGGCAATGCCGGTACGGCTATGTTGGGCACCAATGTGGATATAAGTGTTAAAGACTTTAATGCCATTAAAACTTTTTGTCTTGACAACGATATTGACATGATTGTTGTGGGCCCTGAGGACCCTTTGGTGAATGGTGTTTATGACTTCTTTAGAGATGATGAAGATGCTTGCCATATTTCGGTTATTGGTCCATCAAAAGATGGAGCAATGCTTGAAGGTAGCAAGGATTTTGCCAAAGAGTTTATGATGCGTCACGGCATACCTACGGCAAAGTTCAAGACTATAAAGCCTGACAATATTTCGGAAGGAAACGATTTTATCGACTCGTTGGAACCTCCCTACGTGCTTAAGGCTGATGGTTTGGCTGCAGGTAAGGGTGTGTTGATAATTGATGATATAAACCAAGCCAAGCAGATGCTTGAAGAAATGCTAAATGGTAAGTTTGGAGCTGCCAGTAGCAAGGTTGTTATAGAGGAATTCATGTCTGGAATAGAGTGCTCGGTGTTTGTTTTGACCGATGGCATTTCGTATAAGATATTGCCGGTTGCCAAGGATTATAAGCGAATAGGAGAGGGTGACAAGGGTTTGAATACGGGAGGTATGGGAGCTGTGTCGCCGGTGCCATTTGTTGATGACCAGTTTATGGAGAAGGTAAGAACTCGTATTGTGGAACCTACAATAAACGGTCTAAAGTTGGAGAAGATAGATTATAAAGGATTTATCTTTTTGGGATTGATAAACGTAGGTGGCGATCCTAAGGTTATCGAATATAATGTAAGGATGGGAGATCCTGAGTCGGAGGTGGTGTTGCCACTCGTTAAGAGTGATTTGCTCGATCTGTTTTCGGGGGTGTCAACAGAAACTCTTGTCAGCAAGGTTCTTGAGATAGATTCTCGTCATGCCGTTACAGTGATGATGGTGTCGGGTGGATATCCAGAAGATTACGAAAAAGGGAAAGTTATCGAGGGATTGGATGAAGTAAAGGATAGTGTTGTGTTCCATGCCGGTACGGCCATTAAAGATGAAAAGATTGTAACATCGGGAGGTCGTGTGCTTTCGGTTACTTCTTTTGGAAAAGATATGCAGGAGGCTTTAGATACTTCATATAAATCCATCGACAGCATCAAATTTGAGAAAAGCTACTTCAGACATGATATAGGTTTTGATCTTAAGTAGTGGAAAAATAGTTTCAAGATGCAGGGCGTAGCAAGGTTTTTTAGGAGCAATATAGTCGAAGGTCGCTTCTTTTCGTTGATTGCATTCTTCGTTGTTGTTGCCATGCGCTACGCATTGTTTAATCATGTAATAATATCGGAGAGATTAGTAGAAAGTCATAGTCATGTTTACGGATATATTGATTATTTGTTTGACAATGATTTTGTTTCGTTCATATTTTCCACAATCTCTGTAATAGTAATTGCGTGGCTTTTGCATCACCTAAACGAGAGGTATAATATCACACGGTCGCGCACAAGTTTGCCTTTTGTTGTTCCATTGTTTTTGTTGAGTATCAATCCTCATTTTTTGATAATGAGTGAACGATATATCGCTGTTATTTTCATATTGTTGGCTGTTTATCCATTGCTTGACTCATACCAAAAGGTGGAACCATATATCTACTCATTTAGGTCTGCTACTCTGTTGGGTATAGCTTCACTTTTCAGCGTTGAGGCACTGATATTGTTGCCATTGTGGTGGGTTGGAGAGTTTTCGATGCGGGGACCGCAGTTTAAGTCTTTTTTGGCTTCACTCTTTGGTGTTGTTCTTATCTATGTATCTACACTATCGGTATATCTTGTTTTTGATAACTTGAGTGGTTTCGTTGCACCTTTTTTGTTTTATACAGATATATCTATATATGAGATGCCAAAGTTTGGTGTGGCAGATTGGGTTACAGTTGCCATGTTACTAATATTTTTCGTCTATTCCATGATTATGGGTGTGCGCACATATAGTAGAGATAAGGTGTTGACACTGTCGTTGTTGCAGTTCTTTCAAGTGCTTACCATTTCGACCTTGATACTTCAGGTTGTTTATTGGCATTCAACGGGCTTTTTTATTACACTAGCTCTCGTGTTTATCTCTTTTCTTAATGCTTACTCATATACTCGCAACGTCACAAAGGTTGGAGTGATATCGGCATATATTATTTTTGCAATTTTTCTTGTTTATTACTGCAGCTGGTTTGTGGTGGGGATGGCTTCCTCTTTATAAACATTTATTGTTATTATCATGTTAAATACTTGTAGTCGCATGAGTCTATGACAATGTAGATTTGTGTGCTGATTGTTGTATAAATAATATGTGATAGTTATGAATAGCCGTGGAATTACTTTTATTTCTGCCTTAGTCTTGAGTGTCATGCTTATGTATGGATGTGGGAGTAGCAAAACTTCGGCCGATAAAGAGGCTGTTGCGAGTGAGATTAGAGAGGGTTTATTGAACTCTGACTTTAGGTTTGAGGCTACTTATGTGTACCCTACAGGTTTTAAATCGATGTATTTATCGCCATATTACGATGTTGAGGTTAAGTCGGACAGCGTCAAGGTGTATCTACCATACTATGGGAGAGCTTATAAGGCTCCAATGGACCCGATGGATGGTGGTTACAGATTCATCAGTACCGACTTTGAGTATGAAGTTGAGCAGACCGATAAAAAAGGTAATTGGAGAGCCATACTGCACTTTAATGATCAAGGGAGAGCTATCTCTTTTAACTTTGATGTTTATGAAAATGGCTCGACACATCTCAATGTAATTGATACTGACAGGCAACCTATTTCTTTTAGAGGTAACTTGGTTATTGATGACGAAGAATAAAAACAAAACCCAAGTCAGGACATTTGACCTGACTTGGGTTTAAATAGTATATTTATTACTCTTATTTTTAGAGAATTATTTTACTGCCGGCAAATATTGTGCGTGGCATTCCCGGCCCATATATATAAGTACTTGAACGACCGGCACCGGTGTCAAAATCGCTTTGATAAGAGTTGAATATGTTTTGTATACCGGCATTTATTTCGAGTTGAACATCTTTATGTACGTTGAAAGTGTAAGCAACTTTGGTGTTTAACTCAAAGAATGTTGGTGATTTTTCTGTTATATTTACTTTAGAGAATCTGTCAACTCCTTCAGTTCCTGTGCCTGCATCATGAGGAATCAGCATGCTACCTGTGTAATTACCTGAAAGAGAGATTAGAATGTTTATTGTAGGCTTATAGGATGTTACAAAGTATCCATATACGTTTGGAGTTCTCATCATTCTTCTTGTGGGTTCCACTTTATCTAGCTTCTCCTCTTCAGGTGTTTCAGGTTCCCACCATTTTTTCTCTTTTTCGTAAATACTACTTTGAATGGTGGTGCCTACTTGTATGTCTATGTTGGTTAGGAGAAGAGTACGTGCCTCTATATTGATGCCATATACGCTTGCACCGGATTCTGCATTATGAACTTTTATTATATTTCCGATTCGAGTATTTGTGAAAGGGCGATCGAGCTTAGTATAGAAACCCTCTATCAACAGATTGGCAATATTGGTTTTTCCAAAATAGTGATATAAATCAATTGACCCACTAAGGCTGTGAGAGCGTTCCTCCTTAAGATCTTTGTCGAACTCTCTGATAAACTGTTCGCCTCCGGCAAGATCTACGTGTAAATCTTCGTCAAATATTTCAGGCGCCCTGAAGCCTTCGCTGTATGTTAACCTTAGATTAACGTTTTTTGTCGGGTTATACCGTAGATTTATTCGCGGACTGAATATTGCATTGTCAATTAGATTGTGTTTGTCAAGTCTGCCTCCTAAGATAATACTTAATGCATTATTCTTCCATTCGTTCTGTAGGAAACCACTTAATATTCTTGTTTTTTGGGAAAGTGGATCATCTCTTCTATATATACTCTCATCTTCAAGCTTTCCTCCTGAATATTCAGCACCAATGGTAAAGTTGGCAGGCATAAAAATAACTTTATCGATAGAACGCATATAATTACCTCCAATCTGGTATGTCAGCTCGGTGTTGTTACCAAAAGAATGGAGACGCGTATTGTTGTTTTGAATATCTGCATTAGTTTGATCTATCTGGTATTGTGTAGGTTCAGAAGATATTGGAGGCAAATCTATAACGAGTGGTTCACCTGCGCCATAATAGCTGTCCCTATAAACGTGGCTTACGGCAGAGTATAGGTTTATTTTGTTTTTTTGATCATGAGATCGCCAAACATAGTTTATTGAACCATTATTTATATAGTTTTCTGCCATCTCTGTTATGTATGCTTCGAAGGGTTGTTTGTTCAGTCTATCGCCCCCTCTGCGAAACTCATGAACGTTATTATACTCTAGTGTTAACCGGGAGTATAGGCCTGTTCTTAAGAAAGAATGGAATCCAAACGCACGATTCTTTAATTTTGGTAATTCTGTGAATCCGTCGCCATCATAGTCGAAGCCATCTCTTATTTTATGTTGTCCATATATCATTATTCCCGCACTACGCGTGTCGTTGACCAATGATGAGTTAAACATTGTGTTGTTCTCCAAACTACCTGATACATTTATTGAGGACATTGTGTGAGAAATCTCACCAGAGTTTCTTATAGGGTCTTTTGTTATTACATTAATTATTCCACCTATAGCTTTTGCTCCATATAGTGCTGAGCCACCACCCCTTATAACTTCTATTCGTTCAATCATATTTGCAGGTATATGTTCCAATCCGTAGACACCTGCTAAGGCTCCAATGATGGGTCTGGAGTCGATCATTATCTGAGAATATGTGCCTTCCATTCCGTTTATTCTTACTTGGGTAGAACCACAGTTTTGACAGTTGTTCTCAACGCGCAGACCGGGACTGAATTTCAATCCATCGGCAAGAGTTGTTGAGTTAGTTAGGTTCAATGTTTGCATATCTACTACGCTCACCAGCGATGGTGCCATTCGTCTTGTTGTTTCGTTTCTGTTGGCAGTTACTACTACGGCATCCAATGATATGTTTTCATCTTCAAGCTCGAAGTTTATTTCTAATGTTTTGTTTTGCTCTATCAAGACTTCTTTGGTTATAGTTTTAAAGCCAACCATTGAGACTTCGAGAGTGTAATTACCTAAGGGTAGATTTCTTAGGAAATAGTGTCCGGTTATGTCGCTTGTTATACCTATTGTTGTTCCTTTTAGCTTTATAGTTGCGTATGGTAAATGTTCTTGAGTGGCTTTCTCGATAATATGACCAAAGATGTGCGCATCTGTTATTGATGCCTGTTTATGTTCATATTGTGCATATGAAGATATAGCAAAAGAAATTGCTATAATTATAGATATTATTTTATTCATTTTCCTTTTTTATAATAGTAAAACATGTTCAGCTTGTGTTTCATATAATGAACACAATCTTGATTGTTTGGCAATAATTGATTATACCTAAATTGTTAGGTAAAAAGAATTGCTTTATGCCCTGATAAATAGATGTTTAAAAGGAAAATGGTGGTGCTCTAAGGCTTAGAGGTGTATTACTGTTTATGATATGTCTCTGAACATAGATTTGTGGAAAAGAAATTAGATGTACGTTAAGTAATTTTTCGCAATCTATGTTAGGAATAATATCATCAGTTAATAAAGTATTATGTATCTGATCTAATAATTTATACTCTTTTTGGGTGTGGTTGTGAGTTGTATTATTGTTCTTCTTATAAGGGTGTGAGTGAACAATTATTTTGTTATCAACAACGTGAGTATGAGGGAAAAAAGAGATGCTACCAATATAAAATATTAGTAGTAGAGGGTAGAACCATTTGAATATGTTGTTACACTTACATCTCATAAGCTGACAAAGATAGTTCTTTTTACTTTCTTGGCAGTGAACTGTGTCGCTTTTCTATGGAGTTGAAAATGCGAATAATTCAATATTGTCATGTTTGAATATATATTTAGCTTTTAAGCAATGAGGAATACTGTTTTCAGGTCAGTAAGTTTTTATTAAATTTGTTGCGGTAAAAAAGCTTAGTATATGGATCCGATTGCTATTATAGAAAAATATTATAAAAAGGGCACGAAGTTATACGATATATATATGTCGCATTGTACTGATGTTACCAATAAAGCTTTATGGGTTGTTTCCAGAAATCCGGGATTAGCAGTAGACACTAAGTTTATTGAGGAAGCAGGGATGCTTCATGATATTGGGATCTTTAAGACTAATGCACCACGTATTGCGTGCATGGGTAAATATCCATATATATGTCATGGCTATTTGGGTCACGATTTGCTTTGCCTTGAGGGGTATCCAAAGCATGGTCTGGTGTGCGAGAGACATACTGGTACAGGCTTGACATTGGAATCCATAATAAAACGCAAGCTACCAATACCGCATCGAGACATGCAACCACAGAGTCTTGAGGAAAAGATAATATGCTTTGCTGATAAATTTTACTCAAAGTCGAAGCTTGGTAGAGAGAAGTCTATTAAGTCTATAAGAAGGAGTATAAGTCAACACGATTGGCATCAAGTTCAGGTGTTTGATGAATGGTGCGAGCTGTTCCTTTAAATTTTTGGCAAACTATTTGCTGATGATATGTAGTATGTTAGAATTGACAAAGTAAATTATATTGTATTATATGAAACAAAATCATAATAAAGGTAAGGGAAAGAGTTCCAGCGATGTTAATTTGGACAAAGAGGATGTTCTGAAGAATGCAGCATCAATGGATGATGATCTGCAGATGGACAATTTGGCAGGCGATGATCCGGATGATATAGATACGGATCTTGAAGAGAGTTATGAGGAGTTGTATGAGAAATATGAGAGTATACATGACAGCTATCTGCGATTGAATGCCGAATTCGATAACTTCAGAAAGAGGACTTTGAAAGAAAAGGCCGAACTTATTAAGGGAGGTGGAGAGAAGGTTCTTCTTGGCATCATCACCTTGGTGGACGATTTCGAGAGAGCATTGACAGCTCTTCACGCTACTGAGGACAGAGATTCGTTGCTGGAAGGAATGGATTTGATATATTCTAAGTTTATTGCTTTTCTGAAGCAGAATGGTGTTGAGGAGATAAAAGCCATAGGAGAGCCTTTTGACGCAGATATCTTTGAAGCGGTTACGATGGTTCCGACAGATGATGCTGAGCAAAAAGGGAAGGTAATAGATTGTATACAGAAAGGTTATAAGTTGAACGACAGGATTATTCGTTTTCCTAAAGTAGTTGTGGGAGAATAATATGGCGAGCAAAAGAGATTATTACGAGGTTTTGGAGGTGCCAAAGACTGCCACTGCCGATGAAATAAAAAAAGCATATAGGAAGAAGGCTATTCAGTACCATCCGGACAAGAATCCAGGGGACAAAGAGTCGGAAGAGAAATTTAAGGAGGCAGCTGAGGCTTACGAAGTGTTGAGCGATGAGAACAAACGTGCTCGATACGACAGGTATGGACACGCAGGTGTGGGAGGTGCCGCTTCCGGTGGATTTGGAGGTGGTATGTCAATGGATGACATATTTTCACAGTTTGGCGATATTTTTGGTGGTCATTTTGGCGGTTTCGGCGGCTTTGGCGGACAGCGCGGTAGACGAGTTAACAGAGGTTCAGATTTGCGCGTTAAGGTAAAGTTGAACCTTAAAGAGATCCTCAACGGAGTAGAGAAAAAGATAAAGGTAAAAAAGTATGTCAGTTGTTCGCATTGTGATGGTAACGGTTCTGAAAATGGCAATTCATTTGAAACCTGTTCAACTTGTAATGGTTCGGGTGTAGTTAATCGTGTTGTGAACACTATACTCGGACAGATGCAAACAAGTACAACTTGCTCGACCTGTAATGGTGAAGGTAAGATAGTTACGAAGAAATGTTCTCACTGTTTTGGTGAGGGAATTGTTAAGGAAGATGAGGTGATTACTATTAGGATTCCTGCCGGTGTTGCGGAAGGTATGCAGTTATCTATGTCGGGCAAGGGAAATGCCGCCAGACGAGGAGGCATGAATGGAGATTTGCTGATAGTGGTGGAGGAAGAAGACGATCCGGACTTGATAAGAGATGGCAGTGATGTGATATATAATCTGTTTCTCAGCTTTCCTACAGCAGTGTTAGGAGGTACTGTTGAGGTGCCGACCATTGAAGGGGTTGCCAAAGTGAAAATAGATGCAGGAACTCAACCCGGGAAAGTGTTGCGCTTGAGGAATAAAGGCTTGCCTAAGATAAATGGTTACGGAAAGGGTGACCAGCTTATCAATGTCAATGTTTATGTTCCGGAGAAACTTAGTGACAAAGAGCTTAAGACTATAAAGGCAATGGAAGAATCGGAGAATTTTAAGCCAACAGCATCGGTGAAGGAGAGTATCTTCAACAAGTTTAAGAAAATGTTCGATTAAATATAATATTTCAATTAATTAAAAAGGCTGCCTGATTAAGGCAGCCTTTACTTTATTATTTAGATGAAGTTAAATTAGATTACTAAATCCACTTCATGTAAGCAAAGTCCATTCTGTGTGGAAGATCCGGATTTTTTGGGAATACACGTAATCCATATTTATGTGAACCTGGATCGTTGAGGGCTTTGTCTGTTTGGAAATATAACAGCGAACCTTCAGTCTTAACCAAGTCGAACTCGTAGGATTCGATGAATTGTGGTGTTTGGTTGATAGAATCACTTTCTATTACTACACATTCAACGCCCAGGTCGGCTTGCAGGTCCTTTTTATCTATGACCACTTTGCCGTACACTTCATTTTCTCCTGAATTGTTTACTGACTGGTTAGGATTGAATTCCAGATTAACAACTTCAATATTGTTCCACTTTGATGCTGTTTCTTCCTTCCATCTTACTATCTCTTTAGCTTTAGCATTGTCATTTGCGTGAAGAGCTTTTGATCTTTGTGCAAGTTTGTTGTAGAAGCGGTCGAAATAATCATCCATCATCCTCTTGGTAGTGCATTTAGGAGCAATCTTCGCCATAGAGTTTTTGATGTACTGTATCCATTCAGGAGAATATCCTTGCTCGTTTTGCTTGTAATACAGTGGAATTATTTCATTTTCCAGCATAGAATATATAGTAGATGCATCCAATTCATCTTGGAATTCTTGATTACTATATGTTTTTTCGTCTGTAAGTGCCCATCCTGCACCTTCTTTGTATCCTTCATACCACCAGCCGTCGAGGACTGACAAGTTAAGAACACCATTCATTTCGGCCTTTTCACCTGATGTTCCTGATGCTTCTTGCGACCTTGTTGGTGTGTTCAACCAGATATCTACTCCTGAAACAAGACGTTTAGCAAGGCGCATATCGTAGTTTTCGAGGAATATTATCTTTCCTAAGAACTCCGGACGACGAGATATTTCAACAATTTGCTTTATAAGAGCCTGACCTCCACCATCGGCGGGGTGAGCTTTTCCGGCAAATATGAACTGAACCGGAGCAACAGGATTGTTTACAATTTTGGAAAGTCGTTCAAGATCAGAGAATAATAGGTGTGCTCTCTTGTATGTTGCAAAACGACGAGAGAAGCCTATAAGCAGAGCTTTTGGGTTGATACCTTCGATAATGCTCATTATCCTTGATGGATTTGCTTGATTTTTTAACCATCCATCTTTGAACTCTATCTTGATATAGTCGACAAGTCTGTTTTTTAGTGTTGTGCGCAAATCCCATATTTCTTGATCGCTAACTTCATATATTTTCTCCCAGATGTTTACGTTGGATTGATCATTCATGAAGTTTTGATCGAAATGCTTTGTATATAAGGCCTTTGTGGCAGAAGTGGCCCAAGTGGGTAGGTGTATTCCGTTTGTTACATAGCTTACATGAAGCTCTTCGGGAAAATATCCATTCCAAACAGGTTGGAACATGCGTTGTGATACAGTACCATGAAGTTTGCTTACTCCGTTAGCCTCTTGTGCTGTGTTAAGAGCAAAGACGCTCATAGAGAATTTTTCGTCGCTACCGGGATTTGCACGACCCATGTCCATGAATTGGTGCCAAGGTATTCCTATTTTTGACACTATTGGTGATAAGTATTTACCCATTAGTCCTTCATCAAAATAGTCGTGACCTGCAGGTACAGGAGTGTGTACTGTATAAAGAGATGAAGCTCTGACAAGTTCTAATGCTACATTGAATGGTAAATTTTCTTCTACAACATAATCATAAAGACGTTGTACGCTAATGAAAGCGGCATGACCTTCGTTAAGATGATAAACATCCTTTTTAATGCCTAACTTTTTGAGTAGTAGCATTCCTCCAATACCTAACAAGAACTCTTGCTTCATGCGGTTCTCCCAATCTCCTCCATATAGTTGAGAGGTTATGGATCTGTCGTAGTCGCTGTTTTGCACCAAGTCGGTGTCCATCAAGTAAAGAGAGATACGGCCTACGGCAACCTTCCAGATGTTAGAGTAAACAATTCTGTCGTGGAAAGGAACCTCAAGTATCATCGGCGTGCCATCTTCGTTCATCATTTGTGTGATTGGGAGATTGCCGAAGTTTTGTGCGTCGTAGTTGGCAATCTGCTGGCCATCCATTGAAAGAGTTTGGGTGAAATAGCCGTGGCGATATAGGAATCCTACTGCTGTCATGTCGACTCTGCTGTCGCTGGCTTCCTTTAAATAGTCTCCTGCCAACACACCTAAACCACCGGAGTAGATCTTAAGCACGTGTGATAAGCCGTACTCCATGCTGAAGTAAGCAATGGTCGGTCGCTCAGTATTGAAAGGAACGGCCATATATTTTTTGAAATTATCGTAAACTGTTTGAATCTCTTCTAAGATCTCTTTGTTTTTGATTGTTTCATCAATTACGTCTGACCTTAGGTTTTGCAACATGACCACAGGGTTCTTTTCGCTTTTCTCCCATTCAACTGGGTCTATCTTTTGCATTATTGCCTTTACTTCTTCATTCCATACCCACCAAAGGTTGTGAGCTATCTCTTCAAGAGGTCGAAGCTCAGAAGGTAAAACGGAGTGTACGTGAATATCTCTCCACACCGGTTTGTTTGAATAGCTGGATTTAATAATCATTTGTGTATAATTTAAATGTTATATTTCTTATATTTACTGATACTTCTTTTTTGTAAATCAGTTAGTGTATTTACGTAATATCAATCTATCCCCTTTGGAAAAGGGTTTGATAATCTAATTAGGGAATTATGTAATGCTATATTATATGCTTCCGTGTAATTTTTTATGAAATGTGTCCAATCTGCTTTGTCGGACAATTTTGAAGTGTACTGTTTAAGCATATTGACTTGATCTTCGCTTTTAAGAGAATAATCGAGGATTACCGTTGCAATTTCTTCAACTACTTGTTGGTAATTATCGTCATTCCTATATATAACATTTACACCGCTGTTGATGTTTGATCCATCCTTTTGTTTTTCCATTTTCTTTGCCCAAAGGCCAAACCCTGAAAGAGTGGTTGTAACTGTTGGGATAGAAAATGCTATGCTTTCGTGCGGTGTGTAGCCCCAAGGCTCATAATATGATGGGAAAATAGATAGGTCGAATCCTATCAGCAAATCGTAATAATCCATATTGAATATGCCATCGTTGCCGTTGAGATATGAGGGAACAAATATTATTTTAACTTTGGAGTCAGTGCCATTCGTTAGGCCTATTCTCTCAATATGATTGACTATCATATCATTATTTGGATCCATCAGTTCGTGCGTCACGAAACTATATTGATATGGAGTGACCTCTTCTTTATACTTAGACTTATCGTTTTGGTAAAGGAGTTGGAGTAAGTCTTTTCTTGGCCCTTTTATCCATCCAGGGACCATGATAAAGGCTACAACATCTCTTTCTAGCTCTTTCATAGATTTGAGCATATTCATAGAGTCGATAAAGATATCTATTCCTTTGTTCTTGTACTCATAACGTCCACCTGTGCCGACTATTATTGCGTCATCTTCAATGTTATGTCCAAGCATTAGCTCGGCAATGTTGAGCAGTTTCTCTCTAGCGATGTTATGTGCTTTTACATACTCTTTGCCTTTGGGAATGAAGTCTTTCTCGAATCCATTGGTGGTGATGACGTCGGGGTGTCTGCCAAGGAATTGAACGCACTCTATGGCGGTTATATCGCTTACGGTTGTGAAACAGTCGACATTTTGTGCCGTGACCTTCTCAATGGAGTGTTTGGCTGACATGTTTAGTTGATTAGCCATTTGATCTCCATTGTATTCGTTGATGTGTCCATAGAGAGGGAGATTGTTGCCCGCTATCGATCGTCCTATTGATGTGGCATGAGTAGTGAAAATAGTTGCTATAGTAGGAACATGTTTTTTTAGGTATAATGCTCCTGCACCAAGCATCCACTCATTGAAGTGTGCGACAACTTTCTTCGTTTCTAATTGATGGAATCTATAGAAGCTTTCTATGAGAAGCCCTGTGGAATACGCGAAAATGGTTGATTCGTGGTAGTCACCATAAGCATGCAGTGAATCTACACCGTAATCTTCCCACATTTTAGTATATATCTCGTTTTGCAGATGATTAAACTGTTCAAACTGTACGAGGAACGCAATGGGCTGTCCGGGGACGTTCCAGCGACCTATTCTTACGTTTAAGTTTTGTGTTTCCGCCGCATGTTTTTTCCAATCTTTAAAGAGCTTTTTGTCTTCAATAAACCAAGGACTTTCGGTTTGAGACCAAACATCGGGACCTATGAAAAATATTTTATCATTATGAAGTTTTTGTAGAGACTTTGCTCTTGTAGATAGGACTGTGTATATTCCACCAACCTTGTTGCACACTTCCCAGCTACTTTCGAATATGTAATCAGGATTTAGGTCGTTTTGCTTTTGCATATTCCGTTATTTTATTTAGAAACAATACAATACATCGAATCTTTATGCAAAGATAAGAAAAAAATAGACTACCTTTGTGGTTTATTAGAACATGGTTGGACCGATTGACATTAGGGAACTTCAGAAAAAGGTAGATAATCACCCAAATATAGCGGGTGTCAGCTCAGAGATAGAGAAATCTAAGCTATTATCTATAAATGGATTGCATGGTTCGTCGCGTGCAATGTTTGCCATTGCTTTATTTAATAAAAAGCCTCAAGTTTATCTGTATATCTTAAATGATGCCGAAACAGCCGGATATTTTTATCATGATGTAACCCAAATAATGGGTTCAGAAGATGTGCTGTTTTTCCCTTCAGGGTTCAAACGTGCAATAAAATATGGACAAATTGACCCTGCAAATGAGGTGCTTCGTACTGAAACACTTAGCAGGCTTCAGAATAGAGAGGAGAGTTTGATTATTGTTAGTTATCCTGATGCTATATCTGAACGGACGGTTTCTACTGAAGATGTTAAAGAACAAACAATTAAGATAGATGTTGGTGATGACTTGGGCGCAGAGAATCTGGCAGAGCTTTTGGAAAGTTTTGGATTCGAATATGTAGACTATGTTTATGAACCAGGTCAATATGCTCAAAGAGGTAGTTTGCTAGATGTTTTCTCTTTTTCTTCAGAATACCCTTTCCGCATAGACTTTTTTGGAGACGAGGTGGAGAGCATTAGGAATTTTCAAATAGATTCTCAACTATCTTTAGAAAAGCTTGAAAGTATAAGAATAGTACCTAAACTTAGTAAGAATGGTTCTATGTCGTCTATCTTTGATTTCCTACCTGAAAATGCTATTGTAGGCATAGAGGATATACAGTGGATTACAAGTAGGATAGAATCACTGAATGAAGATACTTTGCACATAAACATTAATCCTGATGATGTGGGGTTTGTTAAGGCAAACCTGTTAACAAAGGATGACTTTTTGGGTGTGTTGGGATCTTTCAGACAGATAAGATTTGACTCGAAACGTTTGGAGTCACCATATTCTAAAGTTACATTTAATACATCACCTCAACCGTTGTATCACAAGAATTTTGACTTGCTGACGGATTCTTTATATCGGTTTATAGATGAGGGTTATACTATATATATATTCAGCGATAGTGCTAAACAGCAAAAGAGGTTGTATCATATATTTAAGGATAGGAATGACGACATCCCCTTTGTTGCTGTGAATAAGACTCTGCATGAGGGTTTCTTAGAAGATACCCTTAAGATGTGCTGTTTTACGGATCATCAAATTTTTGATAGGTTCCATAAGTATAGTTTGAAGTCGGATAAGGCAAGATCCGGGAAAGTTGCTCTTACACTTAAGGAAATCAATCAGTTGCAGGTCGGAGATTATGTGGTGCATATGGACCATGGTATAGGCCGTTTTGCCGGTCTTGTAAGATTGCCTATTGGAGACAAAGTTCAAGAGGTTATTAAACTTACCTATCTTAATAATGATGCAGTGTTTGTGTCTATTCATGCGTTGCATAAGGTATCAAAGTATAAAGGTCGTGAAGGCGAATCTCCTAAGCTGAATAAGATTGGCTCTGGCGCTTGGGAAAAGACTAAAGCAAAGACAAAGTCGAAGATTAAAGATATTGCCAGAGATTTGATTAAGCTCTATGCTGCACGACAAGAAGAAAAGGGTTTTGCATTCTCAAGGGATACCTATCTGCAAACGGAATTAGAAGCTTCATTTATGTACGAAGACACACCGGATCAGGTTAAAGCAACTCGGGAGGTGAAGCAGGATATGCAGAAGGAGCAACCGATGGATAGGCTTATTTGTGGTGATGTGGGTTTCGGTAAGACAGAAATTGCTGTGAGGGCTGCATTTAAAGCTGCAGTTGATGGTAAACAGACAGCTGTGCTTGTACCTACTACGGTTTTGGCAACACAGCATTACCATACTTTTAGAGATAGGCTTGAGAATTTTCCGGTAAGAGTGGACTATTTGAGTAGGGCACGTTCATCTAAAGAACAAAAGCAGATTTTGGCTGATCTTAAAAATGGTGATATAGATATACTGATTGGTACACATAGGTTAGTGAGTAAGGATGTGGTATTTAAAGATTTAGGCTTGTTAATTATTGATGAGGAACAGAAGTTTGGTGTTTCGACAAAGGAGAAGCTTAAGCAGTTGAAGATTAATGTGGATACTCTGACTATGACTGCTACTCCTATACCGCGCACATTGCAGTTTTCGTTGATGGGCTCTCGTGATTTGTCTATAATAAGTACACCTCCACCAAATAGATATCCCATACAGACTGAGGTTCATACATTTGACATTGAAATAATTAAGGATGCCATCAATTTTGAGTTAAGCAGGAATGGACAGGTGTTTATTGTCAATAATAGGATTCAAAATATTTATGAATTAGAGGCGCTGATAGTTAGAGAAATACCGGGAGTAAGAGTTGCTGTAGGACATGGTCAGATGGAGCCAAAGAAGCTTGAGAGTGTTATTTCAGATTTTGTGGATCAAGAGCAAGATGTGCTGATTGCAACAACTATTATTGAGTCGGGTATTGACATGCCTAATGTGAACACAATTATTGTTATAAATGCTCAGAACTTTGGGTTAAGCGATCTCCATCAGCTACGAGGTAGGGTGGGTAGAAGTAATAGGAAAGCATTTTGCTATCTGCTTGCGCCTCCGCTTTATTCGCTTAGTGAGGAATCTCGTCGTAGACTACAAGCTATAGAGGACTTCTCCGAATTGGGGAGTGGCTTGAATATCGCGATGCAAGATCTTGATATTAGAGGTGCCGGTAACCTGCTGGGAGCTGAACAAAGTGGATTTATTGCCGATTTGGGCTATGAAACCTATAAAAAGATTTTAAATGAAGCTGTTCAGGAATTGCGCAGAGATGAGTTCTCAGATCTATTCAAAAAAGATCAAGAAGAAAATGGAGATGAGGTCACGAACTTTGTTGATGATGTTCATGTTGAGAGCGATTTGGAGTTGATGTTTCCAATCATGTATATTCCTAACGACTCTGAACGAGTAGCCATTTATAGAGGACTTGATAGTCTGGAGTCAGAGATGGAGATATTGGAGTTTACTCAAAGGATGGAGGATCGATTTGGTAAGATGCCAAGACAGGGCAAAGAACTGATAAGAATCGTTAGGCTTAGAAGATTAGCTAAACCTCTTGGAATAGAGAAGATTGTTTTGAAGAATGGGGATATGTCTCTGAACTTGGTGTCAGATATGGATTCTCCATACTATCAGTCGGAGAATTTGGGCAGACTATTGAATTATGTTCAGAACAATTACCGTAACTGCAAGATACGTGAAGTTAACGGGAAACGATCAATATTGATAAAGAATGTAGATTCTGTCGAGATGGCAGTATCAATATTAGAGTCGATTTAGCTCTTCTCTTATTTGTAAACAAAGTTTGGCACTGATAAGTATCTCTCGCCAGTATCGTAGTTAAATGTCAGTATTCTTGCGTCCTTGCTCGATTTTGGTAGAAGCTCGGATACTGCAGCTATTGATGCTCCTGTTGATATACCACCGAGAATGCCTTCGCGTTTGGCTAAAAGCTTGGCATATTTGAACGCTTCTTCAGTTTCAATAGTGATAACGTCATTCAGTATTTGTGTGTCTAATGTTTTTGGGATAAATCCGGCACCTATTCCTTGTATTCCATGAGAACCGGATTTGTTCTGAGAAATAATAGGTGATTCGGCAGGCTCAACTCCTATTATTTTTAAGCTTGGAAAGACTTCTTTTAGAGCTTTTCCCACACCGGTTATGTGACCTCCTGATCCTATACCTGATACTAAGAAGTCGAGTCCTTCAGGAAAATCTTTAATAATCTCTTGTGCAGTCGTATGGTAGTGAGTGTTAGGATTTGATGCGTTTTCAAATTGTTGAGCAATCCATGAGTTTGGGATTTCGTTTTGCAACTCCTGAGCTTTTTCTATAGCTCCCTTCATGCCTTTTTCTCTTGGAGAGAGGACGAGCTCGGCACCATAAAGTTGTATTATATTTCTCCTTTCTATGGACATCGATTCCGGCATGACTATTATTGTTCTGTAACCCTTTATTGCTGCAACGAATGCAAGACCTACTCCTGTGTTGCCTGATGTTGGTTCTATAATAGTGGTTCCGGGCTTTAGTATGCCAATTTTTTCAGCATCTTCAATCATCCCTAATGCTATTCTATCCTTGATGCTACCTGCAGGATTTTGTTTTTCCAGCTTTATCCAAACCTCTTGTGAAGGAAAAAGATTGTTTAATCGTATGTGTGGTGTGTTTCCCACAAGCTCTAATATATTGTTGTACTTCATACCGTTGGTTCTTTTTATTTGTTGCACTTATATGATAAAATTATGAGGTTCTTGAAAGTCCTTTACTGTACGAACCTTGACATCTACTGTGTTGTATACCAAAGAGTAGGGGATAATACTTTCCGTTACCCATGCACCACCGCCTATGACTGAGTCGTGACCTATTATTGTGTCTCCTCCAAGTATTGTGGCATTGGCATAGATAACGACATTGTCTTCGACAGTTGGGTGTCGTTTTACGTTTGAAAGCTTCTTTTCTACATAAAGGGCTCCAAGAGTTACTCCTTGATAGATCTTGACATCATTTCCAATGATTGTGGTTTCACCAATAACGATACCTGTTCCGTGATCCATGAATAGGTTGTCCCCAATCTTAGCACCCGGGTGGATGTCTATTCCAGCCTTCGAGTGAGCATATTCAGAGAAAAAACGAGCTATTAAGGTGAGTCCAAGCTGGTTGAACAGGTGTGCTATTCTATATACTGACAAGGCGAAAAAGCCAGGATAAGTTAGTATTATTTCTTCTACTGACTTGGCTGCAGGGTCTGATTTGAAATAACAATGTGCATCGTCATATAACCGCTCCTGTATTGCAGGTAAGTTTTGAAGGAATTGCTCGACTATGCTATCAGCTTTTTCTTTGTCATGAAGTCTTACGATGTTTTTGTGTAGCAGTTCAATGCTTTTATTAAGCTTCGACTTGATCTTTGTCAAGTTGCCACTATCACACACAGGAAACATTGAAGAGTATATTGTTTCTATAATCTTTTCGAGTTCACACCTGTCAATAGGTATTGAAATCGGCTTAGGACTGAAGTCGTCAATAAGTTTATTTATATTATCAGTCATCTAATAAAGATTATTTATTATCGGTTTTATTTGTCTGTATTTTTGATTGCTTCATATATCAGCGCTTCTATTTCTTCTGACAGTTCAGGATTGTCTTTAAGAATTAGCTTTACTGCATCGCGTCCTTGTCCTAATCTTGAATCATTGTAGCTATACCATGAGCCACTTTTCTTGATAATGTCAAGATTGACAGCCATGTCTAAGATTTCCCCAGTACGTGATATGCCTTCACCATACATTATGTCGAACTCAGCTTTTTTGAAAGGTGGGGCAACTTTATTTTTAACAACCCTAACGCGCGTTGGTCTACCGATTTGCTCGTCTCCCTCTTTTATTGGCTGGCCGTTGCCTCTGATATCTAATCGTACGGACGAATAGAATTTTAGCGCATTACCACCTGTTGTTGTTTCGGGGCTGCCAAACATTATTCCTATCTTTTCGCGTAGCTGATTGATGAATATGCATGTGGTGTTTGTTTTGCTGATTGCAGAGGTCAGTTTCCTTAAAGCTTGAGACATTAGCCGTGCTTGCAACCCTACGTTCGAATCACCCATGTCTCCTTCTATTTCCTTCTTTGGGGTAAGAGCAGCGACAGAGTCTATTATTATTAAGTCAACAGCTGCAGATCGTATTAGCTGTTCTGCAATTTCAAGAGCTTCTTCTCCACTATTTGGTTGTGATATTAGTAATTCGTCTGTGTTTACGCCCAGCTTTTCGGCATAAAACCTATCGAAAGCATGCTCAGCATCTATGAAAGCTGCTATCCCCCCGGTCTTTTGAACTTCTGCTATAGCATGAATGGCCAATGTTGTCTTACCTGAAGATTCCGGGCCATAGATCTCGATAATTCTTCCTCGTGGATATCCACCAACGCCAAGAGCTATATTCAGACCTATAGATCCGGTAGAGATTACAGGTATATCATCTATTTTCTCATCTCCCATCTTCATTATTGAGCCTTTGCCGTATGTCTTCTCTATTTTCTCCATTGCTAAGCGCAAGGCTTTCATTTTTTCACTGTTTTGCTCTGTGTTTTTATCTTTATTGTCTTTTGCTTCTGCCATTTTATTATAGTTCTATATTGATTTATTACTAATGTAATGTTTGTTGATTGTCATTCCAAAGATAAATAAATAAACTAAATTATTTGATACATACCTCCAGGAAGTGACTTTATTAAATTTTTCATCTCCAGTTCAAGAAGAGTCATGAATAGTTCTGAAACAGGTGTATTTAACTCTATAGACATAGTATTAATTTGCATAGAGTTATTATCTACGAGAAGATTGTAGATCCTTCTTTCCTCTTCATTTAGGTCTATGAAAAGCTCCGTCTGCTTAGGAGTGTTTTTACTGTATCTGTTGTCGTTTCCCTCCTGCCAACCCATGTGTAGAATAAACTCATCTACTCCCTCAAGGATATTTGCCTTATTTTCAGCTATCAGCTTATTGCATCCTTTAGACATTTCATCTCCGTATCTTCCGGGTAGAGCGAAAACTTCCCTAAAATAAGAATTGGCTATATCAGCCGTGATTAAAGAGCCTCCTTTAGTTCGTGTTTCAAAGACAAGCACAGCGTCTGACATACCGGCAACTATACGATTTCGCTTAACAAAATTAAAGCGATCAGGAGTGGTATGACTTGGGAACTCCGATATTATAGCACCATTCCCTTGCATCTTTAAAGCCGTTTCTCTGTGCGAGAATGGATATATCCTATCCAATCCGTGTGCTAAAACCCCCACTGTCGACACATCATATTTTAGGCATGCACGATGTGCACAAACATCAATACCGTAAGCTAGTCCGCTTACTATTTGAATATCGGGTATCTTTTCAGAGATTTTTTTTACAAACTCCTCGCAGTATTCCAACCCATATCTGGTGGCATTTCTGGTTCCTACAATACTAATAGTTTTACTTCTGTTAAAATCATTCTTACCCTTTGAATATAAGAGAATTGGAGCATCTATACAATTAGATAGCCTTGCCGGATAATCATCTTCCGTAAAGAATATTATATCTATATTGTTGTTGATGGCAAAGTTTAGCTCTCTTTCCGCCCTGTATATAACCTCCGAACTTCTTATTTCAGCAATTAATCTGCGCGATATTCTGGGAATTCTACTGAGTTTTGCTACATCGCCTCTAAAAATGGCCTCCTCGTCGCCCATGTACTGCATCAGATTGCGTGCAAGAGTAACGCCCACACCATTAATCTGTGTGAGTGCAATTTGATATAATCTCTTATCTGTCAAATTAATTAATTTTCAGTAGTGATATATCTACAGATATTCTTTAAAAGCTTCGTCGAATAAAGCAGGTTCAGACAATTTACCATTTACTAAGTTTACAATCTCAATCTTTGCTTTTGCGCATAGAACTCCATCAGTCTTGCGTCTTATTTCTTGATGAAAGATATATTTCACGCTTACTCGTTCTATCTTAGATATGGTACATTCTACTAAATCCATACCAACAAGCGGAACTTTATATCTTATTTCGACTCTTGACACAACTGCATCAACACCATCCAAGTGAAGCTTGTAAAAATTAAGACCAACCTTCTCTAAAAACTCATGCCTAGTTATTTCAAAGTAGTGTTGATAGTTCGCGTTATTCACATGACCTTGAGCGTCACATTCATAATCGCGAACCTTAATATCGTATTTGAATATATAATCAGCCACCTGTATTAAATGTTTTTTCTCTGTTTAATCCACTCTCTTGCATTTACAAAAGCCTCAGCCCAAGGGGTAACCTCGTGCTTCCTATACTTGTGAGGATAATAAGCATTTTGCCATGGGAATAAAGATCTCTCCAAGTGTGGCATCATTGCAAGGTGACGTCCATCTTTCGAGCACACTGCAGCTGCAGAGTAGTCAGATCCATTGGGATTTCCCGGGTACTCATCATATACATACTTCGCTGCTATGTTATATTGTGATGCATCTCCGGGTAAATCGAAACGTCCTTCACCGTGAGCAACCCAGATACCCAGCTTACTACCTTCTAGGCTCTTAAGCATTACAGAGTTGTTCTTCTCAATCTCGAGACTAACGAAAGACGACTCAAACTTGCCTGACGAATTGTGTTTCATCTTTGGGTGAGCATCTTTCATCTCTGGGTATATCAGTCCTAATTCCATAAGAAGTTGACATCCATTGCAAACACCTAAACTGAGGGTATCTTCCCTTGCGAAGAAGTTTGTAAGCGCTGATTTTGCTCTTTCGTTATACTTGAAATTTCCTGCCCAACCTTTTGCAGAACCAAGCACATCAGAGTTGGAAAATCCTCCACAGAAGACTGCCATCTGAACATCTTCCAGAGTCTCTCTTCCCGACATTAAGTCAGTCATATGCACATCTTTTACATCAAATCCGGCTAAGTATAGAGCATAAGCCATCTCTCTTTCTCCGTTTGTGCCTTTTTCACGTATAATAGCAGCTGTGATACCGGACCTTCCCTTTCTGTCAGGATCTAGCCCAAGACTGTCGAGCTTACCTGTGAAATCTTCCTTTATAGCGAATTGCAGAGACTGTTTTTTGTAATTGTTGAACCTGTCTTCTGCATGTTCCTCGCCACTTTGTTTTCTGTCAAGTAGATACGAAGTCTTATACCAAACATCTCTGAGTTCATTCAAGTCAAATTCTTGATTGAATTCTCCCTTAGTTATTATTAAACTGCGCTTTTCTATAGGTCTTGCTATAATAGCAAATCCTAAACCATAATCGTTTAATATTTTCTCTACAAGCTTATGATGCTTTACTTGAATAACGACACCTGGATTTTCAGAGAATAGAATCTTAATAAGATCAGAGTTTCTAATCTTGTCCAGTCGTGCTTCAATACCACCCTCATTATTTGCGAAACACATCTCCAGTAGTGTAGTTACCATTCCCCCTGCAGAAACGTCATGTCCGGCAAGAATTAAACCTCTGTCCACAAGTTCCTGTATTGCATTAAAGGCATTTTTAAAGTACTCAGGATCAGTTACTGTTGGTGCTTCATCACCCACTTTATTCAAGGTTTGAGCAAAAGCGGATCCTCCCAGTTTAAAGGTGTCTAAAGAAAAATCAATATAGTATATATAAGTGCCTTTTATGTATGCCAGTACAGGTGATACAATTTTTCGTATATTTTTAACTTCTGCTGCCGCCGAAATGATCACAGTTCCCGGAGAGTAGACTTTTTCTTTACCATACTTCTGAGTCATCGATAGTGAATCCTTGCCTGTCGGAATGTTTATACCTAAATCGCAAGCAAAGTTAGAACAAGCCTCAACTGCTTTATACAATCTGACATCTTCGCCCGGGTTTCTACATGGCCACATCCAGTTGGCACTTAGAGAAACACTCTTTAATCCTTCTGCTAAGGGTGCAAAGACAATGTTCGTCAATGATTCGGCAATAGCCACAACAGAACCAGCAGCAGGATCAATCATTGCAACCTGAGGAGCATGACCTATTGATGTTGCCATACCTGCCGTTCCTCTGAAATCTAATGATATCGCTCCACAGTCACTCAATGGCAATTGTATCTCACCTTGTGTCTGTTGACGAGCTATCTTGCCCGTAACAGAACGGTCAACCTTGTTTGTCAACCAATCTTTACAAGCTACTCCTTCGAGCCTAAGCACATCCTTGATATAAGTTTCTAAATGTGCCTCATCATATATTGGGTTAGAGTAACTTTCCTCGACAGTAGAATCTTCCATAACAGTCTCAGGAGTTTTTCCAAAGAAATCGGCCAACTCCAGATTGATAGGTTCTTTACCATCATCCTGTCTGAATACAAGCTTCATGTCTCCGGTTGTTTCTCCAACAACATAAAAAGGAGCCTGCTCACGCTCAGCTATCCTATGTATGGCATCAATATCCTTATCCTCAACTAATAGTCCCATTCTCTCCTGACTCTCATTTCCTATTATCTCCTTAGCAGATAATGTCTTGTCACCAATAGGAAGTTTGTCTACTTCAATAACTCCTCCTGTGTCTTCAACAATCTCTGATAAGCAGTTAAGATGACCTCCGGCGCCATGGTCGTGAATAGACACTATCGGATTATTGTTAGACTCGGCAAGACTACGCAAAACGTTTGAAACACGTTTCTGCATCTCAGGATTTGCTCTTTGAACAGCATTCAGTTCTATACCCTCTGAATACTCCCCGGTGTTTACTGAAGAAACAGCTCCACCTCCCATACCTATGCGGTAGTTGTCACCACCCATAACTATGATCTTCTCCCCGCTTTCAGGTTTGCCTTTCAACGCATCTCGCTCATTTGCAAAGCCTATACCTCCCGCAAGCATAATCACTTTGTCATATCCTAACTTCTTATCGTTTTCAGTATGTTCAAATGTGAGAGTAGACCCACAAATAAGTGGTTGCCCGAACTTATTACCAAAGTCAGAAGCACCATTAGATGCTTTAATCAATATTTGCTCTGGTGTTTGATATAGCCAAGTTCGTTCTCTGATAGATTCTTCCCATGTTCTTCCCCCCTCCAAGCGTGGGTATGATGTCATATAAACAGCAGTTCCTGCAACAGGTATAGAACCTTTACCTCCGGCCAATCTGTCTCTGATTTCTCCACCAGTACCGGTTGATGCACCATTAAACGGCTCAACTGTAGTCGGAAAATTGTGAGTTTCAGCCTTAAGAGAAAGAACGCTATCAATCTCCTTCGTAACAAAAAAGTCTGGTTTATCTCCACTTGCAGGAGAAAATTGTTCTATTCTTGGGCCTTTACTAAAAGCAACATTGTCCTTATATGCAGAAATTAAGTTGTTAGGATTTACCTTAGATGTCTTCTTTATCAACTGAAATAAAGACATCTCCTTTTCTTTTCCATCTATAATAAATCTCCCATTGAATATCTTATGACGACAATGCTCAGAGTTTACTTGTGAGAATCCAAACACCTCACTGTCAGTCAGCTTGCGATCAATCTTTTTGCTGAGATTTTCAAGATATTCTATCTCATCGCTACTCATGGCCAATCCTTCAATGTCATTGTATGACTTTATGTCGTCTATATATCGAATAGACTCAGGTTCTCCTTCGATAGCAAAGATTGATTCATCAAGATTATCATATTTTCTTTGTAGCATAGGGTCAAAATAGTATTCCTTTGTTTCATTTATAGGGAAGTACTCTTCAATTCTACTGATTCCCTCTATGCCCATATTTTGTGTAATTTCTACTGCACACGTACTCCAAGGAGTTATCATTTCTCGTCTTGGTCCAATAAACTTACAGTCGACTTTTTGAGCATCAATTAATTCCGCATTTCCAAAAAGCCATATAAGTTTTTCCTTCGTCTCATTAGAAAAAATCTGTGTCGTTTCAACAGCAATAATACTCTGTGATGGTGTTCTAAAAAAAGCAATCATATAGCATAAGTTTATTAAACAAAGATACTCAAAAGAGTTCTATTTTCAAGGGCGACTTAACTATTTATCTTTTATTAATCTCGATACCATTACATCATTTCAACTCAATCACCTCTAAATCTTTGAATGACTTATCTTCTATGACGAATTTGACAATCGTACGTACATTATGAAACCCATATATTCCTCCGGCACCCGGGTTAATATGAAGACATCCAAGCCGTTTATCATACATCACTTTCAGAATGTGCGAATGTCCTGATATGAATAGTTTAGGAGGAGACTTAAATAATAAGTTCTTAATAGACCTATCGTAGTTCCCGGGATATCCTCCAATGTGCTTTATTATTACATCTACATCTTCTATTAGGAACCTGTTAATTTCTGGATATCTTAATCTTATATCTGTGCCATCAATGTTGCCATAAACAGCACGAAAAGGTTTAAGCTCTTCAAACTTGTCTGCAACAAAAGAAGACCCTATGTCTCCGGCATGCCAAACTTCATCGCAATCTTGAAAATAATGCTCAAACTTTTTATCCCAATATCCATGAGTATCCGATATAAGCCCAATTTTTTTCATACTAAATTCAATTTCTGTCCCACAAATATAACTTTTTTGTACTTCACATTATGATATAATACGTTTATCTATTATTAGTTTTTTGTCTAACTGACAGTTTATTAAAACAAACTTTGTATTTTTGAGTAATAATCTATTAAGTAAAAATATAGACTATGAATGAGTCGCAATATTCTTTCCATAAAAGAGATATCAGTTGGTTGTCCTTTAATTATAGGGTTCTATTAGAGGCAAAAGATGAAAGGTTGCCCGTATATGAGCGCATAAAGTTCCTTTCCATTTACTCGTCAAACTTAGAAGAGTTCTATAAGGTGCGTGTTTCCGGATATCACAGCTCTCTCTTGAATAGCATCAATCGAGAGGAAGGCGTCGAAGAAGCAATGAATACAATAGTTCAGATAAATACGGAGGTTACGGCACAGGAAAAAGAGTATTATGAGATTTTTAATGATTCAATACTGCCCGAACTAAAGAAGAATGGCATTATCTTATATCAGACTCATGATGTAGATCCTGTTCATAAGCACTACGTTGAGAAATATTTCAATGAGGAAATATTCCCATACATGCAACCTATGATGATCCAGAAAGATGATATTCACTCTTTTATACAGGATGGCAGGATATATCAGACCATAAGTCTGCTTAAGAAGAAAAAGAGGATATTCAATTCTCCGGAGAATTACAATTACGCAATCATGAAGATTCCGTATACAAAGATCCCCAGGTTCATTCAGTTGCCGATGCACGAAGGTAAGCATTATATTATGTTTATTGATGATGTCATTAAGGCAAATCTAAAAAGTATTTTCCCCGGATATGATATAATAGATTGTTATAGCATAAAGATTTCTCGTGACGCAGACTTCTCTTTAGAAGATGAAGATCAGAAAGATATTGCAGAGAACATTCTCAAAAAAGTTAGAAAACGTAAAATAGGGGCAGTTACCAGGTTCCAATACGATAAAGACATGCCTGACTATTTTCTAAAACATCTTTGTGAAGCTTATGAAATTGAAGACGAAGAATTACTCCCTTCAGGTAAGTATCTAAACCTGTCAGATCTATCGGATTTGCCTAATCCAATAGGGGAGTCATTAGAAGTGAAGCATCCTGAGTCTCTACGTGTTCCTGAACTTGAGTCAAATAATTCAATTCTAAGGGTACTTCGAAAAAGAGATGTACTTCTGCACTTCCCATATCAGTCATTTGACTACCTCCTTAGGTTCTTAATGCAGGCAGCGTTTGATCCAAAAGTGCTTGAAATCAAGGTCACACAATATAGAGTTGCAGAAAACTCAGCAGTTATAAATAGTCTTATCAGCGCTGCAAAGAATGGCAAAAAAGTAACAGTTTTTGTGGAGTTAAAGGCCCGTTTTGATGAGGAGAACAACTTTTTGTCATCCGAGTTGATGCAACAAGCTGGCGTCAAGATTATTTATAGTCTCCCCGGTCTCAAAGTTCATGCAAAATTAGCATATGTCAGAAAAAGAAGTAATGACCCCAACAATCCGATAAAAGGTTATGCATATCTTGGTACAGGTAATTTTAATGAAAAGACTGCAAAAATCTATTCCGACAAAGGTTTGTTGACCTCCAACATTGAAATCATCAAAGATATTGATGAGGTGTTCAAAGTGTTGGAAGGTAAACCTCATATCCGAGATTTCAAACATCTACTCGTTGCTCAATTCAACATGCTGCCTGCCATTAATATGATGATAGAAAGGGAAATTGAGAATGTAAAAAATGGAGGAATCGGTCATATAATATTGAAAATGAATAGCCTCGAGGATAAGGGTATGATAAAAGCACTATACCGCGCCAGCGAGGCAGGTGTAAAAATAGATCTAATAATTCGAGGTATATGTTGTTTGGTACCTAACCAGCCATACAGCAAAAATATAACCATAACTCGCATTGTAGATGCATATTTGGAGCATGCAAGGGTTTGGTACTTTTATAATGAAGGAGAAGAAAATATATATCTTACCTCAGCCGATTGGATGCAAAGGAACCTATATCGCAGAATAGAGGTGGCATTTCCTGTATATTCAGAAAAACTGAAGAGAGAGATAATAGATATTCTGAATATACAGCTTGCAGATAATCAGAGTGCCGTTTGGGTTGATGAGAATTTAGTAAATGTATTCAAGAGAGATTTCATAACGTCGGGTACTAAGCCGGTCAGAGCCCAGGAAGCAATATATGAATACTTGAAAGATGTTTAAAAAGAAAAAGCCCGTTTAAATATTTAAACGGGCTTTTTAATAATATTATAATCCTTTAATCTATCAATTCCTTCAATAGATCTGATCTCTTTTCAGAATTAATCTTATCGTAGTAGTCTTGAGAACCTACAATGATTTTCTCAAAGTTTCTCTGTCCTGTACCTGCAGGGATAAGGTGTCCGCAAATAACGTTTTCTTTCAAACCTTCCAATGTATCTACCTTACCATTTATTGCAGCTTCGTTAAGAACCTTAGTTGTTTCCTGGAACGACGCAGCAGACATGAAGCTGGTAGTCTGTAGAGCAGCACGAGTAATACCCTGAAGAACCTGGTTTGCAGTAGCAGGAATAGCATCTCTTGATTCCACCAACTTGAGGTCTCTTCGTTTAAGTGAACTGTTCTCATCTCTCAGCTTACGTGCTGTTACAATCTGACCTGGTTCAAATATCTGAGAATCTCCAGCATCAACAATAACTCTCTTGCCCCAAATCCTATCGTTCTCTTCCATGATCTCATGTTTATCAACAAGTTGCATCTCCAAGAAACGAGTGTCACCCGGATCGACTACTTCTACCTTGCGCATCATCTGGCGAACAATAACTTCAAAGTGCTTGTCATTAATCTTCACTCCTTGTAGTCTATATACGTCTTGGACTTCATTAACGATATATTCTTGTACAGCCGTAGGACCTTTAATAGCCAAGATGTCCGATGGAGTAATTGCACCTTCAGAAAGAGGCATACCTGCTCTGATATAGTCATTCTCTTGAACAAGTATCTGTTTTGAAAGAGGTACCATATATTTCTTGGATTCCCCTGTTTTTGAAGTAATGGTTATTTCCTGATTACCTCTTTTTATCTTTCCGAAGCTAACTTCACCATCAATTTCTGTAACTACTGCAGGATTAGATGGGTTACGTGCCTCAAACAGCTCTGTAACTCTAGGTAGACCTCCCGTGATATCTCCTGCCTTTCCAACAGCACGAGGTATCTTCACTATAATATCTCCCGCTTTCACTATGTCATCTTCGTTCTTGATAATGTGTGAGCCCAATGGCAGGGTATAGCTGCGTAGAACATCATCATTATCATTAACTATATGAGCAGATGGGGCTTTTGTCCTATCTCTTGACTCAATAATAACCTTCTCCTTCAAACCTGTTTGTTCGTCAGACTCAATCTTGTAGGTCATATTCTCGATAAAGCTTTCAAACTTAATCTTACCTGATACTTCCGAAACAATAACAGCGTTAAATGGATCCCATTCACAAATTAAGTCTCCCTTGCTAACCTTGTCGCCTTGATTGAAATAAAGCTTTGAGCCATAAGGCAGGTTGTGAGAGATCAATATGATCTTAGTATTTGGATCTACAACTCTCATTTCGCACAGACGGCTTACTACAACCTTGTAGCTCTTGTCTCCTTCTGTAACATCTACCGCTCTCAACTCATCAAACTCAATCGTACCATCATATTTGGTAGTTATTCTACTTTCTGATGCGATGTTAGAAGCGATACCTCCGACGTGGAACGTACGAAGTGTAAGCTGAGTACCGGGTTCACCAATAGATTGCGCTGCTATAACACCAACAGCTTCTCCCTTTTGAACCATCTTGCCGGTAGCAAGGTTTCGTCCGTAGCATTTAGCGCACACTCCGTTAGGAGATTCACAAGTCAATACCGAACGTATTTCCACTCGTTCAATTGGTGATTCTTCAATCTTCTTAGCGATGTCTTCTGTAATTTCTTCACCACTGTGTACTAATATCTCACCCGTGTTTGGATGCTGTACATCATGAACAGAAACTCTACCTAATATCCTTTCATATAGTGATGCAATTGTCTCGTCATTATTCTTTATAGCAGTTGCTGTCAAACCTCTTAGCGTTCCGCAGTCATCCTCATTAACGATCACATCTTGTGAAACATCAACCAAACGACGAGTCAAATATCCTGCGTCTGCAGTCTTAAGTGCTGTATCGGCAAGACCTTTTCTTGCTCCGTGAGTTGAAATAAAGTACTCAAGAACCGACAAACCTTCTTTAAAGTTAGCCAAGATAGGGTTCTCAATAATTTGCGCACCCTCGGCACCGCTCTTTTGAGGTTTTGCCATCAATCCTCTCATACCTGACAACTGACGGATCTGCTCACGCGAACCTCTCGCACCTGAGTCAAGCATCATATATACTGAGTTGAACCCTTGGTCGTCCTCTGCAAGCTGTTTCATCAATACGTTTGATAGCTTTGAGTTAATATGAGTCCATGTATCAATAATCTGGTTGTAGCGCTCATTGTACGTGATGAATCCCATGTTGTAGTTGTCCATGATTTGTTCAACTTCATCATAGCCTTCCTGTATTAACGCCTCTTTTTCTGCCGGGATTATAACATCATCAAGATTGAAAGATAGACCACCTTTAAATGCCATCTTATAACCCAAGTCCTTGATATCATCCAAATATTCAGCAGTACGTGCTACACCACAAGTCTTAATAACCTTGCCAATAATATCACGAAGTGACTTTTTAGACAATAGCTCATTAACATAACCTACTTCCTTAGGAATAGCTTCATTGGTTATTACACGGCCAACCGATGTTTCGTACATTTTGCGAATAGGATTACCCTCTTCGTCAATATCGTCAACAACAACCTTAACCAGAGCATGAATGTCTACTGCACCTTCGTTGTAAGCAATTATAGCTTCTTCTTCTCCATAGAATACGAGACCTTCTCCCTTCGCTCCCGGACGAATCTTAGTGATATAGTAAAGTCCTAATACCATGTCCTGTGAAGGAACTGTGATAGGTGCTCCGTTTGCAGGGTTAAGAATATTGTGTGAAGCAAGCATAAGTAATTGCGCCTCAAGTATTGCCTCATTACCTAGTGGGAGGTGTACAGCCATTTGGTCACCATCAAAGTCAGCATTAAATGCAGTACATGCCAATGGGTGCAACTGTATAGCTTTACCTTCAATAAGTTTAGGCTGAAATGCCTGAATACCCAGTCTGTGTAGGGTAGGAGCACGGTTTAACAATACCGGGTGTCCTTTCATCACAAACTCAAGTATATCATAAACAACCGGTTCTTTTCTGTCTACTATTTTCTTGGCAGACTTAACCGTTTTTACGATGCCTCTTTCAATAAGTTTTCTTATGATAAATGGCTTATACATCTCGGCAGCCATATCTTTTGGCAATCCGCATTCGTGCATCTTAAGCTCGGGGCCAACAACAATAACAGAACGTGCAGAATAGTCAACACGCTTACCCAATAGATTCTGACGGAACCTACCTTGTTTTCCCTTCAAACTGTCAGATAGAGATTTCAAAGGTCTGTTTGACTCTGTCTTTATTGCACTTGACTTACGTGAGTTGTCGAAGAGAGAGTCAACAGCTTCCTGCAACATTCTCTTCTCATTACGTAAAATCACCTCAGGAGCCTTAATATCAATAAGTCTCTTCAATCTGTTGTTACGTATGATAACTCTACGATACAAATCGTTCAAGTCAGAAGTAGCGAACCTCCCTCCATCAAGAGGTACCAAAGGCCTTAAATCCGGTGGAATAACAGGAATAACCTTCATTATCATCCACTCAGGTTTGTTTATGTTCTTTGATGCACGGAAAGCTTCTACAACTTGAAGCTGTTTTAGTGCCTCGTTCTTTCTCTGTTGTGATGTCTCGTTATCAGCATTATGACGCAATTGATTAGCCAGCTTGTCAAGATTAAGTCTCTCGAGCAAGCCAAGCAGACCTTCAGCACCCATCTTTGCTATAAACTTGTTAGGATCGGAATCGTCGAGCATCTGGTTCTCTTTAGGAAGATTTTCCATTATTTCAAGGTACTCATCCTCAGATAGTAATTGCCTTCTTTCATATTTATCTTCCAATATTCCCGGTTGAATCACCACATATCTTTCATAATATATGATTGAGTCCAACTTCTTGGTAGGTATACCTAACAAATAACCAATCTTGTTCGGGAGTGATCTGAAATACCAGATATGAGCTACCGGAACTACCAAATGGATGTGTCCTGTACGTTCACGGCGAACCTTTTTTTCTGTTACTTCAACGCCACATCTATCACAAACAATATTCTTATATCTTATCCTTTTATATTTACCACAATGACATTCGTAGTCTTTTACAGGACCGAAGATACGTTCGCAGAATAAGCCGTCTCGTTCAGGCTTATACGTACGATAATTTATAGTCTCTGGCTTAAGAACTTCACCATACGAGTTTTCCAAAATTTGTTCAGGTGACGCTAAACTTATAGTAATTTTTGAAAAGTTACTCTTTAATTTATTATCTTTTCTGTATGCCATAATTTTCTTTACAAAGAATTATACGTACTTGTATATATCAACTTTTATAACGTAGAAGTCGACTAATCAAGAGAGAGATTTAATCCCAATCCCTTGAGTTCATGAATCAATACGTTCAGAGATTCTGGTATACCTGGTTGAGGTAAATTTTCTCCCTTAACGATTGCTTCATAAGTCTTAGACCTACCCATAACATCGTCTGACTTAACCGTCAGTATTTCCTGAAGGATGTGTGCAGCTCCAAAAGCTTCAAGTGCCCAAACCTCCATCTCTCCAAATCTCTGACCTCCAAACTGTGACTTACCTCCTAGAGGTTGTTGAGTGATAAGAGAGTATGGACCAATTGAACGTGCATGCATCTTGTCTTCAACCATGTGCCCCAGTTTAAGCATATAAATTACACCAACTGTTGCAGGCTGGTCAAATCGTTCTCCGGTTCCTCCATCATAAAGGTAAGTTTTGCCGTATGCAGGCACACCGGCTTTGTCAGTCCATGTTGTCAAATCTTCAAGTTGTGCACCATCAAAGATAGGCGTTGCGAACTTAACTCCTAATTCCTTACCTGCCCATCCCAGTACAGTTTCAAAAATCTGACCAAGGTTCATACGCGAAGGTACACCAAGAGGGTTCAATACGATATCAACAGGCGTTCCGTCTTCCAAGAATGGCATATCCTCCTGTCTAACTATCTTTGACACAATACCCTTATTTCCGTGGCGACCTGCCATCTTATCACCTACTTGAATCTTTCTCTTCTTTGCTACGTAAACTTTTGCGCTTTGCATTATACCTGATGGAAGTTCGTCTCCTATGGTTAAGTCAAAACGTTTACGCTTAAGTTCAGCGTCAAGCTCTTTATACTTACGTAGGTAGTTGATCACAGTAAGTCTGATAAGCTCGTTCTTCTGATCGTCATTCGTCCACTTATTCAACTGTATAGACTGGAAGTCTATATCAGCCAACACTTTAGCAGTAAATTTGGCACCCTTTGCAACAACATCAATATTAGTGTAGTCTTTCACTCCTGCTGATGTTTTGCCTTCGGTCAATTTGAGTAGCTTTTCTATTAGTAGCTTTCTTAGCTCTTCAAACTTCACCTCATACTCTTCATCAAGTTTGGGAAGAATAGCTTTATTCGATAATTTTGTCTTACCCTTCTTAGAAGCTTTAGAGAATAGGTCTGTATGAATAACAACACCTCGCAATGATGGATAAGCTTTCAAAGATGCATCCTTAACATCTCCTGCCTTGTCACCAAATATTGCTCTCAGCAATTTCTCTTCAGGCGAAGGATCCGACTCCCCTTTAGGAGTAATCTTTCCTATTAATATATCTCCGGGTTTGATTCTTGCACCAACCCTTACAATTCCTCTTTCGTCCAAGTCCTTGGTTGCCTCTTCACTAACGTTGGGAATATCAGACGTCAATTCTTCCATTCCTCGTTTTGTCTCACGAACATCCATTGAAAACTCTTCAACGTGGACTGAAGTGAAGACATCTTCGCTAACCATTCTTTCGCTCAATACGATAGCGTCCTCAAAGTTGTAACCTTTCCAAGGCATAAAAGCAACCTTAAGGTTCTTACCAAGAGCTAACTCACCATTCTCTGTAGCATAACCTTCAGTTAATATTTCGCCGGCCTTAACTTTTTGTCCAACCGAACAAATAGGGTGAAGGTCTACAGTAGTATTCTGGTTTGTCTTTCTGAACTTAGGAATATTATATGTCTTTTCTGCGTCATCAAAGCTCGTAAATTCTTCATCCTCTGTACGTTCGTACCTTATCTTTATGGTAGTTGCATCAACATAAGTGATTTCTCCATCACCTTCGGCAACTATTTGAGTTCTGGAATCTAAAATAAGTCTGTCTTCCAGTCCGGTACCTACGATTGGTGACTCTGTTCTTAACAAAGGAACAGCTTGACGCATCATGTTAGAACCCATCAATGCTCTATTAGCATCATCATGTTCCAAGAATGGAATCAATGAAGCAGCGATTGATGCAATCTGCATTGGTGAAACGTCCATAAGCTCAACTTCGTCAGGCTCAACTACCGGATAGTCAGCATCCTGTCTTGCCTTAACTCTTGAGTTTACGAACTTGCCTTTATCATCAAGCAAGGCATTACCCTGTGCAATGATTTTATCTTCTTCCTCCTCGGCGGCTAAGTAAACTACTTCATTGTTGTTGATATTTACAACTCCGTTCTCTGCCTTTCTGTAAGGAGTCTCAATGAAACCTAAGTCGTTAATCTTAGCATATACGCAAAGAGAAGATATCAAACCGATATTTGGTCCTTCAGGAGTTTCTATCGGACATAATCTTCCGTAGTGTGTATAGTGTACGTCCCTAACCTCAAATCCGGCACGTTCACGTGATAGTCCACCGGGCCCTAATGCCGACAAGCGTCGCTTGTGAGTAATCTCAGCCAATGGATTTGTTTGGTCCATAAACTGAGACAAAGCATTAGTACCGAAGAATGTATTTATTACTGAAGAGATAGTCTTAGCATTTATCAAATCTATTGGAGTGAAAACCTCATTGTCACGAACGTTCATTCTCTCACGTATTATTCGTGCCATTCTGCTAAGACCTACTCCGAATTGATTATATAATTGTTCTCCAACCGTTCTCACACGTCTATTGCTCAAGTGGTCAATATCGTCTACAACGGCCTTTGAGTTTACAAGCTCAATCAAATATTTTATAATCTCGATTATGTCATCATTAGTCAACACACGTGTGTCGGCATCAATGTCGAGATTCAATTTCTTATTTATTCTATATCTACCAACATCACCCAGGTCATATCTCTTGTCAGAGAAAAACAGACTGTTTATAACCTCTCTTGCGCTGGCATCATCAGCAGGTTCTGTGGTACGTAATAGAGTATATATATGTTTAACAGCTGCAATCTCCGTATTGCTCGGGTCTTTCTGCAATGTGTTGTAGATTATTGAAAAGTCCGAAGAATTGGGCGTTTCTTTGTGTATAATAACAGAAGGTACCCCTGACTCCAGAATAGCATCAATATGCTCTTTCTCAATAACCGTCTCACGCTCAATGATTATTTCAGATCTCTCTATTGTGGTAACCTCACCTGTATCTTCATCTACGAAGTCTTCCATCCAAAACTTCTCGACTCTTGCAGCCACCTTTCTGCCAACAATCTTTTTGAGGTTTGTCTTGTTTGCCTTAACCTCTTCTGCAAGATCAAATATCTCTAAAATCTCCTTATCACTTCCGTAGCCAATAGCCCTCAGCAACGTGGTAACAGGGAGTTTCTTCTTACGGTCGATATATGCATACATGACATTGTTGATGTCGGTTGCAAATTCAATCCAAGAACCTCTGAAAGGTATTATTCTCGCTGAATACAGCACCGTACCATTGGCATGCATACTTTGCCCGAAAAACACACCGGGAGAACGATGTAGCTGAGAAACTATCACACGTTCAGCACCGTTGATAACAAAAGTACCCTTTTCAGTCATGTACGGAATGGTTCCCAAATATACATCCTGAATAATAGGGTTAAAGTCCTCATGATCAGGGTCTGTACAATATAAGTACAGTTTAGCTTTCAGAGGAACACTATAGGTCAGACCTCTCGCAATACACTCTTCAATTGAGTATCTTGGAGGATCTACATAATAATCTAAAAATTCTAGGACAAAGTTGTTACGAGTATCCGTAATAGGAAAGTTTTCTGTGAAAACCTTATACAATCCTTCTTTTTTTCTGCTCTCAGGCGGAGTGTCGAGTTGAATAAAATCCTGAAAAGATTTTAGCTGAATTTCCAAAAAATCAGGAAAGTCAAGTGGATTTTTTATCGACGCAAAATTTATTCTTTTATTGACTATATTTGAAGACATGGGAATGAGTTTTTGAACCTAATATCTATTGACAGAAAAGGTTAAGAACCTTCTAAAAGAAGATTCCTAACCGATTTTAACCTAAATAAAGGTATTTCTATTTAAGTTCAACTTCAGCCCCTGCTTCTTCAAGTTGTTTTTTCAAAGCTTCAGCTTCGTCTTTAGTTACACCTTTCTTCAATTCACTTGGAGCACCATCTACCAAGTCTTTAGCATCTTTCAATCCAAGACCTGTAAGCTCCTTAACTGCCTTAACAACAGCAAGTTTAGCAGAACCTGCGCTCTTTAAGATAACGTCAAATGAAGTCTTTTCTTCAGCGGCTGCTTCACCACCTGCGGCAGGACCCGCAGCAACTGCAACTGCTGCAGCGGCTGGTTCAATGCCATATTCTGTTTTTAAAATTTCGGCCAATTCATTAACCTCTTTAACAGTAAGGTTAACTAAGTCTTCAGCAAATTTTTTTAAGTCTGCCATTTTTGTATTTGTTTAAATTGATTACTAATTCTGTTTGATTGTAAAATTATTGTTCTCTCTCCGATAGAGTTTTCAATACACCATGTATGGTTGATCCACCGGATTGAAGAGATGAAATAACATTCTTTGCAGGAGATTGTAGAAGTGTAATAATATCCCCGATAAGCTCCGTCTTGCTCTTGATGTTAACAAGCTGGCTAAGAGTCTCAGCTCCAATGAAGAAGCTCTCTTGAACATATGCACCTTTAAATGCAGGTATCTTATCAGCTTTGTTCTTATCAATAAGTTTTGCGGGAGCATTTGCTGTATTAGAAAACATTATAGCAGTGTTTCCTTTAAGCATAGGATATAACTCCTGATAATCCTTGTCCAGCGTTTCGAATGCTTTATGCAGCAAGGTATTCTTTACCACCAGTAGCTTAATATCGTTATTAGCACATTCTCTTCTCAAATTACTGGTCTTTTCTGCATTCAATGTTGCAATATCAGTAAGATAGAAGTTTTCGTACTCCTGAAGATTAGCTACAATATTATCTATTATCTGTTTTTTATCTTCCTTTTTCATTGAATTAATTTTTTATTAATTAGACTCATCTAAAGTCTTAGTATCAATTTTGATACCCGGACTCATCGTACTAGAAAGATAAATACTCTTAATATAAGTACCTTTTGCCGATGCAGGCTTTAATTTGATCAACGTGTGGATAAATTCCTTAGCGTTTTCTTTAATCTGCTCCGATGTAAATGATACTTTACCAATAGAAGTGTGAATAATACCTGCTTTATCTACTTTAAAGTCGATCTTACCCTGTTTAACTTCTGATACAGCCTTAGCTACGTCAGTAGTAACAGTACCACTCTTTGGGTTAGGCATCAAGCCTCGAGGACCTAAGATACGTCCCAAAGCACCGATCTTACCCATTATCTGTGGCTGAGTGATGATAACATCAACATCAGTCCAACCGCCCTTAATCTTTTCGATATATTCATCTAGTCCTACATAGTCAGCTCCAGCTTCTTTAGCTTCGGCTTCAACTTCTGGAGAACACAACACAAGAACTCTTACTTGTTTCCCTGTTCCATGAGGTAAAGATACTACGCCCCTTACCATCTGGTTGGCTTTGCGAGGATCTACGCCTAAGCGTACATCAATATCAACAGAAGCATCAAACTTTGTAGTGGTAATCTCTTTTACCAGTTCTGAGGCTTCCTTCAGTGAATAAGATTTTCCTACCTCAATCTTGCTTAAAGCCAACTTTTGATTTTTTGTCAGTTTACTCATACTCAATTGAAGTTTATTAATTATTTAAATTTTCAGGAAAAGCTCCTTTCACAGTGATACCCATACTACGAGCCGTACCGGCTACCATTCTCATAGCTGATTCCAGAGTAAAGCAATTCAAGTCGGGCATTTTTTCCTCAGCAATAGCTTTAACCTGATCCCAAGTTATTGAAGCAATCTTGCTGCGGTTAGGTTCTGCGGAACCACCCTTCTGTTTGCTCATCTCTAGAAGCTGAACTGCAACCGGAGGTGTTTTAACAATAAAATCAAAAGACTTATCCGTGTAATAAGTTATTACCACTGGCAACACTTTACCGGCCTTGTCCTGAGTCCTGGCATTGAATTGCTTGCAAAACTCCATAATGTTAATCCCTTTAGAACCTAATGCTGGCCCAACAGGGGGAGATGGATTTGCTGCTCCTCCTTTAATTTGTAATTTTAGTTGTCCGGCAACTTCTTTAGCCATTTTCTTGATTTTAATTAATTGGGTTTTCTAAACACTTAAGAATCGACAGAATCTGCGTAACCAAATACTGATCATTCTTTCTCTACTTGCATATAACCTAATTCCAGGAGTTGTTTCCTCCCGAAAATCTTAACCATTACTTTGAGTTTCTTTCTATCTTCATTCACCTCTTCGATAACGCCGGTAAAACTGCTGAAAGGACCGTTAATCACCTTCACGTTCTCACCAACGAAATACTCCATATCAATTTCCTCACCAGCCTCCTCTAGCTGATCCATAGTCCCTAAGATTCGTTTCACCTCCGATTCTCTCAAGGGTTGAGGATCACTTGTGTTAGGAAGAAATCCGGCAACATAATTGATATTTTTAAGTTCGTGAATAACCTCTCCCGTCAGTTCAGCCTCAATCAGCACATAACCGGGGAGATAGGCACGTTCTTTCATTACCTTTTTCCCGTTACGTACAGTGTAAGTCTTCTCTGTTGGGATTAATACTTGAGAAATATACTTTCCCAAGTCGGATTTACTAATCTCTGATTCAAGATATTCTCTGACTTTGTTTTCCTTTCCACTAACAGCACGCAATACATACCATTTTTTACCTTTCTCAGCCATCTTAATCCTCTTTCTTCAGAATTATAAAATACCGTATAGAAATTTCATTATCCACTCAAATAAAGAGTCCATGCCGAAAACCACTATTGCGATTATAAGGGAAGCAATCAATACAATCACAGTGCTTCCGGACAGCTCTTCTCTGGTTGGCCAGGATACCTTATGTACTAACTCGTAATAAGAATCCTTCATATATGCAACTATTTTTTTCATCTATATTCAGATCATTTTGCACGGGTCGAGAGACTCGAACTCCCGACACCTGGTTTTGGAGACCAGTGCTCTACCAAACTGAGCTAGACCCGTATAAAAACCCTGCACATCTCAAATTCCCAAAAAATATTGGATTAGATAAAGTGGCAGGGTTAAATTATTACTACTTTTTAATTGATTTGCGAATTAGTCAATTAGTTAAGTAATTCAGTAATCTGTCCTGCACCTACTGTACGTCCACCTTCACGGATAGCGAAACGTAGACCTACGTGCAACGCTACTGGGTAGATAAGCTCTACAGAGATAGTTACGTTATCTCCAGGCATTACCATTTCTACTCCTTCAGGAAGAGTGATCTCACCAGTAACATCCAAAGTACGGATATAGAATTGTGGACGATATTTGTTATGGAATGGTGTGTGACGTCCACCCTCTTCTTTCTTAAGAACATAAACCTCTGCCTTAAATTTAGAGTGAGGAGTAACCTTTCCTGGGTGAGAAATCACCATACCACGTTTGATTTCGTCTTTGTCAATACCACGAAGCAACAAACCAACGTTGTCACCTGCTTGACCTTCGTCCAATATCTTACGGAACATCTCAACTCCTGTAACAACAGACTTCTTGCCTTCTGCACCTAAACCGATGATTTGAACTTCATCACCTGTCTTGATGATACCTGTTTCGATACGACCTGTAGCAACAGTACCACGACCGGTAATTGAGAATACATCCTCAATTGGCATAAGGAATGGCTTATCAATATCACGTGGAGGAAGTGGAATCCAGTTATCAACTGCATCCATAAGCTCCATAATCTTTTCTTCCCATTTTGGGTCACCGTTAAGTGCACCAAGAGCAGAACCTTGAATGATAGGAGTGTTGTCACCATCAAAATCGTAGAATGAAAGCAATTCACGCATTTCCATTTCCACAAGTTCAAGCATTTCAGGGTCGTCTACCAAGTCAACCTTGTTCATGAAAACAACAAGTCTTGGAACGTTTACCTGACGAGCCAAAAGGATGTGCTCACGAGTCTGAGGCATAGGTCCGTCAGTTGACGCAACCACTATGATGGCACCATCCATCTGAGCAGCACCAGTAACCATGTTCTTTACATAGTCAGCGTGTCCGGGACAATCTACGTGAGCGTAGTGACGATGTTCAGTCTCATACTCTACGTGTGACGTATTAATAGTAATACCTCTTTCTTTTTCTTCAGGTGCGTTGTCGATAGAATCGAACGAACGAAGTTGTGAAAACCCTTTCTTTGCCAACACCGTTGTGATAGCAGCAGTTAGAGTCGTTTTACCGTGGTCAACGTGACCAATTGTACCGATGTTAACATGCGGTTTCGTTCGGTTAAAATGTTCTTTTGCCATAAAATGTCCTATTAAATAATTTAATTAAAATATGTGTCTAAATCTCTCTTAATTACAACAAAGAGCAAGACCTGAGCTCTATAGCTTTATCTTGACTCCTTTACTAGTCCATAAATATTGAGCCGATGGCGGGAGTTGAACCCGCGACCTCTTCCTTACCAAGGAAGTGCTCTACCTCTGAGCTACATAGGCAAAAGGAGCAAAGACGGGAAAACCCATTTCCTCTTCCGAAATATCTTTTCACCCGTGCAGCTTAGTGCTCATTTCATTTCTTAAGAGCGGAAGACGGGACTCAAACCCGCGACCCTCAGCTTGGAAGGCTAATGCTCTATCAACTGAGCTACTTCCGCAAAACATCAAGACGCAAGAACATTTGCATCTTGTGGGCAGTGATGGATTCGAACCACCGAAGGCTTAGCCAGCTGAGTTACAGTCAGCCCCATTTGTCCACTCTGGTAACTGCCCATTTTTTTTTCAATATGTAGAGCCTCTTGTCGGATTCGAACCAACGACCCCGAGATTACAAATCACGTGCTCTGGCCAACTGAGCTAAAGAGGCGTTTGCGCTTATTTGCAGCCATTTCCCTGATTTTCGCAGGGAAACGGACGCAAAGATAGTGATTATTTTTTTTACACCAAAACTTTTCAAGATATTTTTTTTGTCTGTTATCTTGAAGTTTTTTCTTTATTCTTTATAATTTGCTTTTCTATGGCTGCTATACACAAATCTACAGCCTCCTCGAAAGAGTCTGCTGTCTTACTTGCGAATGCTTCCTGGTGACGCAGTTTTAGTTTCACTGCGGCATCTTTATTCATCGCAGCCTCCGGTTTAATAACCTTTAGGGTTACCTCTGCCCCTATAATGTCTTCTGAAAAACGTGCCAGTTTGTTAACTTTCTTCTCTACAAAAGCCTTCAATTGGTCGCTGGCATCAAAATTCACTGATTGAATAGTTAGCTCCATAAATTTTCCTCCTATTATTTAGACGCTCTTGGGTGAGCATTTTGATATGCTTTTTTCAACTCCTCAACCGTAACATGAGTGTATATTTCTGTGGACGATAAACTCTCGTGCCCCAATATCTCTTTTACGGCATTTATGTCAGCCCCATTGTTTAGCATCTCCGTTGCGAATGAGTGCCTGAGTACGTGGGGACTTTTTTTGCTGATTGTTTTTATTTGCTTTAGATGATTTTTAATAGTTTTATATACTAATTCAGGGTACAATTGCTCTCCATCTTCCTTAACAAAGAGATATGGAGATTTGTTCTCAATTTCCTCATCTCTATATTGTATATAATCTATTATCTTTTCCTTGGTATCTTCCGAAAATGGGACTAGTCTTTGCTTGTTTCTCTTACCGGTAATTTTTATGGTGCATTTCTCGAAGTCTATATCGGTGTCTTTTATTGATATCAACTCAGCTCTACGTACACCGGTCATGTATAGGAATTCTACCATAAATCTATCGCGATGGCCTTTGAAGTCATCGCTGAAAGCCATTTCATCATCAATGATGCTCGATAGGTCGGCATCTTTCACAAAGTTAGGTAAGTTTCTTGGAGTTCTTGGGCCTGATATAAGTTTTGTAGGGTCCTCTTCTATAAGATTCTTTTTAAGTAAAAACTTAAAGAAAGTCTTCAGAGAGCTTAGCTTGCGGTTAACTGTTCTGGCTTTGTACCCTTGCTCCATGAGGTGCGCAAGCCAAATACGTATATCCTCGGCCTTAACATTTTTGGGCTGAAGGTCGGTGTCAGGGCTTGTGAATTGCGCAAACTGCAAGACGTCGTTCACATAAAAATTCTCCGTCAGAGAAGATCTGTTCTTCTCATAACGGAGATATTCTATGAATTTTTCCTTCCACATTCGTTCCTCTCTAAAATGTATCTTATCAGAGCAACGAAGTTAAGAAATAATTTACAAACCGAAAATTTTAATCCTCGTTTTCTTGCATTTGTTGAACATAAACAGCGTGTTGTCTCTGTTTACGTTTTCTTACTGAGGGTTTGATATATGCTTGACGACTGCGAAGTTCTTTTACTACGCCTGTTCTTTCGTATTTACGTTTAAATTTCTTTAGGGCTCTTTCTATATTCTCGCCCTCTTTTACTGGTACGACAATCATTTCTAAATGTTTATATTTTTTCAATTTGGGAGGCAAAGATACAAATAATTATTGATAATAATCAATATTAGGCATAAATTTTCTCAAAATATCTGATAATGAATCTATAATTAACGTTTGCAGGGCATAGTAATGTTGCAATATAGCATGAGTCGTACAACAGACACACCCGCTCCGATTTATGTTTACATTTTCGTATATATAATACGGAGTTGGGGCCTATCTGATGTGGAGTTTGTATAGGGTGTTGAGAGCTTCTCAATAGTTTTGTTATCACTATTTCGAACCATTGAAGAATAAAGTACTTTTATTCGGTTGTTTTTTGTACTTTTGCGACTAATAATATTGAATAATAGTGAAATATGAATTTTATTAGCAACCCAACACACGATTATAGATTCACAATAGTTGTTCCTATCTATAATGAGGAGGATAATATTGCAATGTTGGAGGAGAAGCTTTCTGCCTATTTGAAGATGGCAAATATACCTACTTGCGTGTTGTTTGTGGATGATGGCTCTAAAGATAATAGTTTATCGAGCTTGAGAGAGGTGTGTGATAGGGTTGATGGTTTCTATTTCATAAGCTTTAGAGAAAACAGAGGGTTGAGCGCAGCCTTGAAAGCCGGTTTCGACTACTGTATGTCTGAATTTGTGGGATATATGGATGCCGATTTGCAGACTGATGTTGAAGATTTTGATCTGCTACTTGAGCACATTGGTGACTATGAAATGGTGACGGGCATAAGAGCAAATAGGAAGGATTCGGCTTTCAAGAATTTTCAATCAAAAATAGCAAATGGTTTCAGACGGATGATGACCGGAGATGGAATATCCGACACGGGTTGTCCGCTTAAGGTCATGAGAACCGAGTATGCCAAGAGAATACCAATGTTCAATGGTATGCATCGTTTCCTTCCTGCATTGATTATGCTTCAGAATGGCAGAGTAAAAGAGGTGCCTGTGAGGCACTATCCGAGGATGGCAGGTGTTTCTAAATATAACCTTTGGAACAGATTGACAGGCCCATTCGTCGATTGCTTTGCTTACAGGTGGATGAAGAAGCGTTACATCAATTATGAGGTAAGAGAGGATAATTTTAGTTAGCATGCAGGACGATAGTATTTTGGTGTTGGGGATAGGTCTTGTTGCACAGCTGTTTTTTTCCGCCAGGATATTATACCAGTGGATTGCATCAGAGAAAGCCAAGAAAGTGTTGGCTCCGCCTGCTTTTTGGATTTTTAGTGTCTTAGGTTCATACCTGTTATTTTTATATGGTGTTCTAAGGAATGATTTCGCAATCATTCTTGGGCAGTTGATATCATACTTTATCTACCTTTGGAATCTTAACATGCAGGGGTTGTGGACTAAAATTCCAAAGATTGTTAGAGTAGTCTTGGTGTTGACCCCAATAGTTGCTGTGGCATATATGCTCAAGGATGTTGAGGCGTTTGTTGATACGTTTTTCAAAAATAAAGATGTTCCACTGTGGTTGCTTATTTTTGGGTCGGCAGGTCAAGTGATATTCGCATTGAGGTTTATATACCAGTTTGCCTATTCCGTTAAGCATCACAAATCGGTACTGCCTATTGGGTTTTGGATAATCAGCCTTTTAGGCTCTTTTATAATAATATGCTATGCCATTTTTAGAAAAGATATTGTGCTTCTGTTGGGGCAATCATTTGGATTTGTGGCATATCTCAGGAATATTATGTTAGCTGTAAATAGTTCTAAGGAATGATGAAAAGCAATAAGAGAATATTTATTTATCTGTTTTGGTTTGTTACGCTTTTGCCTGCGATGGTGTTTCGCGATTTTACTCCTAATAATGAGTTGAGGTATTTGAGCATCATTGACGAGGCTTTGCAGAATGGCAATGTTTTTACATTTACCAATCAGGGTGAGATATATGCAGACAAGCCACCGTTGCATTTTTGGCTTATGATGTTGGGGAAGGTAATCTTCGGAGGACATCATATGTGGTATTATTCGCTGCTTTCAGTGTTGCCGGCATTTGTTATTCTGCACGTGATGTATAAATGGACATTGTTGGCGTATGGTACAAATAAACGTGGCGAAAAGGAAGAACAGAATGATATTTCTTCAACAATGATGTTGATGACGGGAGGGCTGTTTTTGGTAGCTACGCTTATTGTCAGGATGGACATGCTTATGAATATGTTTATTGTGTTGTCGTTTTATTCATTCTATAAGATGTACGTTGGCATTGATGTGAAGCGGAGTAGTATCCTATTCCCTGTTTACACGTTTATGGCATTGTTCTCGAAAGGACCTTTCGGATTGTTGTTCCCTTTTGTTTCTACTGTTGCGTTTCTTATATATGAAAAGAAAATCAAGGATTTTGGCAAATATTGGGGTTGGAAGAGCTTTGCTATAATTATTGCCGGTTGTGTCATATGGTTTGCCGGAGTTTACATTGAAGGTGGCAATGATTATCTTTATAACTTGACAGTACATCAAACGGTGGGGAGAGGCATCGACTCGTTTCACCATAGTGAACCATTCTACTATTACTTGATTTCAATGTGGTATTCACTATTTCCATGGTCATTTTTGGTAATAGGTGTGTTAGTCGCAGGTTTTGTTAAGAAAAAAGCAGATAGCTCTCTGGAGAGATTTCTTGCTGTAATAGTTGTTTCTACGTTTGTAATACTTTCTGCAGTTAGCTCTAAGATAGCGATATATTCTTTGCCTATAATACCTTTCATGATTTACCTAAGTATGTTGTTTTTGAGGAAGCTGAATTTGCAAAGCAAGTGGTTGAGAGTATCTGTGGCAATACCTGCTGTATTGTTTATTTTGGTTCTGCCGGCTATGTTTTTTCTTAGAAATATGGAGGACATGGAGTTTTTGGACAATGTATTTATTTATGCCGGAGCAGCAGTTTTGATGGTTTCAGGAATATTTTCTATTTACATGATTTATGGCAAAAAGGATATATATAAATCCATAAACACAATAGCTGTTGGCTTTATGCTGGCACTGTTTGTAGCCGGAATGTCTTTGCCAAAAGTTAACGATTATATAGGGTGGAAAGGTATGTGTGAACGAGCAAGCGAGTTGTTGGTTGGAGTTGATAATGGGGAGTTTTTTACATATCACATAAAACGTTCGGAGAATATGGATGTGTATTTAGGTAAAGATGTTGTTGATGTAAGTAGAGATGATTTGCTGAATGGATTGAATAGGAAAGGTGTTTTAATGTTGAGGACAAAACGTTTGGTGGACGATAGTGATTTGAATAACATTTTTATCGACAATGAGAAATCGGTGGTCGGTCCATTTACTATAGTTGTATTGTAACATAAACAAGCGGGTATGAAGATATTGGTTACAGGTGCTGCAGGGTTTATAGGCTTTCATCTTGCGAAACGTTTGCTCGATGAAGGTCACGACGTGTTTGGTATTGACAACCTTAATGACTACTATGACACTGACCTAAAGTTTGGTAGGTTGGACGAGCTTGGTGTAAACAGAGAAGACATAAATTGTGATGGCTACTCAATAAGCGAGAAGTATAGCAATTTCATCTTTATAAAAATGGATTTGACGGAAAAGGAAAAACTTGATAATCTGTTTGAGGAAGAGATGTTCGATGTAGTTGTGAATTTGGCTGCACAAGCGGGTGTTAGGTATTCAATAATCAATCCCGGCGCTTATATAGAGTCCAATTTGGTTGGATTCTTTAATATCTTGGAAGCGTGTCGTCATTGGCCGGTGAAGCACTTGGTATATGCAAGTTCTAGCAGTGTTTATGGTGCCAACACAAAGATCCCATATAGTGAGAGTGATAAGACGGACAGTCCTGTAAGTCTGTATGCGGCAACAAAGAAGTCGAACGAGTTGATGGCATACGCCTACTCACATCTGTATAAGATTCCCGCAACAGGGTTGCGCTTTTTTACCGTTTATGGTCCGTGGGGTAGGCCGGATATGGCTCCATCGCTTTTTATGTCTGCCATATTAAAAGGTGAAACAATAAAGCTGTTTAATAGTGGTGAGATGGAGAGGGATTTTACCTATATTGATGATATAATTGAAGGTATAATTAAGGTTATATCATT
>JBMNSN010000004.1:0-103161 GCA_050945215.1 Fermentimonas sp. | reverse complement strand
ATGATTAGAGCCTTAATTTTGTTATCGTTACTAATTTAAAATAGATTAGTAACAAAGGAGTTTATTTGGTAAAGACACTGCTTACTTTATTAAAGGGACTCTAGCTGTAGTGTACTTACTCAATTTTTTTGGATTCATGACACTAAATATTGACATAGTTATTATTTAATGTGTCAATCTATTCTTAAAGAGTCCATTACATATATTTTAATATCAACTTTAGGTACTTAGGGGTCAATATCCAGGATTTTGTATGAGTAGATTGTTGCGTAAAATTTCATCGTGATAAATTGGCTTAAAATACATTTTATTATGCCATTCTCTTTTTTGAAACACAATATGGGTAATTACTGGAACCTTAGAAGTCTTCTTATTATCTAATAAAGGATACAAGATATTCGCAGCATAACAATCTCCATATGCTTCCTCGCCAATCATCCATCTTCTAACATCATAATATCTCTGATCCTCATACATCATTTCTACTCGTTTCTCGTTTCTCATTCTATTTCTAAGATTCATTCCATTATCTGTAATTTCAGGCATTCCGGCTCTCTTTCTAATCATATTTAAATATTTCCTGGCTTCTGCTTCTTCACCTAATTCTATACATGCTTCTGCATAGTTGAATAAAACTTCTGCATATCTAAAATAGCGCCATGGAATGTCTTGTGCATAAAACCAACCATCGATTGTTGGATCCATCATTTTTCTTATGTAATAACCTGTGAATCCAGCTTCAGAAGGTCTTACTGAACTTTGACGGGTATCCAATCCATGTTCGAGTATAATAGAACCACTAGCCTCATCCCATCTTTCGTAATGACCTACTTGCAGTGTGGATGTAGGATCTTTATCCAACAATGATGCATCTCGTCCAATATCCCTAACAGTAGAACCATTATATATTATAAATGAATAAAATCGAGGATCTCTATTATTGTAGGGCTTAGATGAATGTATAGGATTATTCCAGTCAAATTTGCTCCCATCATTCATCTCAAACGCATCAACTAAATTACCCAGAGGCGCATTATTTCCCCTACCTCCAAATCCATTAGGATAATATAATTGCAATGGACACGTATTTACCCCTTTCCACCAATCTGATCTAAAATAGCGAACTAAAATATCTTCTTCATTTTCATATGTTAGAAAAAGCATTTGACAGTTCTCTGTTGCTTCTTCTTTTGACTTAGGATTATTTTTATACAAATCATATAAGCCCAAGTCAATTATATCTTTAGAAGCTTTTTTTGCCATTTTCCATCGTTCCTTTTGGCTTCCATCTACGTATCCTAACAATTCAGGGAAATTATAATCAGGAAAAATTTTTTTGATATTTTGGTGTAAATCGCTGGCTGCATATGTCAATATTCTTGACTTCAACGCCATAGCAGCACCTTTTGTAGCACGTCCTCGATCTTTACCAGAATATTTCTCAGGAAGTAATTTAATAGCTTCTTCACAATCCTCAACGATGAAATTAACGCAGTCAGAAAAAGTACTTCGTGGTACCAAAAAATCATCTGAAAGTTTATATGCTTCAGTTATTATTGGAACTCCTCCATATAATTTCAAAAGCTGATGATAATACATTGCTCTTAAAAAAAGAGCTTCTCCTCTAAAACGATCCCTTAATTCTTTTTCAACTGGTGAGCGTTGTAAATTTTCTAATGCAATATTACAGTTTCTTATTTGACGATAAATCTTAGGCCATTGGTGCCAATACCCACCTGAAGTTGGAGAATCTCCTCCACTATTTACATTAAGAATTCCTGTATTAGCTCTTGCATCTGCTTCATCAACATACACTGAGGTAGGATATTTTTCAAAACCATGTTCAATTTCTAAATAAATCTCAGATAAGAATGATTCTATTAAGCTGGGATCTTCACTTTCCCAAACATCAAAATCAGAATATTCAGTGAGAGGTCGAGTTTCAAGAAAATCATCGCACGAGTTAAATATAATAAATCCAATTAGTACAATTATAATTGATATATTATTATGTTTTTTCATCATGAATAAATTTAAAGAGTCAATTTTATACCAATATTATAAACTTTATTCAGTGGCCAGTTAGAAATACTACTTCTTTCTGGGTCAAACCCTTTTGGCAGGTTAGATAACGTCAATAAATTCATTCCTGAAAAGTAGATATTAACTTCTTTAAGCCCCATTTTTTTTGTTATTTCGTTTTGTAAAGAATATCCAAACTCTATACTTTTCAACCTTAAATAATCTCCTTTTTTCAAAAAATGAGTATTTGACATTTCTGACCAATATACTCTTCCTCCCCTGGCCAAAATAGCAGCACGAGGATTCGTTGCATCTGTATTCTCTTCTGTCCATCTATCTTCAGTAATAAACTTAAAATAATTGGACTCTGGAGAACCGGTAATTAAAGATAGATAATAATCGTTCTTTGCAGCTCCTTGTAAAAATATAGAAGTGTAAAAGTTGTTATATCTTAAATCAATATTGAGTCCACCGAAATACTTTGGAATAGAACTATTATTACTCCTTACTTGATCCAAACCATCAATTTTATTATCTCCATTCACATCTTTAAAAATAATATCTCCAGGTTTAGCAGATGGTAAATGTGGATATAAATCCAAATGAGCTTGGTCTTTAAATATCCCAATAGCTTGATAATATAAGCCCGCACCTATCGGTTTTCCAGTAGATTTCCTATATTCCTCTATATTAGGAGTTTCGTCCCAAAAGACAATTTTATTAGTGGCATAAGAGACATTAGGAGAAATTGTAAAACTTAACTTACCTATTCTGTCATGGTAGGAAAGCATTATTTCAAATCCTTGGTTACTGACTTCTCCAATATTTTCTCTTGGAAGCGTTAAACCGGTAGAAAGCGGTACTGAAGCATTTCGATATTCCAATATATTATTTCTAAAATTGTAAAAATATTCTAAATTTGCAGATATTCTCCCCTCTAACATCTGCATATCTAGTCCAATATTAGACTGGTTAGCAACTTCCCATGTAATTTTCTCGAAGGGTATGCGTAGTTCACGTAGCGCGGTATTTTCTACGTTTTTATCGAATATATACTTATTTTTCCAATCTGTCCTAAATCCATAAGTGGCTAAATATTGATATGGCGCAATCCTATCATTTCCGGTTTGTCCCCACGAACCTCTCAATTTAAAATAATTGAAAAAAGGAACATTTCTTTTCCAAAATTCCTCCTCAGAGATTACCCAACCTAATGATATTCCTGGGAAAAAGCCAAATCTATAATCTTTGTGAAAAATGTATGACCCATCATACCTAAAGACAAATTCCGCTAAATATTTAGACCTGAAACTATAATTTAATCTTCCAAAATAATTTAAACGTGCACTTTGACTTGCTGATCCATTGTTATCTTTCTCTAGATCACCTCCAGCAAAAAGTTGGTCAATTGCCTCTGATGGAAAATATTTACGACTTGCACTTAAATCCATGTTATCTGAAGTTGAACGCTCAGTGCCAAATAAAACTCCAATACTATGATTATTAATTTTCCGATCATAATTCATCAATGCATTCAATGTTATTGAACCATAGTCTGCCATTTTTTGGCTAAGCTCCGGCTGATTAACTCCATGCTTTACCTTTATTAATTCTGGATCATTATTTTCATTATATCCCTTCCAATAATATAGATAATATGGGATTGACCACTTCTTGTTGTTATTAAATGTCTTATCAACAGATATGTTGCCCTTAAACGACAATCCAGTAATAAATGGTAAATTTATTTCAATATTTATCAAACTTTGAAGATAATAGGTTTTAAATCTATCATAACCCATTTCTTTGGATGAGGATACTACAGGGTTTAAATCCGATTCGACTCCTGGGCCAGGTAATCCATTAGGCCAACGTGCTGGCATATTTGGACGACTTTGAACTACAAGTTGGTGAGAATACAATGGATTGTACATGTCCGCAGGTCTATTTGTAATTGATTGCCTTCCTGATAAATCAAACCCAATTTTTATATTTTTAGTAATGTTACCATCTATGTTACTTCGAAAATTTATTTGTGAGTAATTATTACCACTATTCCTATGTATTCCTTCCTGATAGTTGCCACCAAGAGAAAGAAAATATTTAACAGCTTCTGAGCCACCTTTTACTGAAATGTTCCCATAATATTCAGGGCTATAATTTCTATACACTTCTTTATACCAGTCGGTTTCAGGGTATAGCCAAGGATCTTTATTTGTCCCATTTTTATAAATATCCATGATCTCTTCAGAATAAGTTGGCATCATACCAAAATAATTATTGTTTTCATTCACCATAGACATATACGTATAAGCATCTGCCATCTCAGGAAGCCCTGTTGGTGAACTGAATCCCTGATTAAATGTAATCGATACTTCAGCCTTCCCGACATTTCCTCTTTTTGTTGTTATTAATATTACGCCATTTGCCGCCTGCGCACCATAAATTGCAGCTGATGCATCTTTCAAAACAGTTATCGACTCAATATCATTAGGGTCTAAACGCGATAAATTTCTACCTGCAATACCATCTACAACTATGAGAGGGCTGTTGTTACCAGTTGTATTTACGCCTCTTATTCTTATAGAGGGATCATCAAAACCTGGGGTTGAACTTGCTTGAACTGTAGTCAATCCAGGTATTTTTCCGGTCAAGCGATTTGTTAAATTAATCGATGGAATCATCATCAAATCATTCCCGTCGACTGACGATATAGCCCCTGTTACTGTTGCTTTTTTTTGTATTCCATAACCCACGACGACTACTTCTTCTAACAATTCTGTTTCAGATATTAATTCAACGTTAATTATTTTCCTTGAATTAACAGGCTCTACTAATTTTCTCATGCCAACATAACTGAATATTATATTAGCATCTGACGGAACATTATCAAGTATATAATTTCCATCAAGATCTGTAACAGTTCCATAAATTTCTGCGTTTTCAACAAAAACTGTCACACCAATTAATGGCTCTCCAGAACTATCCTTTACATTTCCACTGATTGTAATATTTTGAGAAGAAACATTTGAAAATGAAAAAGCAAAAACCAATGACAGTAGTATGAATATCTCACTTTTCATTTTTTCAATATTTTTTGATTACAACTTCCAAGGTTCCCTATATTCATAAGAGAGATAATTATTAGCCTCATCACAGTTGGTGAATCGTTCTTTGAGGCCATCCCATTCAAGGCGCCTTTTTGTTTGCATTGCAATGGTTCCAAGATGAGCCAAACTAGTAGATCTGTGCCCAATTTCAAGTGTAGCCCATGGTTCTTCCCTTGATTTTACACAATCTAAGAAGTTTCGTATTAAACTGAATGTACTATTCTTATAACTGCCATCTATTAATAAGGTATCATCTTTTTTCAAAGTATATTGTTCAGAGTCCATCAGCTTATCCCACGTCTGAAATTGTCCTGGTTGTGTCGGCACAATATTGTAATCGTTTTCACCTGTATATAGTGTTCCTTTTGTTCCTCGTAGCTCCAAAAAACCATGTGGAATGAAAGATCCACTGCTTGCCTCAAGAATAGTTACCGTAACCAATATTCCTGAACCAAATTCATATGTAACATGCATTGTGTCGGGAATTGTACGATCGTCATCTATTACATATTTTCCACCATGAGCACTCACTGCGATAGGCGCTTCCTCATCAATTAGCCATCTTATTAAGTCCAAGTAGTGAATCCCATTATTAGAAATTTGATTTGCATAATCTTCCCACCAGCGGAACATATAGGGCGCTATGTTGTATTGATATGGTCTATAAGCTCGTGGCCCCAACCACATATCCCAATCGAAGTCTGCAGGTGGTGTTTCTGGCTTGAGTTTGCCTATACCATTAGGAAACATGTTACTCACATGACAAGCTTGGACAAAACTTATCTTTCCTATTTTACCGGCTGGAATTTCTTTTGCCAACTTCTGAAAAGTAGGTGCTCCACGACGGTTCAAGCCAACAGTGACAATTTGCTTGCTTGACTTTCCAATTTCAACCATCTTGCGCCCTTCGCTAATTGTCTTGGACATTGGCTTTTCTACGTAAACATCTTTACCTGCACGAATGGCATCAATAGTTTGAAGAGCATGCCAGTGATCTGGCGTCGCAATACAAACGGCATCTATACTCTTATCTTCTAATAGCTTACGATAATCTGTATATCGCTTTACATCACGTGAAAAACTCTCTCCCATTTTAGGTATCTTGGAACCCATATCCTTTATGTAGCGCTGATTCACCTGTGAGTAATCGCGTGTAATAAAAGGCTTGTACACATCACACAATGCAGCTACCTCACAATCAGGTTGTTCCATAAATAAATGTAAAAGTTGTGTTCCACGGTTACCCAATCCTATAAATCCGGTACGTATACGATCGTTAGCACCAATGATCTTTTTATCCTTATCAACTATTGGAAACCCTTTGGGTGCTACTGTAAGACCGGCAACTGCCAATGAAGACTTTTTGATAAAATCCCTTCTTGATTCCTTGTTTTTCATAATGATTTATATTTTTATTTGTTATTGAATAATTTTTCATAGTGTGGAATTGGGTCAAAAATGCCACCTCCATGCTTGTAAAAAGATGCTGGCGTATGATAAAAACCCTTGTTCATCTTCCTCCATTCTTCGTTATAAAAAGGTGTTCTTTTTTCCATGGCATCCCAGTTTACATAGTTTTGATGTCCGTTGCTTTCCAACAGACCTATCTGACCCAAGCCAGGGAAAGGGTTCAATCGTGCTGCCACATTCTTGTTCCATTCCACTAAAACCGGATTGACTGTCAAATCAGCACAAAAGCAAGGTATGGAACGATCTGAAGCAGCCTTAGCTATTTTCATGGTCATACTTAGCGTCTTTGCAATAGGCTTGAGTGCTATTGCCTTGTATCCCATATCAATCCGTGCTATAGTATCTTTTTCTGTATGAGCCGTCTCATCAGCGGCGAGCCTTACCGGAATGTCAGTAACATCCATTTCATTTTGTTCAGGGAAAGGCTCTTCCACAATAGCAATCTGATCAAATGCCCCAATTTTTTCAGCATGGTCAAGAAACCTCAGGAAAGTTTCTTTCCTCTCATAGCGTCCATTTGCATCAAAATAATAGGGTAATTTTCCAGAATGAGTGTGAGGAGTGTGAACATCTTTTAACACACTGTGTATTTCCGAGAGACGATCCATATCTTTTTTAAGCATCTCCTGCTGACTTCCTCCCTGCCCAATTTTTATCTTCATGAAAAAATATCCTTTATCTACTTCAGAACGAATATCTGTAGGCTTCACATTATAAGATATCAATGGAATAGCTGCAATATCATTATGCTTCTGAGAAAAAGCGGAGCGGTATGCATTAGGGATCAAGTCATCAAACGTATGAATATTATTTTCTTTAGCATAAAGAAGCCATAAAGCGTTGTCCACAGAAACTAGAGCATTAAGAGCAAAGGTTTTACGAAGAGACGAATTATCGGTGATTTTCACTCCGTATTTATACACTTCTTGAAAAAGATCATCGATTAATTCAACAGGGGAGCTTAAAGAAGTGTTTTTCAACATCTGCAATGCATGTTCAGTCAACAAATACATCAACGCATTACCTCCACTTTCCGAATAAGAAGAAAAAATCTCAGCGTCAGACCATAAGACGCTTTGAGTACCTAACCCTATTGAATGACTTCCAGAATCCGATTTAAGATAACTTATTGACTGCCACAATTCTGATAGATACCCACCTTTGAAACCAAATGGAGAAAGTAATGGCTCTCTTTCAAAATAAGAATCTACACCGTCAATCCGAATATACTTGGAGGAACTATTTTTATTTATACTCATTCCTTCATTTACAGAAAATGAAGGACGGACGCCCCTTCCAAAAAAAGAGGATTCACAAAGAGAAATTCCTCCCAAAGATAAAGCGGTTTTTCTGATAAATTGGCGTCGTCCGAGGTCTACCATGATATTTTATTTATTTAAATAAATAATTATATTAATCGTAAAATTACAGCATAATATTCCTATAAAAGCTTAAAATACGCATTCAATACCTCAAAAATCGTCAATACACAAGTTGCTTCAAAACCAGGTAGGCCATAGTGCCCATCCCAACTTCGATAGCATCCTCATCTATATTGAATAGAGAAGAGTGTAGAGAAGGAACCTCCTTACCTGCCTCTCCTACACCAAGAAGGTAAAAAAAAGAATTGATCTCACGCGCATAATACGAAAAATCCTCAGCGGCCATCCAAATATCGTGCATTACCACTTGTTCCTTGCCGAGATACTCAACCATAATCTTTTCCATAGCATCAGCTATCGGGAAAGGGTTGGATAAGGAAGGAAAGCCGTTTCTGATATTAATGTTGCAACTACATCCCAGCCCTTCCACTACTGAACAGAACATTCGTCTTATTTCATCCAGAGCGCTTTTTCGCCATTCCTCGTCCATTGTCCTAAAGGTTCCTTCCAGAAGCACATCATCAGGAATTATGTTGATCGTACCATCCGCCCTAAACTTACCAAACGAAAGTACCGATGGAATGGAAGGATTACTTTTACGAGCTATCAGTTGCTGTAACACAACTACTGCTGTGGAAGCCGCAACCACTGGGTCTACAACTTGATGTGGCTGAGCTCCATGACCCCCTTTACCTTTTACTGTTATGGATATTTCATCCATAGATGCCATGAAATGTCCTTTACGTATACCTACTTTCCCCACAGGTAGAGTTGGCATGACATGTTCCCCGATGATTAAGTCGACTTTAGGATTATTCAATACACCATCACGAATGACTGCCAAAGCACCACCTGGGAGGATCTCCTCTGCTGGTTGAAAGATCAATTTAACGGTTCCATCAAAACATGATGCCATCATTTTCAGAATTTTTGCTACACCTAGTAAAATTGCAGTGTGTACATCATGTCCACAAGCATGCATTACTCCGCTGTTTCGTGAGCAGTATTCAATATCATTTCGTTCTTCCAAAGCAAGTGCGTCAATATCAGCACGCAAAGCAATCACCATACCGGCGTCTGACTTTCCAGAGATAGTCGCAAGAGTTCCATTAGTAGCGACCGGAACCCATGAAATATCCATCTCGTCCAATTTTTTCCGAATATAAGTGGCTGTCTGTTCTTCTTGAAATGAGACTTCCGGATACTGGTGCAAATATCGTCTTATACCGATGACCTCACCACTTATTTGTGCAGCAATAGATTTAATCTGCGCTTTTAGTTTCATATTTCTTTAGTTTAAACTTTGCCGTCGAGCATAAGGAACTCTCTAACAAAATCATCGTCCACCAAATGCGGGTACAGATTCATTACTCGATCTATTTCAAGATCTTGTCCTTCCGAAAGTCGTTCTTCGGGTGAAAGACACCATAACCCTTTCATTAGTCCCTGACGCCTAAGTACCTCGTGAATGCCTGCTATGGAACCTTTAAATTGATGAGGAACATCAAAAAGCGCTCCATTCATATCGGTTACCTCTCCCGCCAACTTCAATGCTGAAAGATAATCAAGTGTACCACTTCTAATACCTTCTTTCAATGAGTTGAAAATTTCTACCGACTTGGATGTCCACACAGCATAATGCCCTAAAAGCGCTCCAACAAATCTTTTTTCTATGACTTGTCCATCAACTTTAAACCGATAACTAGTAATCAAATCAGTCACTATATTATCGTCATTGCCAGTATAAAGTGCTATCTCTGGCTCTCGTTTAGAGTAACAAATTGCTCGGACCACGTCAAGTGTGTGATAACGGTTAAAGGGGGCTGTTTTTATAGCATAAACATTTGGTATGTCACAAAAATGTCTCCAAAAATCAAAGCTAAAAATCCTCCCTCCAACAGATGGCTGAAGATAGAAACCAAATACAGGTATTATTTTAGCTATCTCAGATGCTCTTTCAAGCAACTCGTTCTCAGATAGATTATTGAGTCCGCCCATACTCAAAAGTCCAAGATCATAGCCTAATGTTCTTGCAGTTTCTGCTTCCTTTACAGCTTGAGAAGTGGGGCCACATATACCTGCCACCTTGATAAGGGAATCTGCTTTTCCTGACTGTAAAAGTTCATCTGCTGTAATTTCCAATACTCGTTGGTAGTAGTTGAACCTAGGGTCTCTAATTTCAAATTGTGTTGTATGAACCCCAATAGCAACACCATCCACGCCACTGGCAAGATAATATCGTGTTAACCTACGTTGCGACTCTTCATCAATAGTCAAATCAGAATTTAATGCCAGTGGATGTGCAGGAATGAATCCGCCTTGCATTAATTTCTCATACACAGGGGAACTAATAAAATTCATCATGTCTTAAATATATTAGTATTTACCTCCTCTTTCTTGAAAATGAGTAGGTTTATTAATAGTTTTACCTCTTTCTATTACCCATTTCGCTATCAACTCAATCATCTGTTTTAGCGTAACCGAAGGATAACCGAATAATTTGAAACACTCTGCAGCATTACTAAGTAAAGCAGTATTTTCTTCTGAAGATACAAAATGTACATTTTTGTTAAAAATCTTCCCAAACTCATGTGCTACCCATCTTACCGAAATGGTTTCAGGACCTGTGACATTCAATATTTTTGCTGGAACTTCGCAATGAAGAAGTGAGCGTAGAGCTATTTCGTTGGCATCTTTCTGCCAGATCACATTCACATTTCCCATTGAGAGATTCAGTTCCCGTCCCTCATAAACACAACGCGCAATCTCAAGCAGAATTCCGTAGCTTACATCGTTGGAATAATTCAGTCGGTAGAGCAATATGGGAGTATGGTTCTTCTGCGAAAAATATTGGAACATTCGTTCTCTTCCCAGACAAGACTGGGCGTACTCGCCCAATGGAGCAGCAGGTATGTTCTCATCGGTTCCACCATGAGTCACTTCTGAAAAGGGATAAACATTCCCGGAAGAAAAGACGACTATACGAGATTTGTTGAATTTTTGTGCCACCCTAGCAGGAAGATAGCTGTTCATTATCCAAGTATAAGGTTCGTTACCCGTAGTTCCAAACTTATATCCGACCATGTAGATCACATTAGCTACCTTAGGAAGGCTGTCCAGACCCTCCTCGTCTAATAGGTCCTGTTTTATAACCTCTACATCGTGCGACTTCAAATCTTCGACCACTGCTGGATCTGAAAACCTCGACACAGCAATTACCTTTTTGTCAATTCCTGATAGTTTTACAGCTTGTGTTGCCAGTTTTGCCATCGATGGGCCCATTTTTCCTCCAGCTCCAAGAATTAAAATATCTCCATTTATTTTGCTCATGTCCTCTATCAATGCTTGAGACGGACGCAAATAGTCTTTTAAAATATCTTCTTTTGTCATGAATAAAACATTTAAGTTATTTCAAAAATATATCTATAAAATTAACGATGGCGAGAATAATAATGATGAGCAATCCAAACGCTCCTGAAATCTTAAGAAAAGGAGTAGAAACAAATTCTCTCATATATTCCTTATCATTGGAAATAAAGAAAAGTGCATATCCTATAATAGGAACAATAAATATAGTTATGCTCTGTGCAAACACAATCAATTCGAGAGGTGCCCCACCAAAAATAATGGCAATTATTCCACCAATGATCATCACAAGTGCAATAATTAGTCGTGTCGCGTATGAGTTGAAGTTGGAACCATATCCTAAAGCATCGCTTAGTAACGTTCCTCCGATACTGGCATTCCCGATAATAGAAGAAAATCCGGCAGCAAAAAGGCCAATCAGGAATACAGCGGAGGCATAATCCCCAAAAGCAGGTTTTAATGCGATGGACATATCCTTAGCAGTTTTAACATCAATTCCCATAGGATAAAGAATTGTGCCGGCAGAAATCATAACGATAGCACTAAGCAGGCCAAGTATAATAATACCAGTCAAACTACTAGATTGACTTACACTTTCCGAGGGTGATATTTTTTTCCTTTCTTGTACCAAGTACGATGTATAAAATGCTCCTACAATTGAAAAACAAGATGCCATAAAAGCAACTATCAAACCTGCAGATCCTTCTGGAAATTTTGGCACAAAAAATCCTTTTGCAACTTCAGATATATTAGGTTTAACTTCAAATAAGGTAATAAGAAATGCTATTAACATCAAAATCACCAAACCCAGCATAACTTTTTCTAAAATTTTATAAAAACTTCTGAAGAATAGGAGTAGAATTCCTATTACATTGAAAAGAATTATCCAATAAATAGTATTGGTATGAGTTAATTCCCCAATAGCTATTCCTACACCAACTGAGTTTCCTGTCTGAAACGAGGCGCAGACTAAGAATATGCCAAACCCGACTATTTTTGCCACTCCACGCCCCCATTTTTCTCCTATCAATGAAAGCAACGAACGATCAGAAGCCAGCCCTATCCGCTCAGCAATAACCGTATATACTGCCATGAAAAAAATGGCAATAATAATGATCCAAAGCAGATCATATCTGAAATTAGCTCCTATCTTTGAAGTTATAGTTAGTTTGCTTGGGCCAAAAACCAAAGCAGCTACAATCAAACCAGGACCAATGCTATTAATCCATCTAGATAATTTTCTTTGTGGCATCTACTTAATTATTATTGTATTTTTTGAGTAAACTAGAATAGGTAATATCAATATCTCAATAACAGATTTATGTAGACACTAAGATTTCATATAAACTTGTTAAGAAGCATTGATAACATAATAAGCTAAATTACATGGGATGAAATGAGAAGAAGTGAGTTGTAAGTTGTATCATCACTAACCCATAAATAATTGCACAGAAAGCAAAATCTAACGCTTAAAAATCTTCAAAAGAAGATAAATGAGCACTCTTACAAACGCCACCAAAAGATACAAAATCACCGAAATTACTACAACATATCCTATCTGGGAGAAAATTTCCCAGAATGAGGTTTTAAAAATTATTATGGAAACTATATTGACAATACAAATAGCTATAAAACATACAAGAAATATTAGAAGCTCTCTTTTCAGTATTTTTGATGATATAACTAAATCTTTCATACTATATATATTTTAATTAGAATTTCATATAAGGTATCTTATACTCATCTGGGAAAATAACTTTGCGTTGTTCTTCCATAGCCTGATTTCCAAGGTGGCACAAAAGAGTAGCAGTATAAGCTTCTTCCACAATATTTTTTCCTTTTTCTCCAGTTATACATCCCTGGCAAAATGCAGATAGAATTTCATCAGTTCCATCTTTTACCGCACCAATCATGGATAGACCGTCGTTAACATGAAAATTCCCCTCAAGAATCGGATGAGGAAAATATTTTTCTTGAGTTTCAGAGCGCCAACTTGGTCCGGCACCTGGTACTGATGCATAAATTTTATTTCCTATCTGACCAATTAGTTGCTCAATACCTGACTTCTTTCCTCCAGCCTCATCTTCTAAATAATAAATCCCCGTTGCTAAGTTCATTGTACCTTTTTTCCCAAGAATCTGATCCTCCATACCATTATATTTATTCGCAATCAACGATTCGTAATTGATTTTTACTCCATTATTATAGTGATAGGTTAAACTGACGCTGTCATACACTTCTCGACCATCTTTCCAATAGACAATGTCGCCCATACCTATTACCGATTCAGGTACACGCTGCATTGCCCAACAACATACTTCTAATTGGTGTGTAGCCAGCTCTGTCATCAGACCGACAGAATAATCCCTATATAAACGCCAATTTATTTGTCTCTCCAGATCCTTTGAAGGTACTGGGCGACGCCAATCATGATTTCTAAACCAATAACAACGTTCTCCTACAATCTCACCGATCTGCCCTGAATGGATCATCTGCATACCTTTGATATATTTCTCATCAAACATGCGTTGCATACAGAAATAAAGCACCTTGTCGGTCTTTTGATAGACATCATACACCTCCTTACACTGATCCATTGTGTGTGCCATGGCTTTCTCACAATAAACGTGTTTGCCTGCATCCAATGCGTCCAATGTCATTGGTGCATGAAGATATAGAGGTGTAGAAATTATAACTCCATCTATTTCTTGTGATTCTAACATCTTCCGATAGTCTGTATAAGTCTTAGCATAAGGACATATTTCAGATGCGGTTTTCAGGTTTGGAGGATATATATCGCAGAGTGCCACAATTTTCGCATGAGGAATGTTCATCACTGCATGAATGTTATACTGTCCACGTGAACCTGTGCCAATGAACCCAATTCGAGCTTTTTCCTTGTTAATCTCTTTCGCTTTTTCGGGCGTAAATGATTGCAACCATGGCATAGTTCCCAAAAGTGCTGCTCCACCTGAGTAGTAGCTCAAATCTTTAATGAATTGTCTAAGGCTCTGATCTACTTCTCTGTTTGATTTGCTTTTTGTTGTCATTTTATTTCAAATAATTTTATTTGTAACTATATTATATTCAAATAATCTTCGAATCTGAAATTTTTTCTTCAGTTGTTTTTTTTCTTCTTCATTGGCTATCATAAAAGTTGTAGAAAGCACCTCCGCATCCAAAGGATCATCTGCAACTACTGCTATTAATCGTTCATCTCTAATTACCTCATTTGTAATGGGATTAATTATGTGCCCAAAATAATAAGGACTATTTCCTGACACAGATAAAGCTTCATTTTTTAATGTGATCTCATCTAATTGTTCTTCAAAAGAGAATGGATTAGTTACACTTACTTTCCATGCATCACCATAAGGGTGATGTCCTATTGCTAAAATAGAACTGTTACCAAAATCAACGAGTGCGTGTTCCACCCCAGCTGCAACAATCATTTTTTTTATTTCTTTCAATGCAAAACCTTTGGCATATCCACCTAAATCTAAATGTATATATGGACTAGAAAAAGATATAGACTGTTCTTCCTTTGAAAACACAACACAAGCAAAATCCTTTAATGTGATGTCGAATAATCCATAGGTTCGTTCCCAATACGATCGACATTGACATAATATACTCCAAACCTGGTCAGACACCATTATTGATTTTATCGGTCCATTACTATTTATCATAGCTATTTCGCTATTTGAATCGAAGCGATTTAGCATTCTATTCCACACTAATAACTGCTGGACAATGGATTTCCATAAAACCTCTGCTTCATATTTTTGCTGTTCCATTACCAGAACATCAAAACGAGTTCCCATGATCCGTCCCAAAGAACCATGCCACATACGTGGCGACTCATAATAATTAAACCTTTCATTCATGTAAACTACTGATTTAATATAACTGCCTTTTTCCGTAGTATACAAATCATTTTTTATAATTATCAAGTATGCAGTATACTTTCCATAGATATATAACTAAAGACTAAGCAGTTAAACAACCTTAGTCAATGAGTTGGCTGAAAATATCGGTCAAAATATTATTTCTCTATGATACTATGGCAAAAGCTAAGAATAACATTGACCCAATGTTGTTATGAACTTAATTACTTTGTTACTATCTGTAAGAAACTTTATTATGTATATTACTAATATTGTCAGTTCAATACAATACAAATACTACTTTTATGTAAGTGAACATACAAAGTTATTTTTTATCAAAGCTGTAAACGCCTTAAAAACGAATCCTTATCTTCAAAAATCGTTTACTGTCACATCTTGACGATATTATCTACTATGCAAACATTAATATTTTATAATTTAAGTAGCATAGATTCAAATACCCATAAAAATTTGTTTACCAAACAGGTAATCATTATACGGATTATCGGCATTAAACTTTTTGAATCTATAATTTGAATATAATAGGCAAATCAAATGTAATACTTCTATTATCCAATCAGCTATTCATAATACTGTTTAAAAAATCAATCTATTAGATTAACAAACATCTTCTGTGAAAACAAAAACTCAACTTTACATTTTGAACTATTTTAGTAAAAACAAATATTTTACTTGTAATAAACTGTCAGTATTATTCTATACCTGATTACAAAGCAACCCCCTAATGATCGATGATCATTAGGGGGTTAATATTAATTATTTATAAATCTTATCCTATATCAAAACGTAACATTCACCATTACTGGAAAATGGTCTGATGGAAAATGTCCATACTGTATATCATTTAACACTCCATATTTGTTTACTGTAACATTTTCTGTCACCCATACATAATCAATTCTATTCTGCATAGGAGAATCTACTTTAAAAGAGTTAGTTGTACCAAGTGTTCCATAAGGTGCCTGTTCTGTAGCTTTATACGAATCTTTGAATCTTCCGTCATTGTAGATAAGTTGAATAGGTTCGCTATCAGGAACAGCATTAAAATCGCCTGTTATCATCACCGTTTGTCCCTCAGCTATCTGTTTGATACGTTGCATTAATAATATAGAAGAGTTCTTTCGAGCCTCTTTCCCTTGATGATCATAATGAACATTAAACACATAAAACTCTTTATTAGAATCTTTGTCTTTGAGTTTAGCCCATGAACAAATTCGGTTACAGCATTCTGCGTCCCACCCTTTACCAGGAACCTCTGGCGTTTCAGAAAACCAGAAATTACCTTTTTCAATCACATCAAATCTGTTTTTCTTATAAACAATGGCAGAGTGTTCTCCTGCATCTTTTCCATCATCTCGTCCCACTCCAACATAGGCATAGTCTGACAATCTTAATATATCATCAAGTTGATGCTTAAAACCCTCTTGTGTACCAACAATATCAATATCGTGAAAGCGAATTAAGCCATTAACCATCTCCCTACGATTTGGCCAAGCATCATCTCCATCTTTTTCAGTATCCATACGCAAGTTGAAAGAAGCAATGTTTATACTAGTCAAGTCGTTATTTGAAGGTTGTTGATTTTCTGCATTCGAGCAATTGTACAACGATAGAACTATACTTAACAATATTATTTGTGACAATATTTTTTTCATATATATATATATTTAAACAATGAAATAACCACTAAATTAAAACACGAAAGAGCTTAATCATAAATAAAAGCCCTTTCGTTAATTTATTACTACCAACCTGGATTTTGTCCCAAATTAGGATTTTTAAGCCTATGAGCTTCCGGAATCGGATACAAATATTTTTTATCAAGCCACTCTCTTTCACCGGGATTAAAGATTATCTCTCCTGAATCCCCTTCTGATAAAACTCGTCTTCCTACACTTGGAGATGAAACATCTATCAATATAGATGCTTGTGCTGAAGCCGGCTTATCACCTTTATAGAAACAAACATCCATTTTCCCGTCTCCGTTTAGGTCATATTCTCCCAAACCGGGAACATACATACCATTCATAGGTGCTTCGGCCAATAAATCACCTAAATGCCATCTTATCAAATCATCAGGACGTAAACCTTCAGTGATCATTTCCACTGCACGTTCACGAAGGACTTCCAGCAAAACGGGGTCAGTAAATTTATTATTATAAAATTCAACCATATATGGATCGGCAACTGATGGCTTGGTAGTCAATGTTGCACCTGTTATACCGGCACGCTTTCTTAATGCACCTATAGTTGATGTCCAATCTGCATCAGTCATTGTTCCTAACTCTGCCAATGCTTCAGCTTTGTTCAATAAGACTTCAGCATATCTAAAGATAAGGTGTGCATTCTCGTTACGACTTTCGTCATCATAAGGGAATCTCTCATCATAAGTACCTTTTATTATCTGATAACCTGTCTGTGCCTGATCCAAGTTTGGTGGAGCTATTACAGGCACACCGTTTTCTGTGCGATGATAATCTCCCATACGTATTGTCTGCTGTAAACGCAAGTCTCGATTCTTAACTTCTTCTACAAAAGGAGTAGTCTTATAATTAGGGTTGTTTGTAAATGGCGTCCCATCAATATTTAAATATGTGTTTATGAATCTCCTGGTCAATGAAGGGCGATTGCCATAAGTAGGACTAATAGTTCTTCTATTCCTTGAACTAAATATCTGCAAGTTAGCATCAAGTGTCACTGCAAGTATAGTTTCATTACTGTTTGGCGTTTTCTGAAGAAACAGTTCTCTGTATGCTTTTTCACCTTCAACAAGAGAATAACCTTTAATATCATTAGCGGTCTTAACAACCTCTTCATACCATTTATTTGCAGTTCCCTGCATTTTATAGTTTGTATGGTATTTCCTAAGAGATGCTTCATACAAACAAACTCGAGTTTTAAATGCTCTTGCAACATCTATTGTGATAAGAGTACAAGTAGGATCTGACGTCAATGTTATATTTTCTATAGCATAATTTAAATCCTCCAATACCTTGTCCATCACTAAAAATCGACTATCCCTGCCTTTATACAATGTTTCTTCATCGTCAATATCAATAGTGCGTTCAATCCATGGAACATCCCCGAACTGTTTAACTTTATCAAAATAGAAGTATGCACGGAAGAAACGGGCCAACCCAAGATAGTGATTTTTCTCTGCGACAGAACTATTCTCACAGTTTTCAATAAAATAATTGATGTTTCGTAAATTACTCCACGACCATCCGCCACTTGTTGTTGGGCTCAAAGCATTTGGCATAAGCAAATTACCAACACCGTTACGGGCTACAATATCAGAATTATCATCAATCATAAATACTCCGTCATAAGGAGAAGGCAACATCTCATAAAACGAGTTTGAGTATAGCTCCAAACCCTTTGCAGACTCAAATATAGCCACTTTTGAAGCCGTTGCTTGAGGAAACTCCTCTAAGTCGCAACTTGTCAAAAATGATAACGTGAAAAAGAAAAGCGATATGTATTTTATTTTATTTATTTTCATAAGTTTAGTTTTTAAAAATTAATGGATAAACCTAAAGAAAGGACTCTAAGTGTAGGATAATTGTAACCATCACCATCTGTTCTTCTGCTATCACTATTTAATCCTGTCAATTGAGTACCTGCACCCCAGATATTTGTCACATCTGTATCTTTTGTAGTTTTATACAAAGGTGACCATGTCCATAAGTTTTCTCCGGTAAAATATACTTTGATGTTATTCGCATTAATTTTCTCTGAAATTGATTGTGGAAGATTATAACCAAAGTTCAATGTCTTCAAACGTATATATGCAACATTCTGCAAATATCTATCATTAGGTGCACCTAACTGACGATCTGCTCCAGAAGCCGTATAACCCGACAATAAAGGAAGATATGCATCAAAGTTGTTCAACTCAGGACGGAACTGTTTATCTTCTTGCCAACGTGGATAAGGGTTATATGGACGATTATATTGTCCCCAAAAACGCGACTCAGTTGATGGATACCATTGTTGCTTCCCTACACCCTGGAAGAATGTTGAAATATAAAAGTTATTCCAATCTGCACTCAAAGAAAGTCCATAAATATACCTGGGAGACTTATTTCCGATAATGGTTTTGTCTCCTGAATTACCTACTCTGTTTAATCCATGATAAATCTCATTATCTCCATCTAAATTTTTAAACTTCAAGTCTCCAACGTGATTTTTACGTGTTGCGTGTGCAGGAATGTTTGATTGTGATGGTGAGTTATCGATTTCCTCTTGAGACTTAAACAATCCTTCTACCTGATATCCCCAAATTTCGCCCAATGTTTGACCTATATAGTAATCCGTTAAGTTATAGTCCGGATTATAGTAGTCAGTAATCTTAGACTTAGAATCTGCCAAAGTAGCTCTTGCACTGTAGTTGAATGTTTTCCCTGCCAAATTAAACCTGTCTGTCCAGCTTAGTGAAATTTCCCACCCCGTTGTTTCCAATGAACCATAATTTCCTTTCGGAACTCCTGTTCCAAAAACTGCAGGTACACTTGGCCCAACTGTGTACATATCTTTCGTCCGGCGCTTATATATATCTCCCACGAATGACAGCCTATTACCTAATGCTGTAATGTCTAACCCTATGTTACCCGTAGTAGCCGTTTCCCATGTCAAAGAATTAGGAATAACTCCTGGCTGAGATGTACGCTGTGGTCGGGTTTCTCCCAAAATACGACCAGACTGACTGATTCCAAAGTTTTCAGTAAAAGTATAAGGACTTATCGAACCATTACCCAAAGAGCCATAAGAAGCACGTAGTTTTAAATTTGAGATTGCATCTGCATCCAATGTCCAAAATGGTTCTTCGGTTATTCTCCAACCTGCTGAAACCGATGGAAAAAATGCCCACTGTTCATTTTCTGGGAACTTAGATGATCCATCATATCTACCATTAACCTCCAACAAATATCTCTCCATGAAGTTATAATTTATTCTGAAAAATGCACCGGCAACGCGCCATTTGCTGTAACCACCGCTCGTTGTTATGTTGTTCCCAAGAGTTAGGTTGATATCCTCTGCATCATCATATACAATTCCATTCCTTGTCATTGTCACATTCTTATATGTCGACTCCTCATAATTGAAACCACCAAGCAGGTCAAAATTGTGCATCTGATTAAAAGATTTCAAATAATTTGCATACACATTTGTTGCGATATACTGTGTTGTGCTTCTTCGTTCCTGCAAATCATTGGTATTTGTACCTGTATAACCTATCTGCCCTTCATATCTGCTATAAGGAACTTGAACTCTTCTTTGTTGATGCCCGTATTCAGAATTCTGATAAGTGAAGTCTCCCTTCAATATCAAACTTTTATCAAAGAACTCAGATGTAAAAGCGGTCTTATTCTTGAAAGTGTTTTGAGTCAAATCAGCACCATTCTTTCCAAGATACCTATCTCCAATAGTATATGCGGCAGGGAACGTTAACGTTCCATCAGGATTCAATAGTGGAGCCAATGCCGGACCTTCGTCAGCAAGGTTACGCCATATATTTCCCCCTTCTCCAACATTTATAGGTTGGTGATATTTCATAGCTGAATATTCGGTATTATTATCAACTTCCAACCACTCAAAAAGCTTCACTATTCCACGAGCTCGCAAGTTGTACATTGAATATGTATCCGTATTGTATTTATAAAGTCCGTCCTCTCCATTGTATCTTCCGCTCAGATAGAATGACGCAAGATCATTTCCTCCTGATATTGAAATATTGTGATCTTGTGAAAAGAAATTATTCTTATAAAGATCTTTATACCAGTCATGGCTGTCATAGTATTCATAAGCACCGGTAACCGGATTAACCTCCACCCTGGGTAAAGATGGATCTTCCCATCGTCTCTTGATCTCTGCCAAATATTCCGGAGAGAAAGACATAGTCTTATTGATAGCAGTAGGAGTATTCCCATTGTCATTCCATCTCGACCAAGCATCACTAAATGATTGAGCCCAAGGATATGAGTCCGATATATTATCAGGAACAGTAGTAGGACTTTTTGATGAAAAACTACCTGTATAATTTAATGAGGTCTTTCCTTTAGATGCCGATTTAGTAGTTATAAGAACAACACCAAACGCAGCTCTCGCACCATAAATAGAAGCAGATGCGGCATCTTTCAATACTGAAACACTTTCAATGTCATTAGGATTTAACATTCTAGGGTCGCCCTCAACTCCGTCTACCAACACCAAGGCACTACCTCCTTGACCTATCGATGTTACACCACGCACATTATAGGAAGGAGACTGAGTCGGTTTACCATCTGTCATCTCAATATTTAAGTTAGGAATAACACCTACCAATGCTTGTGTCATGTTGTTGACAGGCCTATTCTCAAAAACCTCGCTGTCAACTTGATCTACAGCACCTGTCAGGTTAGCCTTTCTTTGCGTACCATAACCAACAACAACAACTTCATCTAATAGCTCTGAATCCTCATGAAGCGTTACATTTAATGTACTTTGACCATCCCACTCAATCTCTTGAATAACAAAACCAACATAAGAAAAAACAAGAGTACTGTTTGCAGGAACACTTAATGAGAAATTTCCATCAATGTCACTAATAGTACCATTGGTAGTACCTTTCTCAACAACATTCACACCAATCAAAGCCTCATTCCTTGAATCGGTAATATGCCCTTTTACTGTCCTATTTTGTGCAACAATTGAAAAATTCATAGACACAAATAGCAAACACAATAAAAAGATTCCCTTTTTACATTTTACATTCATTTCCATAAAAAATATTCTAAAATTTTAAATTGATTTATATACATCCTTCAGATTGATAACCGCCGCAAAGTAACGTTAATCTTGTTACATATCCATTAAGATATTGTTAAGGTAATGTTACACTACCAGTGGCAAAGCATTTACAACGATAATTACATTCAAACTGCTTAGAGTAAACTTTTCTTACCAATGAATATTATATACGTAAGTCACTAAGCATTAACTGCCATAAAACAAAGTATTTTAGAGTGTTAAAGCAATGTCACAAATTTTAACACAAAACACATAATATATTTATTAACTCGTAAAACAGCAATTAACATCTTACTTAATATATCATTGCACCCCTTGCGCTCAATTTATTACCTCTCATACTCTTTATTTCCATAATTTCCATATCTTCGTTAAAATATTAAAATCTAAAGACATTACTGATCATTATGAACCGATTTACGATTCTAACTTCATTATTTCTTTGCATTGCTATCCTATCATCTTGCAAGCAGAACAAATCCTCCAACGAAGAATGGATACAACTATTTAACGGTAAAGACCTCACCGGCTGGACACCAAAAATCACAGGATACGAAGTGGGCGACAACTTTGGAAGAACCTTCAGAGTTGAAGATGGACTGATAAAGGTTCGCTACGACTCTTACGACTCACTAAGAGGTCATTTCGGACACCTTTTTTATGACGGTGAATTCTCACACTACAAACTTAGGGTGGAATACCGAATTCTCGATGGTCAAATACCCGGTGCACCCGAATGGGCATACAAAAACAGCGGTATAATGATACACGGACAGACTCCCGAGTCTATGGATATAGACCAAGACTTCCCTACATCCGTAGAGGTACAACTTTTAGGCAGCGATTCATTGGTTCAAAGAAAAAACTTGAACGTCTGTACTCCCGGAACAAACGTTGTCTATAATGGAGAGCTAAAACTCGACCATTGTATAAACTCCTCTTCAAAATTATGCTATGGAGACCAATGGTACACAGCAGAAGTGGTAGTCCATGGAAACAACGATATTTATCACATTCTCGATGGTGATACTGTGCTTCACTACTCAAAACCCGAACTCGATGAGCGTGACTACACCTACCCAAAACTAATCAAGCTGAACAACGGAGAAAAGGCATTACATAAAGGCACCATATCAATTCAGAGCGAAGGACACCCCATTGACTTTAGGAAAATAGAATTGATGATTCTTGAGCCTTAAGACAAATAGACTCATTACAGTTGCTAAAGAGCAAGCAAAAGTAAAAATACAAAAAAAGGAGGAAAGTTATTTTCCTCCTTTAGTATTATAGTAATAAAAAACTAAATCATTACAATTTAGGACCTGCAGCAACAAGAGCTTTACCGGCATCATTACCTGTGAACTTCTCAAAGTTCTTGATAAAACGTCCTGCAAGATCCTTAGCCTTTTCGTCCCACTGAGAAGGATCAGCGTAAGTTTCTTTTGGATCAAGGATGTTAGTATCAACACCATTAAGTTCAGTAGGAACAGTGAAGTTGAAGTAAGGAATTGTTTTTGTAGGAGCCTTGTCGATAGAACCATCAAGTATAGCGTCAATGATACCACGAGTATCCTTGATAGAAATACGTTTGCCTGTTCCGTTCCATCCTGTGTTAACAAGATAAGCCTTAGCACCTGATTTCTCCATCTTCTTAACTAACTCTTCAGCATATTTTGTTGGGTGCAATGAAAGGAATGCTGCACCGAAACAAGCTGAGAAAGTAGGAGTTGGCTCAGTAATACCACGCTCTGTACCTGCAAGCTTAGCAGTAAATCCTGATAGGAAATAATACTTAGTTTGCTCTGGAGTTAATATAGAAACAGGAGGTAACACACCAAAAGCATCAGCTGACAAGAAGATAACCTGTTTTGCAGCCGGACCCTTTGACTTTGGCTTAACAATATTCTCGATATGATAGATAGGATAAGAAACACGAGTGTTCTCTGTAACAGAGTTATCGTTGAAATCTACCTTACCGTTTGCATCAACTGTAACGTTCTCAAGAAGAGCATCACGCCTAATAGCATTGTAGATATCAGGTTCGCTTTCTTTACTCAAATTGATAGTCTTTGCGTAGCAACCACCTTCAAAGTTGAATACACCTTCGTCATCCCATCCGTGTTCGTCATCACCAATTAGAAGACGTTTTGGGTCAGTTGAAAGAGTTGTTTTTCCTGTACCTGACAGACCAAAGAAAATAGCGGTGTTTTCACCATTTCTGTCTGTATTAGCTGAACAGTGCATAGAAGCAATACCTCTAAGTGGGAGTAGATAGTTCATGTATGAGAACATACCTTTTTTCATTTCACCACCATACCATGTTCCACCAATCAACTGCATCTTTTCAGTTAAGTTGAAAACAGTGAAAGTTTTTGAGTTCAACCCAAGCTCCTTCCAGTTTTCACCTGCATCAGTCTTAGAAGCGTTCATAACAACAAAGTCAGGTTCGCCATAGTTAGCCAATTCCTCTTCAGTAGGACGGATAAACATGTTCTTAACAAAGTGAGCCTGCCATGCCACTTCCATGATGAATCGTATTTTTAGACGAGTGTTTTCGTTTGTTCCGCAGAAAGTATCAACAACAAACAACCTCTTGTTAGAAAGCTGTTTAGTTGCAATCTTCTTCAACTCTGCCCAAGTTTCTTCTGAAATTGGCTTGTTGTCGTTCTTATATTCGTCTGATGTCCACCAAATAGTATCTCTTGAAGTGTCATCCATTACAAAGAACTTGTCTTTTGGCGAACGACCTGTATAAATACCTGTCATAACGTTCACAGCACCAAGTTCTGTTACTTTACCTTTTTCAAAACCTTCCAAACCCGGTTTTGTCTCTTCAGCATAAAGCTGGTCATAAGAAGGGTTGTGTACTATTTCTTGTACACCTGTAATCCCGTACTTGCTTAAATCTAAATTTGCCATCTTAATTAATTGGGTTTAATATATTTAATCTATAAATCATTGTCTATACTTCAGAACCTATAACAACAACACAAAAATACATAATAAATTTCAAACCAAAAAAGAATTAAAGAAAAATTTCTTTAATTAGTTGCATTTACCACACCAACATACATTATCAACAAATATTTTTTTCTAATGTTCTACAATATCCCAATAATATTTAATTTATTATAGTTTGTTATATTTTGCCAATTATCTACTATCCAAACTAATGATTTTTATTATTGTATGAAGTTATGAATTTTGTTTGCAGGATTAAGTGGTATCTGGTCTGACAAAACCAACGACTTCACCATATGCAATGTTCCTTGCTTATACTTCTGAAAATGCTCCGAGGCAATATGCTCCTCGTAAGCCTTTTGACTGGCATAGGTTTCAAGAATCGTAACCATACAGGGATTATCCTTTTCTCTGACCGCATACATAGTAAGCACACCAGGCTCGCTGCGCAGTGAAATTTCACCAACCTCTGTTGCATACTTTATATATTCATCTACGTACTGAGGATAGACCTCAATTTTAGACAACCTTACAATGCCGTCCGGCTGCATACGCTCTTTTTCTGTTTGCATAATATCTGATTGATTCGTTTTACTCCTATCCTCCGTGCCACACGAAAACAACGCGAACAGAAGTAGTGTACAAAATGCAATTTTCTTCATATTTATATAAATTGAATTCATCTGTTCAACATACACATATCCAAGTGCTATACTACATTAGCTACAACATTTTCAGGTTACCGTAACACCTGTAGTAGTAACTCATAGCAATAAAGTTACTGAATATTTTCTCATCACAAATGAGATTTTCAAAAAATATGGAAAACTATATTTTGAACGTGATTTGTTACCCAAAACAGAGTATTTTATTAACTTTGTTGCCTGAAAGATGATATAACAAGCACTTGCCAAAATAAATATTTGATATACTATGAAGGTTATAAACTTTTCAGAACATAACTCACTACTCAACAATTTTGTTAGAGAAATAAGAGATATTACAATACAAAACGACCGTCTGCGCTTTCGTCGAAACATCGAGAGAATAGGAGAAGTGATGGCTTATGAAATAAGCAAAGTCTGCGATTATAAGAAAATTACAGTAGACACCCCATTAGCAAAATCCGATGTGCAAATACCTTCAGAGGAGATTGTTTTAGCAACAATCCTACGTGCAGGGCTGCCCTTCCATCACGGAATGCTAAACTATCTCGATGGCGCAGAAAATGCCTTCGTCTCTGCTTACCGAAAATACAAAGAGACGGGACACCAATCGTTTGACATACACATTGAGTACATAGCATCTCCATCTATCGAAGGCAAAACACTGATACTCACCGACCCCATGCTTGCCACCGGTGGTAGTATGGAACTGACTTATCGTGCTTTACTAACCAGAGGAACCCCTGCTAAGATTCACGTGGCAACCATAATCGCCAGCCAACAAGCAATAGACTACTGTCTCAATCACTTCCCCGAAGACAAAACAACAATATGGGCGGCAGCCATCGACCCCGAGCTCAACGAGTCGTCTTATATAGTACCGGGAATTGGTGATGCAGGAGACCTATCGTACGGAGAAAAAATGGAGTTTTTCTAATCGTAGAACTTCTTCTCGAATGCTCTAAAATCTCCCTGTTTCATTATCAGACGTTTCCATACGGCTGATAAGAAACCTATGCCATAACCAAAGAGCTGTATCCACGTTGATGCAACGCTTTTTATGGCCACATCAAACGACCTGTTCAATCTTAACGAATCAACGAACACCAGAACGCAATAGAATATAGGCAGAAACAGAAACTGCAAACTGACAAACGACAAACAAATTGAGCCTACCATAGCTATAACAAAAAGTGACGGCAACAGATGCACTAACTTCATTGACCCCGGATGTAGCAGATGCAAATTTATCCTGGCAATGCCTGAGTTGTAAACCTGTTTAAAAAACTGCCTGAAAGTAGAACGCCTTTTGTGATAGACATAAGCCTTCCTGATAAGTGCTGTAGAAAACCCTGCCTCCAACAGTCTGAGACTGAAATCTATATCCTCACCAAAACGCAACTTCCCATACCCACCAATAGCATCAAATGCCTTCTTCGACACCCCTAAATTGAAACTGCGCGGATAGAACTTGTCGAGCTTTTTGTCGCCACCCCTTATTCCACCGGTAGTGAAAAAAGAGGTCATTGAATAATTGATAGCCTTCTGCACATTAGTAAAACTCTCATGAGCCTTATCAGGTCCGCCATAAGCGTCAACAGCATTGTCCTCCAAAAAATCTGACACACTCTTAATATAATCTTTCGGTATTATACAATCGGAGTCAAAAAACACTAACCACTCGTTTTTGGCCACCTCAGCGCCGGCATTCCTAGACAAGCCCGGTCCACTATTTGCCTTCATAACATAGGTTATGTCAAGTTGATCTTTATACTTTTCAACCACCTCATCGCTCTTCAGCTCCGAGCCATCTTCAACAACAATCACCTCGAAACAGGGCATTGACTGCCTCGTCAAACTGTCGAGCAACTCATCCAGCTCACCAGGTCGATTGTAAACCGGTATGATTATAGAGAAATTCATATCTGACATATAGCTCACAAATCTAACATTTTTTTCTATTCTTCCCTCCACAAGTAGCCCATTTTTGTGCCTATCCCATTCTACAGGAAGTAATCCACAACGTAGTATGTCCTTACCAGGTCCGCATTATATATACGAAATCGTATATATGATACGGAGCTGGTGTGGTTGTGGTAAGTGACTGAGTAGTGATTAAAATTAATTGTAGAACTTTGCATTTTATAAAATTGCTATTCAATTTTTGTATTAATCCATTTGCCGTGGAGGCTTGGGGATAATAATATTTTGCTGTACTTTTGTAGTTTGTTTATGATTATGTGGCATTAGTTACATGCCTATTACTTAAGATATTAAAATATATGACCTCAAAAGAGATAAGACAGTCGTTTAAGGATTTCTTCGAATCGAAAGGACATCACATAGTGCCGTCGGCACCAATGGTCATCAAGGATGACCCTACACTTATGTTTACCAACGCCGGTATGAACCAGTTTAAGGATATAATATTGGGCAATGCGCCAATTAAATATCCGCGTGTGGCTGATTCGCAAAAGTGTTTGAGGGTCAGCGGAAAGCACAACGACTTGGAGGAGGTAGGGCACGACACCTATCACCATACCATGTTTGAAATGCTGGGCAACTGGTCATTTGGAGATTACTTCAAGAAAGAAGCAATAACATGGGCATGGGAATATCTGACTGAGGTTTTGAAGCTGGACAAAGACAGGCTTTATGCAACCGTCTTTGAAGGTGCAAAAGACGAGGGGCTTGAGCGTGATGATGAGGCTGCATCGTTCTGGGAAAAGCTATTACCAAAGGAAAGAATAATAAATGGTAATAAGCATGACAACTTTTGGGAAATGGGCGACACAGGTCCGTGCGGACCTTGCTCCGAGATTCATATTGACCTGAGAACGGAAGAAGAGAGGAAAAAGGTTGACGGTTTAACACTGGTTAACAACGACCACCCGCAGGTGGTAGAGATATGGAACTTGGTTTTCATGCAATATAATCGCAAGTCTGATGGTTCGTTGGAGCCACTACCGGCCAAAGTGATTGACACCGGCATGGGATTCGAAAGATTGTGTATGGCCGTTCAGGGCAAACATTCAAACTACGATACTGATGTATTTCAACCCATAATTGCCAAGATTGGAGAGATTTGTAACAAAAAGTATGGAGAAGAAAATAAGGTTGATATAGCAATGAGGGTTGTTGCCGACCACATAAGAACTATTGCTTTCTCTATTACTGATGGGCAGTTGCCATCAAACGCAAAGGCAGGATATGTTATTCGCCGTATCTTGAGACGTGCTGTTCGCTATGGATACACTTTCTTGGGTATGCACGAATCGTTTATGTATAGGCTTATCCCCACTCTGATAGAGGTTATGGGTGATGCTTATCCGGAAATTGAGGCACAACAGACGTTGGTTGCAAAGGTTATGAGGGAAGAAGAAGAGTCGTTTTTACGTACTCTTGAGACTGGAATCAAACTACTCGAGAGAAACCTTCCGGAAAAGGAGGGCGGAGTTCTTGATGGTGAAGTAGCATTTAAGTTATATGACACTTTTGGATTTCCATTGGATTTGACCGAACTAATCTTGCGTGAACATGGCATGTCGGTAAACGAGAGGGTGTTCAATAGCGAGATGCAAAAACAGAAGGACAGAGCCAGAAATGCAGCCTCTGTTGAAACAGGAGACTGGGTTAAGGTGCACGATGGCGAACCCGATTTCGTAGGATATGATGAGTATGAGTTTAAGACTGTTATACTTAGATATAGGAAAGTCACACAGAAAAAGTCTGATTACTACCAAATAGTTCTTGAGAGGTCTCCATTCTACGCAGAGATGGGTGGACAGGTTGGCGACAAGGGCGTGTTGATTACGGAATCAGGTCAGAAAATAGAAGTTTTCGACACCAAACGTGAGAACAATCTGGCTGTTCATTTGACAAAAGAGCTGCCTCAAGACATAGAGGGTTTTGTAACAGCAAAAATTGATGCTGAGAAGCGAGTTGCAACAGAATGCAATCACACAGCCACTCACCTCATGCACGAAGCATTGAGAGAGGTTTTGGGCACTCATGTTGAACAAAAAGGATCATACGTTTCGCCTGAAATGCTTAGGTTTGACTTTTCACATTTTCAAAAGATGACTGATGAAGAAATTCGTCAAGTGGAAAGGAAAGTTACAGAAAAGATTAGAAGCAACTTTGCTATTGAAGAACATAGACATGTACCGATAGAAAAGGCTAAGGCACAAGGAGCCATGGCTTTGTTTGGAGAAAAATATGGGGAGGAAGTTCGTACAGTAAGGTTTGGTTCATCGATAGAGTTGTGTGGAGGTACTCACATTTCATCGACCGGTAGAATTGGTACATTCAGAATTGTGAGTGAAGGAGCAATCTCGGCTGGGGTAAGACGTATTGAAGCTGTTACTGCAAAAGTTTGTGAGGATTACCTCTATGCAAAAGAAGATGTGATCAGCGAGATTAGGAGATTGTTTAACAATACTCCCGACTTCATCCAAGGCGTACATCGCATGATAGCCGACAACGAAGAGATGAAGAAAGAAATTCAGGGTTATGTAAAGGAAAAAATTGAACAGATAAAAGGCAGGGTTATAGAGAAGAAAACGCAAGTTAATGGTATAAACCTATTCCGATTGAATTTACCAAATGGCTCACCTGACATAATAAAGGATATAGCTTTCCAGATTAAAGGTCAGTATCCTGAAAGAACAATGTTTGTGGGAGCAACAACACACAATGGTAAGCCCAACCTCACTATTATGCTTAGCGAAGACTTGGTTGCCGATGGCATGCATGCAGGCAACATAATCCGTGAAGCGGCTAAGCTCATTCAAGGTGGTGGAGGTGGCCAAGCCCACTTTGCAACTGCAGGAGGTAAAAATACAGATGGCATAAATAGCGCACTGGATTTGATAATAAGCAAGTTAAAGTAGTATTCAAACTCATACTGTTATTTCATAGCGTTTGGTATACAAACAAAAAAAGGCAGAAGCCATTTTAAGCTTCTACCTTTTTTTATGTGTGAATTTGTATAGGTTGCTATTAGCTGTAAGAGCATTCCAGTATTATATATTTATCATGTTTATCAAACGTTGCCACTTCTCCTGATACTCCTTTTTGAACTTATACACTTTAATATCTCTTCTTAAAGTCCTATACCACTTCCGCCAGTATAATGCGAAATAGAATGTCGTTGGCATAATAATGAAATACACTAGAGCAAGCATCCAATTGTGGATGATAACTCCCAAGAATATGGTTTGCAATATGGTAAACAGTGGAACGAATATCAGCCCCGACACAAGTTTGATAGAAGGAATAAACTGCTTATCCTCAAATAAGGTCAGAAGTTTTTTATTCAGTAATACAGGAATTATGGCATTAATATATCCAAACAACGCTATCGGTAAAGAGAGGACAAGAAGAGTAGAACGTAATAATATTTGAGATAAGGATAATGGCTTCCATATCCTATCTTTGACATTAAGTCCATACTTCGTCAGTATTTGCTTGGCCTCCGTCAACTCTTTAATCTTATTGTCGAAAGTGGCTCTATCCTCTTCGAAAAGTTGGTCTAACTTTTTTACTATATATAGCGATGCTTGTAAGTATCCATCCTTCTTGTCGGAGAACTTTTCTATCGATATACGGTCGCCGTTTAAGAAAATGGCATCTCTGTACTCGTCATAAAAGTCATCATTCCAAATGTTTACTACCAATGATCTGAGATTGTACTCAAGTTCAGAACGTAGTTGATTGGTAGCTTTATTGGGGCTTTCATAATATATATCCCTATACTTAGATACTTCGATTGGCTCTCCGAATGTCACAAATACATCTGTAAGAAAGTCTGAAATGTCACGATAATATATTCCAACAGGAACTATTTGGCTATTTAGCTGAAAATCGTTCGAAGCTTCGGTAGGTAACACTATACGCGGCGCAGCTTTCTGAATTGGTAATAAAGACTGCTTTGGGTTGTGTCTGCCTTCAGGGAATAGTGCAATTGGGTTATTCTTCTTTAGTATTTTGGCAGCATTGTCAAACACTTCTTGGTTCTTATCCAGATTGTCTCTACCATCTCTTATTCTGTATACAGGCATTATCTTAATACCCTCTAGCAGCCAAGCTATGAATTTCTTCTTAAATATATCTGCACGTGCAAGAAACACTATCTGCTTAGAATGATAGCTCGCATATACTAAAAGAAGTGCATCCAATAGAGCATTCCTATGGTTAGGAGTAAAAATAATAGGTTTGCTTTTTGATACATGCTCATCTTTCCCTACAAAAACCATCTTACAGAAGTTCAGCCTCATCGCTGTTTTTACTGCAGGCTTGAAGAATGAATATCGAGGATCATATTTGAATATCATATACTAACAACTTAGTTTAACAGTATTCTTTCGCCAATACAGAGCTACTAACAGACCTGCAACAATATGCCATATACCCCACCAAGCGACAACCATAGCCATTCCGCCAAGATGAAGTTCAGAGGGAAATACCCTAGGGTTGAAGATTAATGCCAAGCCTAACCCTGAATTCTGAATACCTGTCTCAATTGATATAGTTCTACAATTAATCTCATCAACCTTGAAAGCTTTCGGAAGTGAATAGCCACCTAAAAAAGCTATAAAGTTGTGGATAAACACCAAAATGAAGATTAAATGAATGTAATTAAAAAAGATGTCGAAATTGCCATATAGAGACAAAACAAGAAAACAAATGAAAAACATTATGGAAATTGCTTGGATAGGCCTGTCCATCTTATGAACGAGTTTGGGGAACTTCATGCCTACCAGCATACCTAACACAACAGGTACTCCCAATATAAGCACAACAGTACGAAACATTTCTATTGGGTCTATTGCAATTGGCACTAAAAGTGGGGATCTACTAGCATAAAGCCCACCCCAAAAGGCAAAGTTAAAAGGCGTCAGAAACAAGCTTAATACTGTAGTAATAGTCGTCAGACTTACCGATAACGTTACGTTTGCCTTCGAAATTGAAGAGATAAGGTTTGAAACATTGCCTCCGGGACATGCCGACACAAGTATCATTCCCAATGCAACAGGTGTACTTGGTCTAATTATTATCACTAACAAATATGTTAATGCAGGTAAAAGTACATATTGGGAAACTATTCCTAATATTACAATCTTGGGATTCAATACGACCTCTTTAAAGTGTGCAGGTCTTATGCTTAGGGCCACACCAAACATTATAAATGCTATGGCCAAATTCATAATATTAACACTACTTTGATTGAAATTAAGCTGGATGTAATCCAACTGACTCATGTCACCCAAAATAGATAGTAGGGGCAAATGATCCATCTTTTATTCTTATATTAGGATTAGCAAAGTTAAGAAAATAAATTGTTAGTATTTAATACAAACAATATTTGCTATAAATGATTATATTTGTGTGAATAATGTCAATTCTATGAATACCCCTTTAGCAGAGCGATTAAGACCTAAGAACCTGGATGAATTCATCGGACAAGAACATCTGGTCGGACAAGATGCTACTTTACGCAAGATGATTGAATCGGGTAGAATACCCTCAATCATTTTTTGGGGACCTCCGGGAGTAGGCAAAACAACCTTAGCCAACATTATTGCCAATACTATCAAAGCCCCATTTTATAAGCTTAGTGCAATAAACTCAGGGGTTAAAGATGTAAGAGATGTTATTGAAAAAGCTAAAAACTCTCGCTTCTTCAATTCTACATCACCAATTCTATTCATCGATGAGATACATAGATTCAGCAAATCTCAGCAAGACTCACTACTCAATGCAGTAGAAACAGGAACTATAACACTCATAGGAGCCACTACTGAAAACCCTTCCTTTGAAGTTATAAGACCTCTGCTATCTAGGTCTCAAGTATATGTGTTGAAGTCTATGGATAAGGAGGATCTCGAAAAACTACTAAATAGGGCACTAAAAGAAGACATAATACTAAAAGATAAGAACATAACAGTCAAAGAAACCGGAGTGCTATTCCGATTTTCTGGGGGAGATGCCCGCAAGCTACTCAACATTTTAGACCTGACTATAAACTCCTTCGGCAATGCTGACAAAATAGTTCTGACGGATCAAATTGTACTCGAGCGTCTACAAGAAAACCCTGCAGCCTACGACAAAGATGGAGAAATGCACTATGACATCATTTCGGCATTCATAAAATCCATAAGAGGCAGTGATCCCGACGCAGCAATATACTGGTTGGCGCGAATGGTGGAAGGAGGAGAAGATCCTAAATTTATTGCAAGACGACTCGTTATTTCTGCTTCTGAAGACATAGGACTTGCCAACCCAAATGCTCTATTACTTGCTAATGCGTGCTTCGACACTCTACAGAAAATAGGATGGCCTGAAGGCAGAATAGTACTGGCAGAAACCACCATTTATCTTGCCACATCCCCTAAGAGTAACTCCGCATATCTAGCCATTGATAAGGCTATAGCTAAAGTAAAGCAGACTGGCAACTTACCTGTCCCTTTACATTTACGAAATGCCCCAACTTCATTAATGAAAGAACTCGACTATGGCAAAGAGTATAAATACCCTCACGACTACGAAAACAACTTTGTCAAGCAAGGTTATCTCCCCAATGAAATAAAGAATACTCAATTCTGGGAGCCACAATCAACATCGTCTGAAAGAAGGATGAGTGATTTCATGGAAAAGCTATGGAAAGGTAAAAAATAACTTAGTACCAATCCATTCCTCTATCGTAAGGAGAACTTCTCTGCTCATATTTAAGGTCTTGAAGCATAGAAGAATTGGCTCTAATTGAGAAATTATATGACTTATATGGACCGAATGGAATAAAGCTGGCAGACATACTCCAACAGTGAAGGTTTCTTGTCAATGTACAATTGACGTTTGTAAACTTCTTCAAGTCAAAGTTATAATCAGTATTAAAGGTAAAATTCCAATTCTTAGTTGGTTGAATTGAACCACTTAACCCAAAGTTGTGAGTCAACGCACCTTTGTATTCTTTCTTCACTGGGTCAAACTCCCCGTATCCATATCGCATTGAATAGTTAAATGAAAGATTCCAATTAACCTCATTTTTAAGATATCCATCCTCATCAAACTCTCCCATAGAGTTGTCAGAATTATCAAACATATCGGCCTTACCTGGCGTTTCATACGGATTGACGCCTATTGATCCATCATCCGGCAACTGAGAGTCAATATCCTGCTTGTCACTATTACCTTCATCTTCCCCACGATTCCCTCTATTGAAAAGCTTCTTAAAAGTGTACTGATTTAATGAATACGAGAACGATGTTCCTGTACTCCTTAACCTACCTATACCCTTACCATTAAGAATCCTAAGTTTGTCCACCCTGATAGGTCTGTTATTTTCATCTACCTCATACGTATAAGGGTCCCAAATCATGTTTAAGCTAAGGGTATAAGACTTGGAAAACTTTATACGAAGATTTGTATTAATGTCACTCCATTTCAACGAGTCGGCCATCATATTATAATTGAAGTTGATACCCAAATCATCTATTAGACTTATCTTTCGCACACCTGTCGAATCTTTGTCAGACTTAACCTTCATCTCAACATTATTCTTTATATCAAACCCTATACTTCCACTCTGACCTCGTGATGCTGTACCGAACATCATTGTAGAATATGGAGAATAAGTATATTCAACATCTTCACCATATTCGTTCTTATATGAGTATGTTTCATAAAAACCATACTTAGGGTCACTAAAATCCGGCCTATAATTCAAGCTTATGCTTGGCGATAATACATGTCTTATTGCCTGAACCTTATCTCCAAAAATCTTCCAAGGAGTGTACATACCATACAGTTTCGTTTGTGCACTTAAAGACGCACTATAATCATATACTCGCTTAAAACCATAAACTGTGTCTACCGGCACATTACGCTTGGCCACAGGATCCCACGCTTGTTTATGCGCTCCTGTATACCACCGCTCTGTATAATTGAAAGAAGGGGACACCTGTATGAAGTCAAACAGAGAGAACGTTGCACTAATTGGTATGCTGTGTCTCATACCATTAGACCAATCTCTCACCAAATTAGCCTTTAAAAACTTATCTTCCTTAGTAGTTATAGAGTTCCTAAACTCACCAGAGTAACTCATAGAAATCTTTTCATACCACTTCTCCTCCCCCACTCCATCTTTTCTCTTGAATGGATAGATACGACTCATATTGATAGAGATGTTTGGCAAAGTGGCCGCAATTGTTGAATCTCGCGATACCTGATTTATATTCAAGGTAGCCGAAAGACTCCATGGAGAGTCCGGAAATCTTTGTGTAATGTTTACACTGGAACTCTTAGTATTGTTTGCAGCCTGACGAGAATATAACCTATTCAAATCGTGATGATTATTCCTACTTGTTGAAAAGTTTACACTCGCAGATAGTGTTCTATACATATTCGCCTTTGGGTCTTGGGTATGCGACCAAGTAATGCGTAAGTCTTTTGATACGGAATATGCCTCAGGAACAACGTCCTTAAGTTCTCTGTCCCCTATTGCAGTACTTAGATAGTAAAAGTTGAAGTTACCTGAGTATTTATATCTCTTTCTATAGTTTGTCCGTAAACCTGCTCCCCATGTTCCTTTGGTGTATATTTCACCTGTAAGTGCAAGATCTATATAATCATTTATAGCAAAATAATATCCCCCATTTTGAAGATAAAAACCTCTCGACATTTCGTCACCATAACTTGGCATTATCACCCCTGACGAGTACGTTGATGTGAAAGGGAAAAAGGCAAAAGGCAAGACTAGCGGAAATAGGGGAACATCTGCAACCACAAGCCACGCAGGTCCTGTAACAACATCTTTCTCAGGACGCACCTTCGCTTTAGACAGATTTAGATAAAAGTGTGGATGACTATGATTATCACAAGTTGTATACTTGGCATTTCTCATAAAGAAGGAGTTATCATCATTCATCTTCGCTTCGTCCGCCACTATGTGCCCCTCCCCTTGCTGGGTTATCACATTGTGAATGAATGCCCTCTTCGTTTCAAAGTTATATTTCACCTTCTTCATTTCATATTCGGTTTCCCCTTCCGAAAAAACCGGATAGCCAAATTCCTGACCAAGCGAATCAAGTCCAAATGTCGAAGATATAAGATTACTATCCAAGTCCATTGTTATCTGCTCTCCGGTAATACCTAAATCTCCATACTTAACATCTGATTTGCCATAAAGATATCCCATATTACCGGCAGTAAACACGATTGAATCTTGAGCACTATACTCAACAGGAGCTGTCAACGTCTGATTTGTCTTAAATCCGGCATTAGCATCAATGCCTACTGAAGTGCTGTCACCAGTCATTTCCACATTAACAGAATCTGTAGGATAAACAGCCAACATTTCTAATGAATCTGCAGAAATAACTGATATTGTATCTTTAGGAGGCAATGCATTTTGACTTACTACTTCTTCTGGGGCTTCTTCCATTTCTGCAACAGACACACCACCATCACTCTTCTGTTCAATAGGCTGAGTAGCTACTACAGCATTTTTTGTAGAAGAGCACTGGTAAAGTATAGTCAGAGCTAAAAATAAAACTAATAAACGTAAAAATCCCCTCATTAGAATTCTGTCAATGCACGTGGTTCCATCGTACAAAGCTACTAATTAATCAAATAACATCAGACAAAAATAGCAAAAAAGAAATTAAGACAGATTTATTGCTACCTTTTTAAGCACAACCTGCCCTTCAAATGTAGAAAAAAAACTCCAACACCTACATCTTTTTTGGTGTCCATTCTTAATCCTACCTGATATTAGCTATAGAGATAATGTCAGAAAACACTCCTGCTGCGGTAACGCTAGCTCCTGCGCCATACCCTTTTATCACCATTGGATACTCATTATACCTTTCCGTTGTGATCATTATTATGTTATTGCTACCCTCCAATTCATAAAATGGGTGCCCCGCTTCTACTTCTCGCAACCCGACTTCACACTCACCATTGTCGTATGACGCAACAAAACGTAAACGTATCGACTCCTCCTCCAAAACTTTTCTTCTTTCCTCAAATATTGCATCCATCTCGGATATCGTACTCCAAAAATCTTCAAGGCTGCCTTCAAAAAACTTCTGCGGAATGAATAGGTTCTTTTTAACGTCCGACTGATTAACAATAGCTCCGGCCTCACGTGAAAGAATAACAAGCTTCCTGATAACATCTAAGCCACTGAGGTCAATCCTCGGATCAGGCTCCGCAAACTTAGCTTCAACTGCCTGCTTTATGGCTTGACTAAACGGAACCTCTTCACTCAATGTGTTAAATATAAAGTTAAGTGTACCGGATAGCACCGCCTCCAACTTCACAATCTTATCTCCTGAGTTTATCAGTGAATTCATTGTGTTGATTATGGGTAAACCTGCACCTACATTAGTCTCAAACAAAAACTTAACTCCCGATTCTCTTGCCGTTTCTTTCAAATAAGCATAATTGTCGTAATCTGAAGATGCTGCTATCTTGTTGGCAGTAACTACTGAAATATTCTTTGACAGCAACTCTCCATATATTTTCGAAATATCCTCACTTGCGGTGCAATCTACAAATACGGAGTTAAAAATATTCATATTAATAATCTCGTCTTTTATATATTCCGGCGAGCTTACCGATCCATTTTCCATAAGATAATCAAAACAATTATCCAAAGGAATACCGTCCCTCCTAAACACAGCTCTACGACCATTGGCAACTCCCACTACGTTTATTCTCAATTTATACTGCTCTTTCAACTTGGACTGTTGCTGTTTTATTTGCTCCAGTAGCATACCTCCAACAGTACCTATACCAACTACAAACAGATTGAGCTCTTGATAAGGTGACAAGAAAAAAGAATCATGAATTACATTCAATGCCTTTTTCAATTCTGACTTAGCTATCACACATGATATATTTGTTTCACCTGCCCCTTGTGCCATTGAAACAACACTAATACCATTTCGTCCCAAAGCACCAAAAAACTTACCCGAGATGCCGGGCACATGCCTCATATTCTGACCTACAATAGCTATCGTTGCCAAATCATACTCCACTATAGCCTCGTTGATACTGCCCAGTGCTATTTCATTCTCAAACTCCTTATTCAGCACTTTTCTTGACAACTCGGCATCTTGCGACCTCACTCCAAACGATGTACTATTTTCCGACGACGCTTGAGAAACTATAAACACACTTATCCCATTATCTGCCAACGTCGAAAATATACGTTTGTTTACCCCTATAACTCCAACCATTCCGAGGCCTTGAATAGTGATAAGAGCAGTATCATTTATAGAAGATATACCCTTTATTATCTTTCCTTTTGCGTTAGCCTTATCTTCTCTTATCAATGTTCCTTTGGCTTCCTGATGAAAAGTGTTCTTAATGTATATCGGAATATTCTTATGATATACCGGGAAAATAGTAGGCGGATAAATAACCTTTGCGCCAAAGTTCGACAACTCAATAGCCTCTGTAAACGACAGTTCGTCTATTACATAGGCAGAGTTAATGATCTTAGGATCTGCCGTCATAAAACCGTCCACGTCTGTCCAAATCTCCAACATCGATGCATCCATCGCTGCTGCAATAATTGCGGCAGTATAGTCGGAACCTCCTCTGCCAATATTGGTTATATCGTTACCTTCGATGCTGGAAGATATAAAGCCTGGAACTATTGCAACCCTACGGACAGGCTTCCCCGAAAAAGTTTCTCTTATCAATCTGTTCGATAGCTCTAAATCAGGAATATGCCCATTGAATTGCTTGTTAGTCTTTATGAATTTAGTAGAATCATACAGATCAGAATCCGAAATAATGCTACTTATTATTATAGATGAAAGTCTCTCTCCATAGCTTACAATCTTGTCTGATGTCTTTTGCGATAGGTCGCCGATCAAAAACACACCCTGCAAAATATTCGTTAACTCATCAAAAAGGCTGTCCGTCTTTTGTGCAACATCTTGTCTGTCAACCTCTGAGTTGATAACCTTAGAAATAATATCCTTATGGCTGACAATCACCTCCTCAAGTATTGTCTTATAGCTTATGTTATTGTTAAGTGCAAAATCTGCCGCCAACAACAACTTATCTGTAACTCCACTAAATGCGGATACAACAACAATTGCTGTATCTATCTGACTCTCAATTATATCTTTAACTAAACGTAAACCTTCTGGACTTCCTACTGATGTCCCACCAAACTTCATAACTTTCATATGAAAACATCTTTTCCCGTAACGTAAAAAATAAACGGTCTTTCTAATAAAATAAATAACAAATGATAACCAACAATGCCTCTAAAATCGGCAAAGTTACAGCCAGGTCACTAATGATAAAATTCACATATCCCCCCTCAGGGGTTCATTATCATAGAGGTAAAGTATATGGCAGATAATCTATGCATAGTAAACACAATAAACGTTGTGTCTTCACAAAGTTATAGTAAAAATCCATATATCGAAACTTTTATAAACATTTATCTCATATAGCGCACTTGCCCAAAACTATAAAGCCACTTCACACAAAAAAATAATAAGTACCTTTGCAAAAAACATTTCAACTATGTCCAATATTACACTTGTCAAATGTCCTGTGTGCGATAGCACTCAAGTAAAAAAAGTTCTCGATGTAACCGACTATTTCGCTACTCAAGAAACCTTTCCTTTATTCGACTGTGACAATTGTGGCTTCCTATTCACAAACCAGTTTCCTTCTGAGGAAGAAATCCAGCCCTACTACGATTCCCCTCAATACATATCTCACTCCGACACTAAAAAAGGGCTAACAAACCAACTTTACCACCTGATAAGAAAAAGGATGCTAACGAAGAAGGTAAATCTTATTTCAAAATACTCAGCGCCAAACAAACAAAACACATCTGCAAGACTCCTTGACATCGGGTGTGGTACAGGATATTTTCTCGACAAAGCACGAACAAAAGGCTATGAAGTATCAGGAATAGAAAAGGACGGGCACTCAAGAGACTTCGCAAAAGACAAATTCAAGCTGAATATTAATGATGAGGATGCATTATGGAACATAGAAACAAACTCTTTCGATATTGTGACTCTTTGGCACGTCCTCGAGCATATGCAGAATCTAAACAAAGTGGTCTCAAAACTCAACCAAATACTCAAACCCGACGGAACTCTCGTATTAGCTCTACCAAATCACAATTCTTATGATGCTCAGGTGTATAAAAAACATTGGGCAGCCTACGATGTTCCCCGGCACTTATGGCACTTCACTCCCGATACAGTAGAGAAACTACTAAAGAAGCATAGTTTCAAAATCATAGCCAAACGACCGATGCCCGTCGATACCTTCTACATTTCACTACTCAGCGAAAAATACAAAGGCTCAAACTCGTTCAAACAATACATCAAAGCACTATCTGTTGGAAGCGTCGGATACCTCCGCTCTCTTAATAATATAGCATATTCAAGCTCAATAATTTACATAGCGAAAAAATCATAGGTCGCCACTGCAAGAGACATGGCAACCTATGAAATAAACTACCTATTAACCACAAAACAATATGTCAAAGAACGCTTAATAGTAGTTCCTGATTAGGCTTTCCGCATCTACTACATACCTTCAGAAACATACCTAATTATTATTCTATGACAAAAGTCTACAATTATCACACACTGTAAAAATATCGGTCAAGATGTCCTCATTTGGCACAGTTTGTCTGCCAAAGTGCGTAAATTACTCACCTATCAAAGGCCAACACATTCCACAAATCAACCTAGAAAATAGGACTGTCAAGAAGCAAACACTTTTAACTTCTCAATCTAAATCTGTATAATTTGCCACAGATACATTTTTTATCTATTTTTGATACATGACTTAACAGCCTGGAATTTATGGGAAAGCGAAGAAAATTAATCGATTTTAATGACAAAAAATTATTCTACACCATTAAGGAAGTGGCAGCTCATTTTGCAGTAAATGTCTCATTGTTGCGCTATTGGGAAGGTGAGTTCGATATAATAAAACCAAAAAAAACACCCTCCGGCACAAGGCAATACACTCGCGATGACATACAGCAGATCGAATTAGTCTACCATCTTGTAAAAGAAAAAGGCATGACGCTGGATGGAGCACGGCAAGCACTAAAAGACAAAAAAGATGACCTCACAAAACGTGCTGAAGTGGTGGAGCGATTAACCGAACTTAAAAAGGAATTATTATCCATTCAAAAAGAGTTCGACACTCTCCACGAGCTACAGAAATATAACAAAACAACCGAAATCGAATAGAGATGAAAAAAATACTATTACTCCTTTTATTTATCATTCCTGCCCTTTCGTACTCTCAAAAAAGCAATACCCAAATAAATATGGGTGCCGAAAGAACAGAGCTTTACCTCAAACTCATTAAGGACAAACGCGTTGCTATATTGAGCAATCAAACCGGCATGGTTAGAGATAAGCATCTTGTTGATATGCTTATTGACAAAGGCATCAACGTTGTTGGAATATTTTCACCTGAACACGGCTTCAGAGGAACTGCAGATGCCGGCGAACATGTCAATAATTCTATTGACGAAAAAACCGGCAAACCTATTTGGTCACTTTACGGAAGCGGACAATCTAACTCTTCAGCCAAGAGAATGCAACAATTCGATATATTGCTTTTCGATATTCAAGATGTCGGCCTTCGATTCTACACCTATTATGCAAGCATGGCAAGAATGATGGACAAATGCGCAGAATATGGCAAAACAATGATTGTTTTGGACCGACCAAACCCCAACGGAATGTACGTTGACGGCCCAATACTCGATATGAAACACAAATCAGGTGTTGGCTGGCTACCCATTCCGGTTGTTCATGGTATGACTCTTGGTGAGCTGGCATTGATGATAAACGGGGAAAAATGGCTTACAAATGGTAGAACATGCAACCTTGTCGTTATTCCAATGGAAAATTACACTCATCAAACGCGCTATGCACCACCCATTTCGCCATCGCCAAATCTTAAAAACATTCACTCTATATATCTTTACCCCTCAACATGTCTGTTTGAAGGCACCGTCATGAGCTTAGGTCGTGGAACACCTTATCCCTTCGAAATGTATGGTCATCCCGACTATAAAGGCTCTTCCTTCTCATTCACACCTCGCAGCCTTCCGGGAGCTAAAAACCCTCCACTTCTAAACAAAAAATGCTATGGCGTAAATCTAAGGGACGTAGACGATGAAGATATCATCAACAAAGGATTTGACCTTACCTATGTAATAGATGCATATAAAAACCTAAATATCGGAGATAAATTCTTCACATCATTCTTCGAGAAGCTCGTGGGTGTCGACTATATACGACAAGATATAAAGAGTGGCAAAACAGCCGAACAAATCAGCCAGAAATGGGCCAACGATGTAGAGAAGTTCAAAAAACAACGACAACCCTACCTACTATACCAATAGTAATCTAAAACACTTAACAGATACTATAAAATATGACAATAAAAAAACACCTGATATTTAAAATATCAGGTGTTTTTTATAAAACTTGTGCCTAATTAAAATTTATACCCTGTCCAAGAGAATATGTCAGTAGGACATCCTGTATTACCATCTTCAACCTTAACACCCGGATAATCAGCAGGAGTAGTTTTTTCGTTTGTATTAACAGGCTTTCCGAATATTGGAGTAGAAAGAGCATTAGTCAAACTTATCTTTGCTGCTGTATCTCCGTTACCCTTACCGTCAGAAACATCAATCAAATCTTTAACAGTACCTGTACCTTTTACCAACGCATTCTTGATAGTAGCGTTAGAACCACGACGAAGTTTGATTACATCATGCATATATTTGTAAGGAGCTTTTTCTCTTGTAAGCTCGTCACCGGTCACTGCATCAAGTCTGAGGTCTATAGTCATGTTTTCAATATTGATATTTGACTGATTAGGATTTGCGCCAAATTTTCCATCCAAGTTTCCATCAGCCTCAACACCACGTGGGTCATCTTCAGAGCTTACATAACCTTTTTCCCAAATTCCATAGCAGTTCTTCAAAGTTCCTGTATAACCTTGAGTAAAGTCAAACATATCATCATCAGGATTAACAGCCAAGAAGTTAGAAACATTAACTGTACCTCCAAAGAACTCTACAGCATCGTCAGCACCTTCATAAACATATATGTTACTTATCTTAGTCCCGCTACCTACTCCGTTAAGGGTCAAACCGTTGTGCTCAATATCTGCAGTTGAACGAGCACCTGTATGTCCAAGAATTAAATAAGAAATTTCTCCTGAATTATCGTTTGGAACATTTCCTCCATAAGTGTAATCAGAGTTAATCTCTGTACTACCTTTTTCATCAGGACTTGTTAAAGGAGCTTTACCATTGATTACAAGACCACCCCAGTGACCTGCTTTTGCATTATCATCGTCACCTTTCATTACAACCGGTTTCTCTGCTGTACCTTTGATAAATATCTTACCACCTTGCAACACCAAAATATATTTGTTGAATCCCTTTTCAGCTTTGATTACAGTACCGGCAGGAATATTCAAAACACCACCATCTTCAATAAGAACCGGACCGGTAAGCTTATACTCTACTGACGCATCCAAAGTAAGTGCTCCCGATAAAGATCCACTAAGTTCATTTCCTTTCAAAACTGAATCTTTATCACCGTCATCACTTTTTTCACAGGAAACGAATCCTATAAATGAAACGACAAGAGTTACCATCATCATTAATCTTAAAAACTTCTTCATCTTGTAAAATTTAAAATTGATACTAATTGTTTATTCTATATTATTGTATTACAAATCGTAACTTATTCCCAAGCTTATCTTAACGCCTTTCTTAAAATCTCTGACTATAACCTTTTCATCTGAAACAGTTCTTTTTCTATACAATGTGTAGGAAGGATTAAGAAGATTACTTGCACTGAGCTTTATACCAAAGTGATCATTAAACTTATATGATGTCACAAAATTGAGTGTGCCAACACCCTCTTCAACAATATCTCTATATCCCAACATGCCTATCGTATGGATTCTTTCGCTGAAGTAGTTGAATACCAAAGAAGATACCAGGTTCTTGCTTCCATTTGAGTAGTTGTAAGAGACATCACAATTCACAATAAACGGAGCGGCACCTTCCAACTGACTGTTCCTCGTGGTGCTGTTGGTGCTTGCCACATCCATCCTCGTAAAAATGTATGACCCATTTATTCCGAGTGACAATCGGTTATATTTATCTGACATTGTGCTGGAATTGTTAAACAGATTTTTTCTCAACTCAACCTCCAAACCTCCAACGTTAGCCTTATCGCTAATATTGTCATACCTTAATACACCTGCCGAGTTACCTTCTTCAACACGTGCAATAGGATCTGTTATATACTTGTAAAATGCTGTGAATGATATCAGTTCAGTTGGGCTCATATAGTAATCCCACTTAACATCCAAGTTGTAGTTGTCTGATGGTTTCAAATTTGCATTACCTTGACTTGCATAACCTATATCAACATAACGATATGGAGAGATCTCCTTTGATTGTGGCAATGTATAGGTCTTACTTGCACTCAATCGCAAAGAATTCTTTTCATTAATATCATACCTTAGGTTCAAACTCGGCAGATAATAATACTTCCTATCAAGTTTCTGACTACCCGGAGAAGCATGGTCAACCACATAATCCACAGTCATATCAACATAGTCCATTCTGAAACCCGCATTAGCAGTAAACCTCTCTGTGAACTGGTAATTACCTTCTAAGTATCCTGAGTGTATATATTTTGACACATCGTATGAGTTGGGCTCACCTTTAGTCATATCAAAATATCCATTATCCATATTTGACTCGTTATAGATCTCATCCAACTTCAAATCACTAACATCATCAATAACATTAGGATTGTATGCGTCATAGTTATACTCTATTGAGTTAAATTTATCATCAACAAACCTGCCGTTATAAGCAAAAGTCAAAAATGAGTTCTTCTTATCAAAAGAGTCATTCAAATAATAGCGAGCGTCAATTTTCACATTAAAGTCATTCTCTTTCAATTCGGAGAAAAAGCGTTTCTGGCGGTTACTCGCCATAAGTGAATATTCTCCTGATGAACCTTTTCTTAGGAAGTTTTCCCTTCTGTCAGGCTCCAAACCCTTAATGTGATTATACGATGCACCAACGTTCAGCGCTAACTTATCAGACAAAGTCCAAGCAGACTGCAACTGGTTTACAAAAAGAGTGTTATCATTAATTTGCTGTCTTCTAAAAAACACTTCATAGGGAGGATCTTGATTTTTCTCAGCATCAATACCTCCATATTCACCCTGATAAGCATTAGTGGCATGCAACATCATGAAGTTATACTCTATAGAATGTTTTTTATTGAGTTTATAGATCAGGTTAGCCATAGCCAACTGACTACTGTTCTGAGAATACTTCTGTCCCGTCTCATCTTGATATGGCGCCTCTTCGCCCATCGATATACTCCTAACTGTCTCATTAGTGTACGAGTAGTCGGAAGAGTGAGAAAACACAGCATAATATGCGAGAGGATTTTTATTCTCTCCTATATAAAATCTATTACCTGCCGAAATACCGAAGCTGGTATTCATTGGTACATTTATATCTTTAGGGTCTAAACTGTTTTGAAAGTCAAACTTCCCCTCCGTTGGGTGCTTTGTTTTAGAAATACCCCAATAATTCATTCCATCTACTCCTCTGAAATCGGTGTCAAAAACAGCTGTATTAGCACCAGATGATAATCCCGCACTCAAAACCCTACGACCATTCAACTTTTTTGAATTGATGTTTATTATTGCTCCACCAACGTCGGTAGAGTTTCTTCCACTAAATGCCTTGTTCACATCAATGGTCTGAATTACATCGGTACCGAAAAACTCAAGAGCAATATTTTTATATTCAGGATCTTCTGAAGGAATGGGAAACCCATTAAGCAGAGTAGCATTGTACCTATCTCCCAACCCTCTTACAAACACATTCTTCACACCCTCTTGGCGTGATATTCCTGAAACCTGAGCAACAGCAGCCTGTGCGTCTCCAATACCCTTGCGTGAAAGTTCCTTTGCTCCGACAGCTTGTGTAGCTACAAGATTTTCTTTTTGCTCCATGAGCAAGATGTTCTCACTCTCTCTATTTGCTTGAGCAACAACCTCAACCTCACCGAGAGACACATTGTCAGGGACCAGCTTAATATCAACAACTGTTTCCTTATTAGCTTCAACAACCACATTGGTAATCGTCGTTTTCTTGTATGCAACATACGTAACCACAAGGTTATGAGTAGTTGCCGACACATTACGTATCACATAATTCCCATCAATATCGGTTGCGACACCATTTGACGTTGACTCCACCAATACCGAAGCACCTATCAATGGTTCACCGGTCACAGAGTCCACAATCTTACCTTTAATAGTTCCGGTCTCTGCGAAAATTGCGACTGCACTAAATAGTAGCAAGAAAAATAATATTGAACGCTTTGATATAATCATCATTAACCTCACAGAAATAATTATTTTTTCACGCAACAAAGATCAATCATATATGTTAAGTTATGATTACATTACGGTTACATTTCCGTTAAGTTTTTGTGTTGATGGTGAAATACTATCTCACGTTTCCTCCTATGAATCAACCATATGGCTTTATACAAAACAATTTTATCCCCTCTGATAATTATATCCTGACCACCAGCTTTCGTAACATCGGCTACCCATCAGATGTGTATTATCTCCACATCATATATACATTATATTTACATTTTCGTATATATAATACGGAGATGGTAAGGAGTAATTAACAACTTGATACGTTGCAGACAATTTGTTGTAACAAATTGGAGGATAGCGAGTATTAACGTTGTGAAATGATGTTCATTTTTTGTATTTTTGCAGTTGATTATTAAAATGGGTGGTTTATACACTTTTCAACTAAATTTGAACATTCAGATGGAAATAGCAAGCAAATATAATCCCGCGGAGGTTGAAGGGAAATGGTATGAGTATTGGATGAAGAACAACTTGTTTCATTCGGAGCCGGATGAACGAGAACCTTATACAGTGGTAATTCCTCCTCCAAACGTGACAGGTGTGCTACACATGGGGCATATGCTTAACAACACAATTCAAGACGTGCTGGTGAGGCATGCAAGGATGGAAGGCAAAAATGCTTGTTGGGTGCCGGGTACCGACCATGCTTCAATAGCTACAGAAGCAAAAGTGGTTAACAAACTTGCATCTGAAGGTATAAAGAAAAGTGACTTGTCGCGTGATGAATTTTTGGAACATGCCTGGGAGTGGACCAGAGAGCATGGAGGAATAATTCTTCAACAGCTTAAGAAGCTCGGAGCTTCATGCGACTGGGAACGCACAGCATTTACCATGGATGAGACTCGTTCGAGCAGCGTGCTGAAGGTGTTTTGCGACCTTTATGATAAGGGGCTTATATATAGAGGTGTGAGAATGGTCAACTGGGACCCTAAAGCTCTAACTGCATTGTCAGATGAAGAGGTTATTCACAAAGAGGTGCATGGCAAACTGTACTACCTAAGATATATGATTGAAGGTGACACGGAAGGCAGATATGCGGTTGTGGCAACTACACGCCCCGAAACTATTATGGGTGACACGGCTATGTGCATAAATCCAAACGACCCAAAGAATGCTCACTTAAAAGGTAAGAAAGTTATTGTTCCGCTTATCAACAGGGTGATACCTGTAATAGAGGATGAGTATGTTGATGTGGAGTTTGGAACCGGATGTTTGAAGGTGACACCAGCTCACGATGTTAACGACTATATGCTGGGCGAAAAATATAACTTGCCATCAATAGATATATTTAATCCCGACGGCACTCTAAACGAGAATGGTGCAATGTACGCCGGTAAAGACAGGTTTGAAGTGCGTAAGCAGATAGAGAAAGATTTGGATGAAGCCGGATTATTGGAAAAGAGTGAGGCATATACTAATAAAGTGGGTTTCTCTGAGCGCACCGATGTGCCTATCGAGCCAAAGCTATCTATGCAGTGGTTCTTGAAGATGGAGGAACTGGCTAAACCTGCAACCGAAGCAGTTGAAAATGACACAATAAAGTTCTTCCCGGAAAAATATAAGAATACCTATCGCCATTGGATGGAAAATATAAAGGACTGGTGTGTTAGCAGACAACTATGGTGGGGTCATCGCATACCTGCATACTTTTTGCCACAGGGTGGATATGTTGTTGCGCTTACTAAAGAAGAGGCTTTTGAGAAAGCCCAAAAGATGGTGGACTATGATCTAACCATTGATGATTTGAAGCAAGACGAGGATGTTCTTGACACCTGGTTCTCTTCTTGGTTATGGCCTATCTCTGTCTTTGATGGCATAAATAACCCCGACAACGATGAGATAAAGTATTATTACCCTACCAGTGACTTGGTAACGGGACCTGACATCATTTTCTTCTGGGTTGCCCGAATGATTATGGCAGGATATGAATATAGGCAGGAACCGTGTTTCCACAACGTTTACTTTACAGGTATTGTGCGTGACAAGATTGGAAGAAAGATGTCGAAATCGCTTGGCAACTCGCCCGACCCTATCGAGCTGATGGATAAATATGGTGCAGATGGTGTAAGGATGGGTATGTTGCTATCGGCTGCCGCAGGAAACGACCTATTGTTTGATGAGACATTATGCGAGCAAGGAAGGAACTTCAACAACAAGATTTGGAATGCTTTCAGGCTTGTTAAAGGTTGGGAGGTTGACGACAACATAGAACAGCCATTAACAGCTAAACTGGGTATCGAGTGGTTTGATAGTAAGCTTGCCGAAACGATAAGCGAGCTGGATGAGCTATTTTCAAAATATCGCCTGTCGGAAGGGTTAATGTTGCTATATAAACTTTTCTGGGACGAGTTCTCTTCTTGGTACCTAGAGATAGTTAAGCCGGGTTATCAGCAACCAATCGATAGAAAGACATACGATGCCACTCTTAAATTTTTCAACGATTTGCTTTTACTACTACACCCATATATGCCATTCATCACTGAAGAGCTTTGGCAAGCAATTTACCCAAGAAAAGAGGGAGCAAGCATTATGGTGGCTATGCGACCAAAATATGCGACCAAGAACCAAAAGCTGTTGGATGATTTCGAAACAAGCAAACAGATAATATCAGGAGTTAGAACACTCCGTTTGGATAAAAATATACCTAATAAAGAAGAATTGGAACTAAAGGTGTTGGGGCAGCATGATGACAAACTTGACACCATCATACAGAAGATGTGTAACCTTTCAGAAATACATAGTGTCAACGATAAGGAAGCCGGAGATACCGGGTTTATGGTTGGCGCCACAGAGTATATTATATCAATAATGAGCAACATTGATGTTGAGGCTGAGCTGAAGAAGATGGAGGCTGAGCTGAAGTATTTGGAGGGGTTCTTGAATTCTGTTATGAAAAAATTAGGCAATGAGAAGTTTGTTCAGAATGCCAAACCTGCAGTTGTTGAAAATGAGCGCAAGAAGAAACAGGATACTGAGGATAAGATAAAAGTATTAAAAGATAACATCGCCCTTTTATCGAAAAACAAATAGTTGAGATTATGCACAAAAAGGTTTTTTCATACATATCGGATAAGTTTTCGGACACAATAAAATCAACTCAACCTGTGATAGGTGGCGATGTTTCGTATGCATACCAGGTAGAAACTAACAATGGAAGGTTTCTGGTTAAGGTGAACGGCAAACCTTTTGCAATGAAAATGTTTGAAGCAGAGCAAAAAGGCCTGAATGCCATAAGAAACACAAATACTATATCGGTTCCTGAGGTGTACATGGTGGATTCTGTAGACGACAATGCATTGATAGTGATGGACTACATTGAAAACAGGAGACCTACACCACAAGACTATGAAAAGTTTGGCGAGGAATTGGCCAAACTACACAGTGTGACGAATGATAAATTCGGTTTTGATTTTGATAACTTTATTGGTGGACTTGAGCAAATAAACAATAAACATGACAGCTGGCTGGAGTTTTATTGGGAAGAAAGATTGTATCCTCAATTTCAGATGGCAAAGAAGAGAGGTCTGTTGAAAAATGATGAAATACCAACTAAAGAGCAAACATTAGCGCTATTAAGCAAGTTTAATGAGGATGTAAAGCCATCCTTGCTACATGGTGATTTATGGGGAGGAAATTATCTTATTTCAACCGATGGCGACCCTTATCTGATTGACCCCGCTGTGTACTTCGGACATTCGATGGTTGATATAGCGATGAGCAGACTATTTGGCAAGTTTGGGGACGAGTTCTATAAGTCCTATCATAGCATAATAACCATGTCGAACAACTATGAAGATGAGATAAGCTTATATCAGTTATATTATCTTTTAGTGCATCTAAACCTTTTCGGCAAGGGTTACTACACTTCAGTATCGGAGATATTGAAACGCTATTTTTAGAAAGACAGATAAGGTTCCAAGCGGGTTATGTCATCTTTGGTGAACTGACTTAGCATTGCCAACTCAGAGGCTGACTTTATATTTCCCTTCTTTTGTCGCAGATTGACGACTGCCTTGACCTGCTCGTAGTTTAGGTAAGGGTGTCTTAATAGTTCCTTAAACTCCAATGTGTTTATCGCCAATTTTTGATAGCCTTCATCTTCAATGATATATTTCTCGATGCGTGAGAACATATCTTCGTCTATACCGTACACCTCTTTAAGTTGATGTTTACTAACATAACCTCCAAGTAAATCGGAGTATTTAGTTATTCTTTTGGCAAATGTGCTGCCAATACCGGGTATCTTCTTCCAAACTGTTGTGTCTTTTTCATTTATCGATATGGTTTGTCCTTCTGAGAGCTTCTCCACTCTTTCAAAGTCGGTTGGATATGAAGCAGTAGTTTGGAGAGGAGCTGTTGAGTCTATTTCTGATGAATTGTAATAAGTTTTCTCTTCTTTATGATAAGCATTAAACTTACTATTGTTATCAAGTACATAACTTCTATCATATTTAGTTCTATTGCCTACGTTATCGACCAGCTTAATAGAATCTTTGAACTGTGAGAATTCAGCAATTATTGAGTCGTTATATGCGACAACTACTTCGGATGGTTGACGATATAATAGAATAATATTTGTGGTTAAAACCAATATTATCAAAGCGAGCAAAACAACTACTGCAACCCTTGTGCTTCTGACGTAATAGAAAAAGTCCTTCAAACTCATGAAAAATATATTTCTGTAAAGTTAATACATATATTAATAGTTAAGTTTTTTTGGAAGAAATAAATGAGATATTGTATCTTTGATTAATTGAAACTATCAGCCTTGGCAAATGGTCTTAAATTATATTTGGATATCATTCTTTCTTATTGCATTCGTTGTAGCACTTATTAAGCTTATTTTTTTAGGCGATGTAAATGTGTTTACTGATATAATGAACTCAACGTATGAAACTGCAAAAAATGGTTTCGAGATTTCGTTGGGACTTACCGGTGTGCTTTCATTGTGGTTGGGGATAATGAAGATTGGTGAAAGAGGTGGGATGATTGAATCATTTTCAAGAGCTGTAGCGCCATTATTTTCAAGGCTGTTCCCAGATATACCCAAAGACCACCCGGCATCAGGGTCTATCCTTATGAATCTGTCAGCCAATATGCTGGGACTCGATAATGCGGCCACACCATTTGGTCTTAAGGCTATGCAACAACTGCAAGAGATTAATCCTCACAAAGACAAAGCATCAGATCCTATGATAATGTTCTTAGTGTTAAATGCATCCGGATTGACTCTTATCCCTGTGACTGTGATGGTTTATCGTGCACAGATGGGGGCGGCTAACCCTGCCGATGTTTTCATACCTATCATGATTGCCACGTTTTCATCTACACTTATGGGGTTGATAGCTGTGTGCTTAAAACAGGGCATAAACATATTGAGCAGAGAAATACTGACTTTCCTATTAGTGATGATAAGTATAATATGTGGAACGGTACTACTATTTCGTTCAATGCCACAAGAACAGATAAGTGTGGTATCAAGTTTGGTTGCTAATATTATTTTGCTGAGCATAATTGTTCTTTTCATAGTGAAGGCTATGATAACAAAGATAAATATATTTGATGCATTCATAGATGGTGCAAAAGATGGATTCAAGACAGCAGTAAATATTATTCCTTACCTTATTGCTATTTTGGTTGGGATTGGAGTTTTTCGTGCTTCAGGTGCAATGGACTTTTTGATGGACGGAATTAGAGACTTAGTGGCAATGACCGGAATGGACACTCGATGGGTCGACGGAATACCAACAGCGTTGATGAAACCTCTAAGCGGAAGTGGCGCAAGAGGAATGATGATTGATGCCATGCAGACTTTTGGTGCAGATTCATTTGCAGGTAGATTATCCTCCATTATGCAGGGAACAACTGATACTACGTTCTATATTGTTGCTGTTTATTATGGTGCAATAAACATCAAAAACTCGCGCTACACCGTTCCCTATGCGCTTTTGGCAGATTTGGCAGGCATCATTGTTGCTATTTTCGTGACCTACCTATTCTTCGGATAATAAATATTGGATTCTCCAGGTTAATAAATACTAAAATATGGCTATATATTTTGAGAGTGAGAGAGCAGATGTGCCGAGTATCGATGAGAAAAAAATTTCGACATGGATAGAAATGATCGTCAAAAATCATGACAGAGAACTTGGCGACATTACCTACATCTTCTGTAATGATGATTACATTCTGAAAATAAACAATGAATATCTGAATCACGATTATTATACAGATATCATAACTTTCAACTACAATGAGGACAATATAGTTTCCGGAGATATATTTATTAGTATTGACACAGTTATGTCTAATTCACAAAAGTATAATACACTTTTTTCAGAGGAATTACATCGTGTCATCATCCATGGCATTCTTCACCTGTGTGGCCTTGATGACCATACTGAGAAGGAAGAAATAAACATGAGAAATGAAGAAGAAAAAGCATTGAATTTGCTTGAGAATTTAGTTTGATTTGCATAAGTATTATAGTTTGTATATCAAACTGTTGACATTTGTAACTTAATGTGAGGAACATATTGATTGTTTTCTGTTTTTTCATTAAATTCACACTGTATTATAGGTTAATATGTTGACAACAAAGGATTGAGTGCAAGCCTTTGTTTTTTAGTATCTTTGCACTAAATATTTGGATTTGGAATAAAAGGATGAGATTTAATTACGATATTATTGTTGTTGGTGCCGGACATGCTGGATGTGAAGCAGCAATCGCCGCGGCGAGGTTAGGCTCTGATACTCTGCTCATTACGATGGATTTGAATAAAATTGCACAAATGAGTTGCAATCCGGCAGTTGGAGGTATAGCAAAAGGTCAGATTGTTAGAGAGATTGACGCCTTAGGCGGTGAGATGGGTATAGTGAGCGATAAAACTGCAATACAGTTTCGTATGCTTAATCGCTCAAAAGGACCGGCTATGTGGAGTCCGAGAGTACAGAGTGACAGAGCTAAATTCATACAAACATGGAGAGAAACACTTGAAAATTGTGACAACCTATACATGTGGCAAGACATGGTTAAGGAGCTGATTTTCGACAAATCGACCGTAAAAGGGGTGAAAACGGCAATGGGTGTTGAGTTTACCGCCAAGAGCGTAATACTCACAAACGGCACATTCTTGAACGGGCTGATACATATTGGTAAAGTGCAAATTGGTGGAGGTAGAATCAGCGAGCCTGCTTCGGTTGGAATGACTGAGCAACTAAGCGACATGGGGTTCAAAACAGATAGGATGAAAACAGGAACCCCTGTAAGAATAGATTCAAGAAGTGTGGACTTTAGTCAACTTGAAGAACAAGCAGGAGAGAATGATTTTCATAAGTTCTCATATCTACCTAATGTAAAAAGAGAGTTACCACAAAAGAGCTGTTGGATAGGATATACGAACACAGAAGTTCACGAAGCATTGAGAGAAGGACTTGCTGATTCACCACTTTACAATGGTCAGATTAAAAGTATAGGGCCAAGATATTGCCCAAGTATTGAGACAAAGATTGTTACTTTTTCCGACAAAACAAGCCACCAGTTATTCCTGGAACCGGAAGGAGTAAAAACGAACGAATGCTACTTAAATGGGTTCTCCTCTTCCCTACCCTTAGAGACACAACTTAAGGCCTTGCAACTTATCTCTGGATTTGAGAAAGTTCATATTTTTCGTCCGGGATATGCCATAGAGTATGATTTTTTTGACCCTACTCAACTAAAGGCTACGTTGGAAACAAAGCTTGTGGAGAATCTGTTTTTTGCAGGCCAAATAAATGGAACAACAGGATATGAAGAAGCTGCTGCACAAGGAATAATTGCAGGGATAAATGCTCATATTAAATGCCATGGTGGTGAAGAATTTACCCTCAGGAGAGACGAAGCATATATAGGTGTATTGATTGACGATCTAATAACAAAAGGCGTAGATGAACCATATAGAATGTTTACATCAAGGGCTGAATATAGGATACTACTTAGGCAGGATAATGCCGACGAGAGATTAACTAAGAAAGGCTATAACATCGGATTGGCAACTCCGGAAAGACTTCAACTACTAGTGGACAAAGAGAAGAACGTTGCAAGAATAATTGAGTTTGCAAAAGAGTTTTCTATTAAGCCGAGCAAGATAAATTCTTTCCTGGAAAGTGTAGGTTCAGCACCACTTAAGCATGGCGTTAAGCTTATAGAATTGCTAAAAAGGCCTCACATTGATTTGAACTTGATGGCTGAAAACATAGTTCCATTAAAAGAGCTACTTATGTCTATTGAGGACAGACGTGACGAAGTAATAGAATCAGCAGATGTTGAAATCAACTATGGAGGATACATCAAAAGAGAACAGCTAATGGCAGACAAACTCAGCCGTCTTGAAGATATAAGAATTAAAGATAAGTTCAACTATATGGAAATTCAATCCATATCTACAGAAGGTCGACAGAAGTTGTCTAAAATAAATCCGGAGACTATTGCGCAAGCAAGCAGAATACCCGGGGTCTCTCCTAACGACATTTCTGTGCTACTTATACTATTAGGAAGATAGATAATTTAATTTTGTTCCACGTGGAACAGCAAAAAAACATTACAATTCATAAACAAACAATGAGTATTACAACATTAAAAAAGGCAATTAGGAACATACCCGACTTTCCTATCCCGGGAATACAGTTTAAGGACATAACGACATTGTTCCAATCGGCAGAGCATTTAAAAGAACTGTCGGATATTTTATACGAAATGTATAAAGACAAAGGAATCACGAAAGTGGTGGGCATAGAATCAAGAGGGTTCTTCATGGGACCGGCCTTGGCTATAAGATTAGGAGCAGGATTTGTTCCAATTAGGAAACCGGGTAAGTTGCCATACAAGGTAATAGAAGAAGTCTACAGCAAAGAGTATGGAGATGACGCAATTCAGATTCACGAGGACAGCCTAAGTGAGGGCGATATTGTTCTGCTACACGACGACCTACTCGCAACGGGAGGAACCATGGTAGCCGCTCAAAACCTGGTAAAGAAGTTTGGAGTGAAGAAAACATATATAAACTTTTTGATTGAATTAGAAGACTTAAAAGGGAGAGAACGTTTCCCTGAAAATGCAGATATTTCATCTTTAATAAAGTTCTAATAAACCTACTCTATATATAATGACTATCGATTAGTTAAAGCAGTCTTTGTGTTATTATGAATGATGATATAAAATATACGCTTGCAATTATTCCCGACCAACCCGGTTGTTATCAGTTTTTTGATGACAACGACAAGATTATTTATGTAGGGAAAGCTAAGAGTTTAAAAAAACGGGTATCATCGTATTTTAACACCAACCACGACAACCCAAAGACACGTATATTAGTAAGAAAGATAGCCAAAATAAAATATATAGTCGTAGAAACTGAAGAGGACACATTCCTTTTAGAGAACAATTTAATCAAACAATATAGGCCAAAATATAACGTTCAGCTGAAAGATGATAAGTCCTACCCTTCCATAGTGGTAAAGAACGAGTATTTCCCGAGAGTATACAAGACACGAAGAATAGTTAAAGATGGATCAAAATACTTTGGACCATATACATCAGTGTTAGCAGTAAATGCCCTGCTTGATATTGTAAGGAAGGTATACAAAGTAAGAACATGCAGGCTGGCATTAACGCCTGAGAATATACAAGCCGGAAAGTTTAAGGTGTGTCTTGACTATCACATAAAAAGATGTAAAGGACCATGTGAGGGATTGCAAACGATGGAAGACTATGACTCAAACATACGTGAGATAACTGAAATACTGAAAGGGAATGTCGGCATCATTGAGCGACAAATAAGGGATAAAATGAGTCAGCTGTCTGAAGAGCTGAGATTTGAAGAAGCTCAGGAGCTAAAAGATAAGTTGATACTTATACAAAATTTCAGGGAAAAAGCTCAGGTAGTAAGCAATTTTGGCTACAATCTGGATGTATTTTCTTATGAGGAGAATGAAAAATCAGCATTTATCAACTACCTAAGAGTTGTCAATGGCGCTATAGTTCAGGCATATACGTTTGAGTATAATAAAAAACTTGACGAATCTGCAGAAGAGTTGCTAGGTATGGGTATAATAGAAATGAGGCAAAGATTTGGTAGCGATTCTAAGGTAATCATTGTGCCATTTTTACCGGACATTAAACTAAAAGACGCTGATTTTGAAATTCCCAAAATGGGTGATAAGAAGAAGCTTCTGTCATTGTCAGAAAAAAATGTAAAACAGTATAAGATAGACAAGCTGAAAAAGGCAGAAATGCTTAACCCTGACCAAAGAGCAACGAGAATACTGAAAACTGTTCAAAAAGACTTAAGACTGAAAGAAATTCCGTGGTATATAGAATGTTTCGACAATTCAAATATTCAAGGTAGCAATCCAGTATCGGCATGTGTAGTATTCAAAAAAGCAAAGCCAAGCAAGAAAGACTACAGACACTACAATATTAAAACAGTGATAGGGCCTAACGACTATGCATCAATGGAAGAAGTATTAGAAAGAAGATATACCCGTCTTTTGAACGAGGGTACTCCCCTACCCCAACTAGTTGTAATTGATGGCGGAAAGGGGCAGTTGAGTATAGCAGTTGAGACTTTTAAAAGGCTCGGAATTTATGGTAAGGTTGCAATAATTAGTATTGCCGAAAAACTTGAAGAAATATACTTCCCGGGAGACTCCGTTCCTCTATACATAGACAAGAACTCAGAAACACTAAAGCTTATACAACACCTTAGAGATGAGGCACATAGGTTTGGGTTGGCATTTCACAGAAAAAAAAGAAGCAAATCACAAGTTAGTTCTGCATTGGATGATATAAAAGGAATAGGGAAAGAGAGCAAGAAGAAGCTTTTGAGACATTTTGGAAGCATCAAAAGGATTAAGGAGGCTGAGCATAAAGAACTTATAGAACTTTTAGGTGACAACAAAGGGCAAATAATGATTGAATGGATAGAAGAAAACTCAAAAAAAGAAGCACGATAATATGAGAGCATTAATACAGAGAGTATCACATGCGAAAGTGGAGATAGATGGCGATCTTACGGGAGAAATCAGTAGAGGATTATTAGTGTTGATCGGAATAGAAAATACTGATAATGAGACTGATATCGATTACCTCGTAGGTAAGATAAGCAAATTGCGTATATTTGATGATGAGGAGGGGGTCATGAACAAATCTGTGTTAGATATTGACGGAGATGTGATGATTGTTTCACAGTTCACACTTTACGCTTGCACTAAAAAAGGTAATCGACCTTCATATATAAGATCTGCTAAGCCGGAAACAGCTATACCTATATACGAGAAGTTTTGCAAAGCGATGAGCGACCAAATCGGCAAAGAGGTGCAGACCGGGATATTTGGGGCTGACATGCAGGTGTCACTATTAAATGATGGACCTGTAACTATATGGATTGATTCAAAGAACAAAGATTATTAAGAGTGAAATGACACTAAAAGAAGCACAAGAAACTGTAGATTGTTGGATAAAAACATACGGCGTCAGGTATTTCAGCGAACTGACAAACATGGCAATTTTGACTGAAGAGGTTGGCGAACTGGCGAGGATAATGTCACGAAAGTATGGAGACCAGTCATTTAAAAAAGGCGAATCCGGTGATAATTTAGCAGATGAAATTGCTGATGTTCTATGGGTGTTGATATGTATAGCAAACCAAACAGGAATCGATTTAGAGGAAGCTTTTGAGGAAAACATCAATAAAAAGACATCGAGAGATAAGGATAGACATAAGATGAATAAAAAACTATAAAGCTTTATATATAATATTACAAACTTCTAATATTCAAATAGATATGGAAATAGACAAACATAAAGAAGCTATCAATAAGCACAAACTGAGTCATACGGACGAGCAGATAAAGTCAGCAGTTGAAAAACTACTCGAAGAGAAATTTGAGGAAAATAATAATATTGAGACACTAAAGAAATTGTACTCTTTTATTGATTTAACTTCGTTAAACTCAACAGACTCAAGGGAAAAAATATGGAAGTTTACAGAAAAAGTGAACGAATTTGAAGGTAGCAATCCGGAAGTAGACAATGTTGCAGCAATATGCGTATATCCTAACTTGGTAAGTTCTGTTAAAGAGTCGTTGACAGCTAACGTTAGAATTGCTGCTGTGGCCGGAGGATTCCCATCGTCACAGACATTTTTGGAGATAAAGGTTGCAGAAACAGCACTTGCTATAGCTGATGGAGCAGACGAGATTGATATAGTTATCAACTTGGGAGAGTTTTTAGACGGCGATTACGAGGAGATGTGTGACGAGATAATGGAAATAAAAAGCAGTTGCCATGGAAAAACTCTTAAAGTGATACTTGAAACTGGAGCTCTCATTACTGCAGAGAACATATACAATGCATCAATCCTATCGATGTATTCCGGTGCAGATTTTATTAAATCATCAACAGGAAAAGGTTATCCTGGAGCTACCTCTGAGACTATTTACGTAATGTGTCTTGCTATTAAATCGTATTTTGAGAAGACAGGGAACAAGGTAGGCATAAAGGTTTCAGGTGGAGTTTCTACAACAGAAGATGCAGTAAAGTACTACACTATTATAAAAGAGCTATTAGGAGAAGAATGGTGTAATGCGGAACTGTTCAGAATTGGAACGAGCAGACTTGCTGACCTATTATTAGCTAAAATAGAACAATAACATATATTATTTAGGGAGTAGATGGTTTACACTACTCCCTACCCTACTCCATTTGTTGTTAAGCAATATAAATGCTGTTTAGGAGCAATTTTTAGACAGTAACTACAATCTTTTTCTTAATATTCTCAAGATTATAAAAGCCTAATTTTGTCATTGACACTTTAATAATAAATGTTTATGAATAAAATTAGGACTAATCTTATTGTCTTTCTTATAACAGCGTTTTCCTTTGTTGCCAGTTCACAAGAAATAGCCAAAGGGTATGTTTTTAATGACCTAAACAAGAATGAGAAAAAAGACAGAAGTGAAACAGGTATAGCAAATGTAGCCGTTTCAAACGGTTTAGACGTTGTTTTAACCGACAAAGTTGGGTTATACAAAATACCGGTATATGATGATAATACAATTTTTGTTATAAAACCAAGCGGTTATAAAACTCCTACTGATGAAAACTATATTAATAGGTTTTTCTATCATCACAAGGTTAAAGGTTCACCATCAAACTTTAAATACAAAGGTTTTGAACCTATGGGAAGTTTGCCTAAGTCAATATATTTTTCTCTTGAGAAATATAATGAGCCTGATAATTTTTCGGTTGTTGTTTTTGGAGACCCTCAACCCTACTCTATCAAAGAATTAGACTACTTTAGTGAAAAAATAGTAAAAGATGTAAGCCTAAAGGAAAATTCATTATTCGGCATCAGCTTAGGAGATATTGCCGGAAATAATCTTGACCTGCATCCGCTATATAAAGAACGCATGAGACTATTAAAACTGCCTTGGTATAATGTTATGGGTAATCATGATATGAATATGGAAGCGGAGGAAGATAAGCTGTCTGATGATACTTTTGAGAAGAATTTTGGAAGTGCGAACTATGCATTTAATTATGGCAAAGCACATTTAATAATACTTGATGACATACTTTACCCTGATCCAAGAGATGGAAAAGGCTATTGGGATATAGAACAGACCAGATAATGTTCTTGGAGAATGAATTAAAATACGTTCCAAAGGATAGATTGATTGTTTTATAACATCATATACAGATGAAAGACAACTCAGGCAATTCATTAAGACTGGAAGACAGGCAAAAAATATTTGATCTACTAAAAGACTATGAAAATGTGTTAATTATGTCGGCACACACTCATTATCAGGACCAGATAGAATACACCGAAGTGCATGGATGGAAAGGAGCAAAGCCTCTTCACGAGCATAATGCAGGAACTACCTCAGGAGATTGGTATTCAGGAAAAATTTGACGAAAATGGATTTCCAGATGCTACTCATCAAGGTTATGCATTTTTGAATATCAATAACACTGAATACAACATTGATTACAAAGTAGCCGGTAGCGATCCATCATATCAAATGAATATATACGCTCATAATGTTGTTGAACATAAAGGTAAAACGACATCGAGCATATTTGTAAACTTCTTTATGGGCAGTCCTAATGATAAAGTCGAATATAGAATAGATAACGGCAAATGGTGTAAAATGAGCTACAATTCGCAGGTTGATCCAAGCTATTACTTAAAATTGATTGAGTGGGATACTACTAACGAGCTAATAAATGGTAGAAGGCCCTCAAATGCCGTACAATCAACACATTTATGGACTGGAAAGATACAGTTGGATTTGCCAAAAGGAGAGTATACTATCGAAGTAAGAGCAACTGATAGATATGGCAAGATACATAAAGGTAGTAGGACATACAAAATACTATAATAACGAGAGCATAGATTAGTTATATTAGCAATATATTTACGCCATTATGTCTTAACAATGAGCGTATTATCAGCTTTTTAATGACATAATGTCGCTTTTCTTTTCTGTAATATCAATTTTCCGGTGCGGTATATAATTTGCCATAATATAGTAAAATGATTAATTAAAAATTAAACAATAGAAAGGATATAAATTATGGCAATTATTAGAAGAACAAATGACTGGTTACCGAGTGTATTTAATGATTTCTTTGGTAACGAATGGATGGAACATAACACAAAATCAGTTCCTGCAATTAACATTCAACAGAACGATAATGGTTTTACAGTTGAAGTTGCTGCTCCCGGTATGACTAAAGATGATTGTGTGGTTAGACTTAATGAGTATAACAATCTAGTTATATCGTTTGAAAAGAAGAGTGAAAAAGAAGAAGAAAGCAAGAAGGGCGCGTATTTGAGGCGAGAGTTTTCTTATTCACAGTTTCAAAGAACAATGTTGCTTCCTGATGATGTAGATAAAGATAACATCTCAGCTGAGGTTAAGGATGGGGTATTGACAGTACAAATACCTACATTTAAAGAAAAGAAAGAAATCAAAGAGAGATTGATTGAGATTAAGTAACTATTTGATACTTAATGCATGTAGGGTGGGAGAGAAGTCTCTTGCCCTATTTTTTTAATATGTTCTATTCTTCATGTACGACAGCAAGAAAGTCAGTGCGTCTTTAATATCGTCAGAAATATCAAAGTCTTTAATCATAACTTCTGCTTCACACATAAGTTGCTCTATTTTGCTATTAGCATAGTAGATTCCTTTATAATCTTTTGCGAATTTAATTAATGCTTCGACGTTTTCAGGAGTATAATCTCTGTTACTTATAATTTGTTTCATTTCAACTGCAGCAGATTGTGGAGCATTGTTTAGCGCATATATTAGAGGCAGAGTTATTTTTCCTTCTCTGATGTCATTTCCTGTTGGTTTGCCGACATCATCGTTGAAGTAATCGAAGATGTCATCTCGTATTTGAAAACCTATACCTAATTTTTCTCCTAATTGCCTGAATTTCTCCAATTGTTGGTCATTAGCCCCAGCAGTTAAAGCACCTATCATCATGCTGGACTGAATGAGTAACGAAGTTTTTTTGTTGATAACCATAAAATAGGCATCCTCGTCGATAATAGCCTTGTTTGAAAGAATATATTGTTCCAATTCCCCTTCAGCCAGTTGTTTACCTAACTTGGATACGAGGTCAATAATTTTGAGATTGTTTGTTTTAACACTTTCGGCAAGAGAAGAAGATAATAAATAATCGCCAAGCAATACAGCTTTGGTATTGTCATAAACGAAATTTACTGAGGACTGACCTCTTCGCATATCAGAATTATCCACAACGTCATCATGAACTAACGTAGCAGTGTGAAGAAGTTCGACAGTAGTTGCTCCGTGATAAGTTTCTTTGGTAATATTGCCTACAGCCTTAGCTGTCATCAAGACTAAAATAGGCCTTAGACGCTTTCCATTGGACTTAAATACATATTGAATCATCTCTGATATTCGAGGATTGTCTGTTTTGACAGAGTCCATTAAATATTCCTCAAATATTTTTAATTCATCTTTGAGAAGTTCATTTATTATACCATTATGATCCATTCGTACTCAAATTAAGCAATACAAAATTAAAAATAATTCTAGTCATAGCAACAATTTATTGTAACTTTACCTCAATATTTATATTTTAGACTACTATGGAGAGGAACCGACTTTTTCTAATTGATGCATATGCTCTTATTTACAGATCGTATTATGCTTTTATAAAATTCCCTAGAATTGACTCAAAAGGTAGGAATACATCAGCTATATATGGTTTTGTAAATACGTTGGAAGACATTATTAGAAATGAGAGTCCATCGCATCTGGCTATTGCATTTGACCCAAAAGGGCCAACATTCAGACATATTGAATATGAAGCATATAAAGCACAAAGAGAGGCAACTCCTGAGGTTATAAAAGAATCTGTTCCGATAATTAAAGACATCATAAAGGCATACAACATTCCTATATTAGAAGTTCCGGGATATGAGGCAGATGATGTTATAGGCACAGTAGCAAAAACAGTCGATAAGGATAAGTTCGATGTATATATGGTTACATCTGACAAGGACTACGGACAACTAACTGAATCTCATATATTTATCTATAAACCCAAATATAGAGGAAATGGGTATGATATACTTGATGATAAAAAAGTTGTAGAAAAATATGGCTTAGAAAATCCTTTGCAGGTTATCGATTTATTGGGCCTGATGGGCGATAGTTCTGACAACATCCCAGGATGTCCGGGGGTGGGAGAAAAAACAGCCTTGAAACTGTTGAAGGAGTTCGGAAGCATAAATAATCTATTGGAAAGTACGGAAAAGCTTAAAGGCGCTCAAAAGAAGAGGATAGAGGAAAATAAAGATCAGATACTTTTTTCAAAATTCTTGGCTACGATAAAAACAGATGTTCCTATAGAAATTGTGGAAGAAGAACTGATTTTTAGAGAAAAAGATGATAATGCTGTATTGGCACTGTTTGAAGATTTGGAATTTAAGACACTGATATCGAGACTATTCAAAGAGGAACCTCTTGCCACTAATAATGATATAGCGGTGCAAGGGAGTCTGTTTATGGATGATACTTCTAAAGAAGATGATATAAAGCCTATTATAGACTCTAAAAAAGAGAAAGACAATATTAGCACCGTTGCACATAAGTATGCTACAGTTGAGGGTGAAAGCGAGATGAATGAGCTTTGTAAAAAACTGCTTTCACAGAAATCTGTTTGCTTTGACACAGAAACTACCGGCTTAGACCCTCTGCAAAGCGAGTTAGTGGGGCTTTCCTTTGCATTTATAGAGGGAGAGGCATACTATGTTCCCATTTCAGAAGATAGGGCTGAAGCTGAAAAGGAAGTCAGTATATTCAAAGCGTTTTTTGAGAATGATGCCATAGAAAAAATTGGTCAGAATATTAAGTATGACATACTTCAGTTGAGGAATTATGGAATTTTAGTTGCCGGACAACTATTTGACACAATGATAGCCCATTACCTACTGAACCCGGAGTTAAGACATGGTATGGATTATATGGCAGACATCTACTTGAACTATGAGACGATACAAATAGAGGAGTTAATTGGGCCTAGGGGGAAGAACCAAAAGAACATGAGGGAAGTGGATGTGTCGGTTGCAACAGATTATGCTTCGGAAGACGCGGACATAACACTAAGGCTTAAGAATATATTAGAAAAGGACATAGAAAGTAACGGCCTTAGTAAGCTGTTTTACGAAATAGAGAGTCCTCTGATTTACGTTTTGGCTGACATGGAGTGGACCGGAGTAAGAGTTGATACTGAGGCGCTTGAGGATCTTTCGGAACAGTATACAAATGAACTGTTATTGATAGAAAATGAAATAAAGGAAATGGCCGGGGAAGAGTTTAACGTAAACTCACCAAAGCAGATAGGAGAGATTCTTTTTGAAAAGCTCAAAATAATAGACAATCCAAAGAAAACCAAAACGGGACAATATAGGACAGGGGAGGAGGAGCTTGAAAAAATCAGAGACAAGCACCCAATCGTGGAGAAGATACTGGAACACAGAGGGCTTAAGAAACTTTTGAGCACATATATTGATGCATTTCCTCTATTGGTTAATCCTAAGACAGGCAAGATACATACATCTTTTAACCAGGCTGTTGCTTCAACAGGAAGATTGAGTAGTACTAATCCGAATCTTCAAAATATCCCCATAAGGGATGATAGGGGCAAGCAGATAAGGGAAGTTTTTATTCCGGATGATGGGTGTGTGTATGTTTCAGCTGACTACTCACAAATCGAGCTTAGGATAATGGCTCATTTGAGCAAGGATAGCAACATGATTGAATCATTTAAAAATGATGAAGATATTCATGCTGCCACTGCATCGAAGTTGTATAAAATACCTTTGGACAAGGTTAATGGTGACATGAGGAGGAAAGCTAAGACTGCAAACTTCGGCATCATTTATGGGATATCGCCTTTTGGCCTATCGCAAAGATTATCTATCCCGAGGACAGAGGCTAAAGAGATTATTGATGGGTATTTTGAGACCTTTCCCAGCATAAAGCAGTATATGGAAGACAGTATAGAGAAAGGACGTAAAAATGGATATGTGGAGACTATATTCGGACGAAAAAGGTTTCTTCCGGACATCAACTCAAAGAATGCTGTGGTGAGAGGATTTGCCGAACGAAACGCAATAAATGCTCCTATACAGGGTAGTGCGGCAGACATCATCAAAATTGCAATGGTAAGAATATTTGAGTCGATAAATAAAAAAGGATTAAAGTCGAAGATGATTTTGCAGGTCCATGACGAATTGAACTTTAATGTTTTGCCTGATGAGTTGGATGAGATGGTCTCAATAATAAGAACGGAGATGGAGAATGTTGCGGATTTATCAGTTTCTTTGAAGACAGATATCGGTGTGGGTGAGAATTGGCTCGAGGCACATTAAACAGATATGTTAGAAGGACTTATAGAGTATGGTTACTGGGGACTGCTTATAGCGGCATTTTTATCGGCAACGATAATTCCGTTGAGTTCGGAAGTGGTATTTGTTGCCCTTGTGGCAATGGATATGGATTTATGGACTTTGATAATTTATGGTACAATTGGTAATGTTATTGGGGGTATTACGTGCTACTATTTTGGCAGGATAGGGAAGATTGAATGGCTTGAGAAGTGGTTTAAAATTGACAAGAATAACATAGATAAGACGATTGCATGGCTGGACGGAAAAGGTGCGTTGATGGGCTTTTTCGGATTCTTACCAGGAATAGGAGATCCTATTCTTGTTACGTTGGGATACCTTAGAGCAAATTTTCCTATAGTTTTGGTTTCTATGGCATTAGGAAAGTTTTTGAGATATGTTGTTTTCGGTTTTGGCGCTGAAGGGTTATTTTCATTAATATTTTAAAGTATAAAAGATGTCTACAATATTATTTGATGAGATTGTATATGGTCCAATACATAGTAGGAGATTAGGAAGCTCATTAGGTATGAATATTCTTCCATACGATGGTAAAGTTTGCTCATTCGACTGTGTGTATTGTGAATGTGGTTTGAATGAGAATTTTAGGACTAACACCAAGCTACCTTCAAGAACTGACATAAGGTACGCTCTTGATTATAAATTACAGAAGATAAAAGAAGAGAAGATAAATTTAGATGTAATTACGTTTGCTGGCAATGGGGAACCTACATTACACCCTGAGTTTGAGGGTATAATAGATGATACCATTGAACTGAGGAACAAGTATTTTCCAGAGGTTAAAATAAGCGTGCTATCGAACGGTCTACAGGTTAAAAAAGATAGTGTTTTTGAAGCTTTGAAAAAGGTTGATAATCCTATATTGAAATTGGATTCAGGTATAAACGAGACTGCAATATTAATCGACCGACCTAATACTAAAGACTACTCGGTTGAGAAACAGGTTGAGCTATACAAAAAGTTCAATCATGATTTCATACTGCAGACGATGATATTGAAGGGAGAGATTGATGGGAAAAAAGTAGATAACTCTACAGAAGAAGAGGTTTCAGCTTTGCTGGAAATCATTAAGGAATTGAGGCCTCGAGAAGTGATGATTTACACCATAGATAGAGAAACCCCTATAAAAAGCCTTAGGAAGGCCTCTATAGAGGTTTTAAATGAAATTGCGGGGAAAGTTAACGCCTTGGGTATAAAAACCAACGTAGCGGGCTGAAACAGGCTCTAACGACGTTTATACTCTTCCTCTAAATAATTTCCAAATTCTTTGTAGCGATGATAGAGTTTTTCGTACACATCAGATAAACTTTCGTCTGGCATATACTCAGACAGCACACCCTGACCAAGTTTTTTTTGGGCTTCTTCCAGAGAACCGAACATACCTGCTGCAACGGATGCACACATTGCAACCCCTAATGCCCCTGACTGTTGTGCTTTTGCCACTTTAATAGGTACACCCATCACGTTGGACAGAGTTTGCATGACGTAGGGAGATTTCAATGAGATACCACCAACTCCGATGACTTCTTCAATTTTGACATTCTCCTTATTAAGATGTTCAAGTATAGCACGAGAGCCAAATGCAGTGGCTTCTACCAGACTTTTATATATCATGGCCGGTGAAGTACTGAGAGTAATACCAGATATACCGCCTTTTAGTGATTGATTTGCAAAAGGTGTACGTCTGCCGTTCAACCAGTCGCTGGCTATTATATCGTTGTCAGTAACAGGAATGTTTTGTGCCTCTTCTGTCAGCCTGTCCAAGATATTTTTATAACTAGACTTATCATTCCCAACAGTCCATAAAAGAAAGTCTTTAAACCATGCATAAATATCTCCAAAAGCGGATTGTCCTGCTTCAAGACCAATTAAATCGGGGATAACAGAACCATCAACTTGTCCACTTATGCCTGGAATAAGCTTGTCGTTTATCCTTTCTTTGGACGAAACAACTATGTCGCAGGTAGACGTGCCTATGATTTTGACCATGGTGCCATCCTTAATACCTGCACCTATAGCACCCGCATGAGCATCAATTATTCCGACTGCAACAGCAACATCTTCAGTCAATCCAAGCTTATCCGCCCATTCTTTAGTCATATATCCTATGCTATTATCACTGGTATAGGTTTTATTACTTATGCGACCTCTAAAGCCATTGAAAAGGGGGTCCAGCCTAGAAAAAAACTCTTGCGAGGGGTAGCCGGACCAAACATCGCACCACATACCTTTGTGACCTGCTGCACATCGGCTTCTTGGCACAATATTAGGTTTGCACTTGCCTGTTAATAGAGCAGGCATCCAGTCACAATGTTCAATTATTGAATAAGCATGAGTACGTACTTTTTCATTTACTCTAAGTACGTGTAAAGCTTTGGCCCAGAACCACTCTGAGGAATAAACTCCACCTGAATACATAGTATAGTCGGTTTCCCACTCTTTGGACAGAGCGTTAATCTCCTCTGCCTCCTTGATAGAGGTATGGTCCTTCCAGAGTATAAACATGGCGTCAGGATCTTCAGCAAATTCGGGCAGAAGAGCCAGTGGCATTCCGTTTTCATCTGTCAAGCACGGAGTACTGCCCGTTGTGTCAATACCAATTGCTACGACATCGTTTGCCATATCTTTTGGGAGTTGACCCATAGCCCCTTTTATCACTCCAATAAGAGAGTCTATATAGTCCTGCGGATGCTGGCGATACTGATTTATGGATGGGTCGCAATAAAACCCCTTTCTCCATCGTGGATAGTATTCTGTATAAGAAGATATTTCTTCACATGTCGTGCAGTTAACAACTACAGCCCTGCATGAGTCTGTGCCGTAATCTACACCTATTACCAAGTCTTTCATATCAAATAATGAACATTTAGTTTTCTGAATCTACAACAACGCTTGTTTTTCTTGCAATAGTTAAACTATAAACTGTTATTATAAAAAAGGCAACAGCAGGAACCCAGTATGCGAATTTGATGCTACCAGCTTGGTCCGATAATATACCTTGTATTTGAGTCAACAGGGCAGCCCCGGCTATTGCCATTACCATGCCTGAACCTGCAATCTTTGTATCTTCACCTAAGTTGCGCATACCTAATCCATATATTGTTGGGAACATTGCTGACATGAATCCTGATATTGACATAAGAGAGTAAATTCCCAAGAAGCCATCACCATAAACAGTTATAATAGATGCAATGGTGGCTAAAACTCCAATACTTGTTAAGATATTTACCGGTTTTACATACTTCATCAACCATGTACAAACAAACCTGCCTAAGACAAAAAGTATCAATGATAGAATGTAATAAGTAGCTCCAGCCTGTTCGGCTGTTCTTGGCAGAAGTGCATCGATACCCAGACCTGAAACTATTGAGTAGAACCCTTCAGCCACCGGCTCAACGGATCTCAATGCTCCTATTATTTCATCTTGAGTAGCATTTGCACCAAGACCTGATACTACAGAATCGAAGTCTAAGGTATGCATAGCATATCTTATGATAAACGACCAGACTGCAATTTGTGCACCTACATAAAAGAATTGAGCTATAACTCCCCATACATAATTTTTGTTTTTCTTCAATCTTCCCCATGTGGCTTTAAGATCTAAGTTCTTGTCATCGTCCTGAGCTCTTGGCATCCTTGTGAATATTATTGTCAACAATAGTGCAAGCATTATGAGCCCTAAGATCATGTAGGTAGTTGTTACTGCATTTAGCTCAAAGTACTGTATATTAATTAGTTCCTCAGGGGTCAGAGAAGCTCTTTCGGCTGCCGTGGTAGTATTTAGTTGCGACAAAACAAATATTTGGCTCACAAGCACTCCCGTTAAAGCGCCGAAAGGATTAAAAGACTGAGAGAAGTTCAACCTTCTTGTCGCCGTACGCGGGTCTCCTAAGGAATAAACATAAGCATTGGTTGATGTTTCAAGAACAGAAAGTCCTGCAAACAGAACAAATATTGCAAACAAATATGTAGCAAAACTTAGTGCAGAATTTATAGAATTTACAAGCATGGCTGGATAAAACAGCATGGTACCTGCCACACACAAAGTCAGCCCAAGAATAACACCCGACTTATAAGTATGTTTCTTAATAAATATAGCACCGGGCAAAGCAAAACAGCCGTAGCCTAAAAGATAGCACACAACCTGTATCCATGCAGTTTGAGTATCTGACAAGCTCATTATGCGCTTAAAGGCTGCAAGCATTGTGTCTGTCATGTTATTAGGTACTGCCCATATGAAAAAGAGCATTGTTAGCAACACGAAAGGAAATACTATTCCCTGTGGAACCAAACGTGGTTTTTCTACATTGTTTTCCATAATTGTAAATTATAATGTCTCTATATTAACTTACTTAGCTCATTTGGATTCTAAAATTTAGTCTTTATAGCCTCAGTAGTGACACCAAACAATGCTTCAGTTATAGAAGACAGTGCTTCAGTTGAACCTACAAAGTGATAAATGTTGTGCGTATGTGTCAACGACTCATCAGGCTTCAAAAATGCAGCAGGAGAGCTACTTTCTACTTCAAGGAAAGGTCCCATAATGCTACCATCTTCAAGAGGCCCATCGTTATAAGCATTAAGTGCATCGCCCACCAGAGGATTTTTTTCAGGATTCCATTCCTGATTCAGATAAATAGCCTCTGGATCAACATCAAATGTAACTATCGTCAGCCTTCTGGAGATAGGGTCATAGTTACCGGCAATAGCTTTGGATCTCTTGGCATTCAATCCAAGCTTACCTCTCATATTGCCGTCAGTCTTAAAATATAACATTCCATCTTCGTCGAGTAATCTTTCTGCAGGAATCTCTCCAAAGTAGTCGGAAGTAACCACAGTGCCTAACTTTTCTACTGACCCTGTATTATAAGGTATCAATGTGACTGCAGAGTCTGAAGGAGTCAACATATCAAGCATCCAAATACAAACAGTACCAGTCTTTTCATTCCATTCAAAGTCGTTTTTGTTTGTAATTTTATTTACAGTTGAATATGACACTGCTTCAACTCCTTCGGGAATAGTAATACCTAAATTCTTCTGAATCTCATTATTGTCATACAATGATATAGTTCTCTCAACAAATACCTTAAGGTCATATCCTTGATAGTTAAGTAGCTGAATATCTTTAGTAAATGTAGCATGCCTGTCATCAGCATTTTTTACCTCCCAAGGTTCAATGTCAATTTCTTTTGGAGTATGCCAATTGTCATAAACCTGTGTGGCTTTAGGCTCGAAATATATGGAGTAACTGCCGCCTTCGGGCCCCAGCCAGAAACGGTTTTCTCCACCAAAACCATTCATGTGTTCATCGACTACGCCTGATTCAAAGAACTTGTAATTAATAAAACCATGGCTATTACCACTCATACCGTTCGCAGTGGAAGTAAATACTTTAGCTTGATACTTTCCTGACAATAAAACCTGTGCTTGTTCATCGGCTGATTTCAAGATAATCAAATCGTCTTTATCAGATAGATAATTAACATCATATCCAAAAGTGCCTTTTTCATAATTATTACTCATTTCTTCACTTGTTTTTTTATTACCCTTGCATCCAATAACTATAAGACCTAATAATGCCAAGGCAATAATTCCATTAATTTTCTTTATATTCATTTCTTTCTAAATTTAGATTTTCATACTTGTCAATTATACGATTATAAGCCTCTGCGGCAGCGCCATTCCCCCAATCATAGATTGTAAAGCTCCCCATACCTTCACCCTCGCGACTCGTCCTGCCTCCATGACCATAATTCTCCATCATGAAACCATAATCTTCCTTACCAAAAAAGGGATATACTTTTTCCCATTGCGCTTTAGTTTCAGGATTCTCAGGACAATACATCATGACAAAGGATGCTTTCAGAGCAGCTATTCCTCGCTCGATATACTCGTTTTTGTCAAGCAATAGACCATATCGAATGATTAATTCCGCAAACAAACTCTGCCTCGAGTCATTCCATTCTGCATCTGCATTTAATACACCAAAACCTCCCAATACATTTACATACATATATGGCGGTTGCCAAGATGCTTGAGTCATCAACATTTCATCCAATGTGCGCTGACCCAGCTTCATATATCTCTCGTTTCCTGTGGCAAGATAACTTTCAAGCAGAGCCTCTGCAGTCCAAAACATCGAGAAGTTATTCTGTTTATACATGTTATTTCTCGCAACCTTGCCTCCTATGAGATAGTCTGATCCAAATCTGGAACATGACCAATAAGTCTCAAAATCTTCCCATCTGCCTTGAAATATGACACCATCAATTATGGCATCCATAGCCTTAATTGCAGCATCTTTGTATCTGTCATCATTCGTCAGTTCAAACATCTTCCATAAAAAGGTTACTGACAATGAAGTCTCAGGAGACTCATTAAGTTGATCCATAGGAGCGAGGGTATTCAAATCTAACCAACCGGGGAAAAAGCCATTATCATATTGAACACTCAATAATGACTCGGCATATCTACTTGCATATTCGAGCAACCTCTCATCTTTTTCCAGTTCATCATACCATCTTAACATCAAAAGAGCTGTCCAACTCATATCTAGTATGTGAAAAGGAGACTCCTTAGGATTCCATGTGTATGGATTTCTATTAGAGTTGCCCCAGTAATATGTGCCCCAACCACTGCTTCTATTATAATTTTGTCCGTCAATTTTCACAGAATGCATGTCGGTGCATATCAATCCATAAAAGAATCCATCTCGCATAGGATAGGAGAGGGCTAACTCTTTTGTCAGCAATGCCTTATGCATAAGTTCTTCATTATTAGTGCGTCTTGCATAACGATATAGACCTCCTGCCGACCTCAACGAACTGAACCATACTTGATTCCATATCGACCGAAACTCCCTCTCATCTATTTCTCCTTTGTAATTAGGACTTTGAGTAGTATTAACTATAAACGTTGGAGCACCGACTGTAACGCCATCCAACTCAAACTCTTGCCAAACACTTTCCGCCCAACTGTTGAATGCCCAGTTATATGTGTGTTCAACATACTTCTCAAGATCAACATCCACAGGATTGCCCGACAAATACAGATCATGACCCCATCTATCCCACAGAAAGTCTAAGATAGCTCTAAACGGATTAAGCACATTATCTTCATTTTCGTATGACAACAGATAGAAACCAACTTTCACCTTACCGCTTTCATAAATGGCACCGGGCTCACGTCTAAACAGAACATGATTATCCACCCGACTATTGCTCATGCCTATAACTAGCATATTTCTCGGTGCATCAATATCCATATACCATCTAATCGGCGTTCCTTCCTTCATTATGTCCAAATCTGGTATCAAAACCAAACAGTGACTATTATCTGAAGCTATCAGTGCAGGCGAACGAAAAACATGTTGATCAATTACATGATTATCCGTAGGAGTCAAGTGGGGAGCCCAATGAAAATCAGGAGTAAAATCAGGAGTAATAACGGCCTTCCAGTCATCTTGTCTTACCTCATCTTCAAGGTCAAACGTAATGGTAATATGCACAGTGTTAGCATCAATCTTTCGCGAAGAAAACACCCCCTTTTGCCCTCCCAGCATATCATAACTAATACCTAGGCTTCGAGATCTATTAAGAGGCATCTTTACCTCTTCCTGTGCATGTATTAGTAGAAATGGCGATAACACCCATAAAAATATGAGGGCGATACACAAACCTTCAAAACGCCTATTTATTTTATAAATTCTCATACTCTTATGGTGTTATTGCCAATATTTATTTAAAATTAAGATCAATCAATCAATCTTCTTCAAAGTTATCAGCGTAAGTTCCACTTTGTTGGCATCTCCATTATCTCTCACGTGCACAGTTATAGAGTTTGTCTGAGGGGTCAAATGTATCTCTCCAATCTCTACATTCTCTTTGTGAGTGTCTGAATCACTTTTAGTGGAAATCCAGTCTGTAAGCTTATTCTGTCTCTGCCAAACCTGAAAATCTCCTCCAGTCTGTGTTTCATGATAATTAAAAAGAATCTTATATTTGCCTTCAGGCACATCATTTAGCATTATTCTAACAGACCCTTTACCAAAAGATGACATCTCCAATCCTCTACCAAATATCACTTGTATTCCTCGTTCTAACGTTATTTCCATCAGCTGAGGAAAATAGATAAAGGTCGATGGCATATACACCTCCCTTAGCTCATCTGTTGGTTCCACTCGTTTGATCAAAGGTTTAGAGCCATAATAGAATGCTACAGTTGCATAATCAACAGGAAAATTATTACCTACCTCCCCATGCTCCATTCCATGGTAAATCTCTTTCTCAAAAGACATCTTATCTGACAAAAAGAATCTGTAGGCTCCTGTTCTTCCCATTGGTAAAGAGTAATCCAACGAACCATGCAATGGCATACTTATTCCTCTATCCCATCTGTCTAACAATGCATACCAACCTCCATTATAGTAATCCTCTGATCCGGTACCATGTAGGCGCATCTTTCCATCAACGTATGTACTGTCATCTCCTTCCCAGAAAAGAGTCATTCCTGGCCTTAAAGCCTGAGCATGGTGCACAGTTCCTACATAATGTCCTTTATCCTTAACATCAACAAATGTGTAGAAGTCTCCTATCTCAGGGACCTCTCTATTCCACACGGTGTACAGTTTTCCCTCCTTCTTTACTTCTCGTCTGTGGTTATTATAATAAACCTTAGTAATCACCGATATTGCACTTTGTTGCACGCCATCACGTTTCTTATACACAAGCTTCATCTCTGCAGCATTATCAAAAGGCATAGGCAGAAAACTATAGTTAGTTGTTCCATGACGACCCATTACAACACCTCTCATGGCTGGCTTACCAAATGCATATCCAAAATAGTCTGCAACAGGTGAGTAAATAGCCTCAACATCTTCATTATCCCATTTGGCAGAAAGAATTACATCCTTATACACTCCTTCAAATGAGTTACCTCCATCAATCTCAAAACCTGCAATTCGTCCTCCTTTTAATGTCTTGAAAAATGTAAACTCCTCTCCGGGATTAATCGTAAACACCTCTTCCTTAACCTCTAAATCACTACACACACCGGTTCTGTAATTATCCATTGTAGGTGAAATATCTGACCACATGGCACATGCTTCAGAAAGCAAACTCTTATCGCTATCAGAAAATTTACCTGTCCAGCTCTCTACATTTACCCCCGGCATTTTTCTATACTGTATCTGATGGAACATGATGTGATCTCCCTCAAATACTATCTTCAACGACTTTTTAAAAGGAATAGGTATGTATGAGTAGTATCCACCAATCTCATTTCCAACTACCGGCTTAACAAATGGATAAACTTCTCCTGAGAACAAATCCATAAATTTTATTCTCAGTCGAGGAGTTTTTTCTCCATCAAAATAGAATGATAGAGTGTCCTCTGTTGGCGTAGGTGTCCATATTCTGTTTATAACACCCGGTCCCTTAAAATCAGCCAAGACTAAATTATTTCCTTCCTTGCGTATATATGAATACGTCCCCTGAAACCCATCATTATTACCACCGGTCCTATCGTAACTCGACTCTTGTTCAATTATCTGGTTACTCCTATACTCCGGCAACAAATCAAGCCTCTTAAGATATTTTACCTCATCGCTCCATCTGTAAACTCCATTTTGAGCCCCAAGTTGAAATACCCCTAAAACAAAAACTGACAGAAATACTGTTTTTAATACTTTCATTACAAATACAATTACTCTTAATATTTAATACTTAATGTTTTTTCAATAATCCTGATGAATCAAATTTTGCCATAGCTTCAACAAGCATCATAGCACTTAATTGTGTAGACACAAACTCTGGCTTTTCTGGCCGAATATCCCACTTCGATGATGCAAATACGTCAGGACTTGGTGTTGTCCCTTTTTCATACAATAATATTGCATTATACTTCATAAAATCTACAATCCTGCTCTTCAACGTATCAGACAATCCTTCAGTATATACAAGCTCCGTCAAATATCTTATCAAAATGCCTTTAAATAAACCTCCATCACCATTTGTAGCGCCGGGCTCCACGGTCTCCTTAAACATATTGTTTTTAACCATATCTCCGCTAGTAATCGACGCAAGTGCACTTTTCGAAGCCAAATCCAGATAATACTTATCGCCTGTCATCTTGTACAAATCATTTGCCATACCAATATAGGTACCCACGTTATAAGTGAATTGCCATTTCTGTATCACCAACTTGCCATTGTCTAATTTTATATTATCCCATATCAGATTATTCGAAGGATTAAGCAATGTTGTCTTTTCCCACTCAAACAACTCCTTTGCAAATTTCAAATCATCTTCATTTTTATCTGCTGCATACATTCGCAATGCCAAGATTGCCCCTGGCCCTGTACTGCAAGCATTCTTACCATTTGGCTGATCAAATCTCCATTGCAAACCTCCACCGCAAACCTCCGTATGAGCTTTTTTAATTTCGCCCAATATATAATCGGCTACTTCTTTATATTCTTTGTCATCCGTCGCTTTCCATGCGTTCATGCATGCAATACCAAGCCAATCCATATCATCAACATACACTTGCCAGTACCTAAAATTTCTAATCTTTATACCCTTTAGTAACTTTTTCATCAAATCCAAATATTCTGGATCCTTCGTCCTGTTATAACCATCCGTCAAAACATCCAGAGCATGTGCATTATACCAATAATTAAACTTAGAGTTACTAGGCAACGTACTATATGTACCAAACAAACTTTTGTATGAATTTTGTAAAGTGTGCTGAAAATCATCGGCAAACTTCGCCCAATCTATTGCATTTTCTTCATTCTCAGATTTCTCTTCATTCCCCGCTGACTCTTTATCTTCTCCTTCCGGTTCTTTTTCGTCACCATCTGGATCTTGCACCTCTTCTTTTGGCTTTTTTATCTCAGGTTCAGGTATAATAGCTTCTCCTGAACAAGAAACAAGAAACAAACATATCACAAAAAAACTATAAAACACTTTCTTCATAATACAATTCTTTATCTTACTAAGATACAAAAAAATGGTTCCTATGCCGAGAATTATCAGCATAAGAACCATTAAATAATCAATTACATTCCGGGTAAGACATAATCATCCGGTGCAACTATCATAGTATTCATATAATAGAATTTGACTGAATTATTGTTGTTAGGTCCTGCTTTGGCTCTAACATCTATAGATCCGTCTGAGGCTGGTTTAATACCCTTAATAATAGTAACTTTCGAATTATTATTAGATGTATTATGTGCACCGCTTCCTTCATTTGCACCCTTAACTGTGTATACTGTCTCACGATTATCTGAAGCATCTCTTCGTGACCCAAAGAATATAAATTGATATGTCTGATTTACATTCATGTTATACAATGTAACACCACTTTCCGGTCTCTTGTCATCACACCAAAATGCATCTCTACATACTGCTTCTGGCAATCCAATTGTGGTACTTATTACTCCCGACTCATTCATGCCACTAAACCTTGATGTAACACTCATTGAAACTCCTGTATTTACACCTTTTGAATCCTTCATATCGATAATCTTACCATTATTGAAATCGTCAAACTTCAAAAATGGAGCAGGTGGGTCCATCTTACCAAAATCTACCATAATAGGATCTTTGAGTACAAATTCACTATTCCCTAAACCAATAGGTGTTCCTTCCGGAGCAATTATCATTGCGTTTATTCCGAAGAATTTTGCCCACTGAGTATTATTTGGTCCGGGGCTCATTTTTATGGTAATAGTGGCATCACTTGCTGGAATAATATCCTTAGCAACTACTACTTTACCCAAATTATTATCATTATCAAGATAGCCTACATGATCATTCTCTCCTATCACATGGAATTTAGTTTCGGTAAAGTTATCATTAATAGAACCATACAGTGCAATAGTGTACTTCTCATTCTTATTCAGATTTGATAATGTCAATGCACTCTCATTAATCTTTATTCCATCAGTAAAGAACATATCCTGAGATGCAGTTTTTGGCAATCCTAATACATTTTCCAAACCTCTATCAAGATCCCCGGAGAAACTCTGAGTCACCGAAATCACAAAAGCTGAATTGTTTCCCTCCGTATCCTTAAGATTTGACAGAGTCAAGTCTCCTGGATGCAAAAAGTCGTTAAATACACCTCCTGAAGGAACTTTTCCAAAGTCAATTAAAATCGGTTGTTTCATCACAAATTCGTTTGGGCCAGGCTCTGCAAAATCAATCAATTCTGTAACCTGTTTAGGATTCTCTACAGCTTTGGCTGCTGCAGTCTTGGCTAACTTAACATCATATTTAAGCAAATTTTCCAGATAGTACGGGTTATCCAGTACATTACCGAAAATTGCCTCATACCATGTAGAAGCAGCTGTAAAACGACCTAACGTTAGATCAAGATGATAACCATCACGAGTAAACTTGTCGCCCTTGTAACTCGTTCTGCCATTTTGAATAGCCGTGCCTGAAGGTACAACCATGTCTATGCCGGCAAACTCTTTTGCTTGCCAAACAGCATCAACTATAGCATTATACATCTTCATCTGATCTCTGTCATAATTGGGGAAACCAAAGTGACCTGAGTCCTGAGCATAAGCCCATGTCTGATGCAAAATATACTTAACTCCCGGATTGGATGCCAACGGCTTAACATAGGCCAAAAGCTTTGGCAAGTACTCTTTGTACCCATCTATTATTCCTGAAAGTTGGCTTACCTCCTGAAAACTGATATAATCCCAATTCTCTCCTGTAACTGCCTGTTCTATTGAAACATCATTAAAAGTAGTTCTAGACCCATCAGGAGCAATTGTCCTCAATGAATAATCATGACCATTCGTTGAGGCTTTTTCCCAATGTGTTTCCAAAGAACGTCCTCCAAAATAAAGGTTAGCAATCATAACCTTATAACCACCGGCTTCTGCCAATTCATGTAAGTAATGCTCTATGGCATCCTCCGAAAAGCTGTTGCCAATAGCCAAAATCTTAACAACTTTGCTATCTCCAATTACATTCAAATCTGTGAAATACTGAATTTCACCATCAACTGACTCAACCTTTATGACACTATTGCCTTGTTTAAGACCTGTTACTACTGCTGTCAAATTATCTCCCGACTCAATAGATGCAATACTTGGATCCAAAACAGTCCACTTGAAAGTTTTATTTGCACTTCCTAATGAATCTGTTGTTGCTTTCAATAATAACTTCTCTCCCGGATTTATAGTTACCGATGTCTTATTCAATCTAACATAGCGCGTATCCGATAAATCAACCGAAAAATCATCTTTGCACGACATACTGCCAAATAAAACCAGCAGTAAGCTCATATATATCTTAAAAAATTTCATACTCATTATTCATTATAATGTAATATACTCTAAAATTAATAACCTGGAGCTTGCCTCAAATTAGGGTTGATATCCATCTGTGCTTGCGGTACTGGCCACAAGTACATCTTCTTATTAAAATTCTTATTCTTATAGAAAGTCCTCTTATAGAATGCTGTAGGATCATTAACATCGTCACTCCTCTTGCTACCCTTGAAGTTCATTCCATACAGCTTAACATCCAAATACTTCTCACCAACTTTCCAACGTCTGATATCGTTAAATCTAATACCTTCACAGTTAAACTCAACACGTCTCTCTTGCATGATAGCTTCACGCATCTCTTCCTTTGATAATCCTGTTTTTAAGTTAGGAATACCAGCTCTTTCTCTAACAAGATTAACATACTTATAAACCTCTTCATTTGGTCCTTTTGACTCATTCAATGCCTCTGCATATCCCAAATAAGCATCTGCCAGACGGTAAATAATTCCAGGTTGATACGTATATTTTCCATCACGTGGATAAATATCCAAGCTTATTCTTTTACGCACATTATAACCATTCTGAGGAGCATCAAATGATAAGTTAGTATCCTGTCCTCCACCTTGCAAGAAATTGATATGTCTGTTTTGAACGCCAATCCATGCATTATTAAATATCACAGATACATAGAAACGTGGTTCTCTGTCAACATACATATTGTACGTTCCATCAGTAGTAATCGGTGAAAGGTCACCCTCTCTCAAATTTGAAGGACCTCCGCCAGGCCATTTTGTTTTGCGCTTGTCAACTTTTGTAGAAAAACCTTTTTCTACATAACCGGACTCAGGATTAATTATTGGAGAACCATCCTCATTATATCCTAGAATTGGCACTACACCATTCTTCATGTAGAAAGCATCAACTAATTCTTGAGTAACGCCCATACCTCCGTTTCCACCAATACCTATAGGAAGATGGTGTCTTTGCCAGTTGTTTCTATCTCCATTGGCAGCTCTACCAAATATTATCTCTTTGTTTCCTTCCGAAAATCTTTTCAATGAAACATTATAGCACGACATAAATGGGTCTATACTGCCATCATTATTGTACTCTTTGTATAAATCATATCCTGCTGCAACTGCGGCGTCGATAAGCTCTTTGTGAGCTGCTGCTGCACGTTCCCACTTGCTGGCATCATAGTTTGGACTAAACAAATTAACATCCTCATTATTCTTCCAATCCTTGAAATCTGGATTACCATTAAACAATGGACTTGCCGCAAACAATAATGTTTTGGCTCTTATGGCAAGTGCCATCACTGATGTTGCTCTTCCCCAATTAGTGTTGTTCGGATAAACAGCCGGCAGATTCTTTGAAACCTCCTTAAGCTCCTTATCTATCCAATCAACTATCTCATCATAAGGCGTTTGACCTATTGCAAGCTCATCACTTGATGCTCCTACATCATAGATCACTCCCGGAGAAAATGGAATAGGTCCATATACCTCAATCATCAACGAATAGTAATAAGCTATTAGAAAACGAACCTCATTTTTCATCTGATCAACATACTCCTGTGTCAATCCAGCTTCAGGTATAACTCTTACATTTTCCAAGAAAACCAACCCGGTTCGTATCTGCTTGGGTAGTTCTGTCCAATAGTTTGGGTTCCAAGCTGATGTTGGACTCCAGTTACCAGTGGTGTACATATACACATTCCTCCAACCGAAAGGTTGCCATTCCTGAGGAATTGTAATATCATCACCCATTATATTAAAACCTTGGTCCTTAAAATATCCCCACAATGGAGAAGGAACTGCTGAGTAAACACTTGCAAGCCAATCCTCGGTTCTAATTTTGTCTGTAAAAATCATGTCCATAGTAAGGTAATCATCAGGCTGATAATCAAGATAATCACAGCTGGAAATACCTAACATAAGAATGGTACAAATTAGTAATATATATTTCTTCATCACTTTAATTATTAAAATTAATATTTAAACCTACAGAAACAGACTTCATTATCGGATATTTCAATCCGTCGGTTGTTTCCAATTCTGGATCCCAAAGCTTGAACTTAGAGAACGTCAACAAGTTTGAACCTCTTACAAAAAGGCGGGCACTCTTAACTCCCACTTGGCTTGTCCAATCACGCGGGAAAGTATATCCCAACTCTATGTTTTTCAATCTTAAGAAGCTCATATCTCTCAACCACCATGTAGAACGCTGGTTATTGTTTTCCGATTGTGCTTCACCCATTCTTGGCCAAAAAACATTCTGACTCGGATTGTCAACAGTCCATCTGTCATCTATGTTAGAGAAAATACTTCCTGCACCCAAAACTGATGCCGGCAACCATGTCTCACCACCTAATATTTGATATGTGTTTGCCGTCCCTTGCATGAAAAATCCAAAGTCAACGCTCCTGTATCGTATGTTGGCGCCAAAACCATACACTATCTCCGGAATACGTGTTCCGCCAATAGCAGTCTCGTCTAATGCTGTAATCTCACCATCACCGTTCATATCTCTATACTTTATGTCACCGGGACGGAGTTTACTCATATCAGAGAAGTTTTGTGCAGGAATGTCTGGTTTCAAAACTCCGTTTTCATCAAAATCGTCTTCTGTAAACAAACCTTCTGCCACCAATCCAAAGAGTTGACCTACTGGATGTCCGGTTGCTGCACGATAAGTACCTACCTTGCTCGCAGGCTCATCCATTTCAATAACCTTACTTCTTGCATAAGTGTAATTGGCAAGCCCTGAAACAAACCAATCTTGATTAATCTGCTTGTTCACAGTCAACGACATATCAACTCCCTGATTATTAACCTTACCATAGTTTGCCCAAACATTCTTGATAAATCCTGCCGAACCCGGAACATTGGTTCTTTCCATGAAAATATCTCTTCTTCTTTCTTTAAAGAAGTCCACAGTATAATTAATTGAGTTATTCAATAAACCAACCTCCAAACCGATGTTTGATTTAGCAACTGTTTCCCATGTCAAATTAGATACACCTACATCTCCTTCGGCACGACCCAATCTATATGTGTTCTCCTCTGTTCCCCATGTGTATTCTCCTCTTGGGTCTATTCTTGTTATATATGAGAATCTTCTATCCCACATGTTTCTACCCAAAATTGAGTTACCGGCTTCTCCCCACGATCCTCTTACTTTTAAATTAGAGAATACATGTCTGAATGGCTCCATGAATTGCTCTTCAGAAACAACCCATCCTAAAGCAACTGCAGGGAAAAATCCAAACCTCTTACCTGGAGCAAAGTTCTCTGAACCGTTATATCCAAAGTTAAACTCTCCTACATATCTGCGGTCGTAGGTATATGAAAATCTTCCTGCAAAACCCTGTGTACGATATGGCCATGCATCACCTCGATCAAACTCCTTCTGGTTGTATAGCAACATTGAGTTAATATCATGCACGTCATTAAACATGCGACTATATGATAACATACCTTCCAAATATATACTTTGGTCACCCCAAACAGCAGAGTTCCCATGTCCAAGGAATTGCTGTCCCGGACTTGAAACTGAAGTTATTAACTTTCCACTTGCATCTCTAGCAGTTGCAGGAGTATAGTAATCAGGATTCTTTGAGCGAACTACTGAGTTACCTGAAAATTTATCAAAAGCAAATGACAATTTAGCCGACAAACCCGGAGTTATAAAATCCAACTTCTGCTCAATTGCTGTAAGTGCTTCTATCTTACTATTATTCATCTTTTCAAAACCACGCTGAGTAGACCATGCCCATGGATTTTCCTTTGCAAAAACCCTTGGAATCTTACCATCTGCATATACCGGTGGATGAACGTATGGAGGAATACGCATAGCTTGGTAGAAAATACCAAAGTTACTTTCATCATTTCCTGGAGGTGCATTCTTAGTCTGCAAGAAACCACCCAAATTAACTCTCAACATCGTTGTAGGTGTAACGTTTACATCAACGTTGGAGCGAACTGTATATCTATGAACTTTCAACGAAGAATCCCAATCTTTCGATGTATCACGCCTCAAAATACCATTCTCTCCATAATATCCAACAACAAGGGCATATCTCAAAATATCTGAACCTCCATTAATGCTGACATTTGCTTTTGTATTATCAGCATAGTCTTTCGCAATCACATCCCACCACTTAACATCAGGATAAAGTTCCGGGTCTGTCTGATTTGCATAGTTAAGTAATTCAGCTTCAGTCTTAAATGGTGCCCTTCCATCATCAACATACATCTCATTTATCAGCTCCAAATACTTCACACTACCCACATAGTCAAGCAGTTTCACCGGTGAAGTATATGCTCTTTCAATCTTGAAATCAACCTGTGGCTTACCAATCTTTCCTCGTTTAGTGTTTATCATGATAACACCATTGGCACCACGAACACCATATACAGCACTTGCTGCAGCATCCTTCAAAACTGAGAATGATTCAATCTCTTCAGGGTCAATATCATGAAGAGAACGTTCTATACCATCCACAAGAACCAAAGGATTGGCATTCCCGGTAAACGTACTAATACCTCTAATCCAAAAATCAGAGTTGTTAAACCAAGGGTTACCGCTTCTCTGAACAGCAATAACTCCTGAAACCATACCGGCTAAGTTATTACTTAATGATCGAGTAGGGGTTATAGATAGATTACTTGGATCCACATTAGAAATTGAACCTACAACTGAGGCCTTCTTCTGCGATCCAAAACCCACAACAACTACTTCGTCCAAAGCCTCTACATCTTCTTGCATCGACACGTCAACAATACCTCTATTGCCAACCTCAACCAATGCATCTTTAAATCCTATGTATGAAAACTTTAATACAGGATTCTGGCTCGTTACACGAAGTGTATAAGTACCATTAACGTCTGTGACGGTACCATTTGTAGTACCCTCTTCCACAACGTTAACTCCAATAAGCAGCTCTCCCTGGCCATCCATAACACGACCTGTTACTTGCCTTTGGGTCTGAGCATGAACAAAAATAACATTCCCGATAATTAATAGTATTACCAGAAAATTTTTCATCATATTTTTCATCAGCATAATCAATTATATAACATTATAAATTTCTATTTTCTATAGAACTGATTGGCAATCAATCTATCTAATATACCAACCGACTAACATACATCTTCGAAAAACAATTATAACATTCTCATCACTCACAATCACCAACCTCATCATCATTTATCATGGTATTTCTATCTATCTCATTATTATTATATGCTACAACATAAATAATCTCACACTCTTAATACACCTATTATAATTCCCCATGTGCCGGCGCATTACACCGACACAAAGGAAAAACCACATAATTCACTTAAATGTATGAAAGTAATTTAATGTCATTTTCGCTTCTCAAAGAATAAAATATCCAATTACTAATTTAGCTCAAGCTCTTCCCATGTTGGGATCTTAGGAAACTTAGCATGTGGTTCACTCTGATACCAGAATACAACTGAAGAAATATCCGACTTCTGTGGAAGATATCTGCCACCATGTCGCCAACCCAAGTCTTGAATAGTAACTTTCAAATCTTTCTTAAATCTTATAGGATCCATAACGTGCCAACGATAAAGTCCAAAACGCTGCCCTGAAACATATATCTTGTCTGCAGGCAACACCTGAACCAATCCGGCATACGGCGTAGTGAATGTCACATATCGTCCATTCCTATCGAAGTTATATGAACCACAGAAATAATCTTCTGTTCCGGTACCAATTATAGTTGGGAACTTTGTATCTCCATCCATAAAGAATTTGATTTCACCTTCTCCCCACCATCCATTATTGTTAACTTGCCAAGCCATATACACACCAACATACTGACCTTCACCCTTAATTCCATCAACAATAGTATAATCTGAAGTCTCGTTCACTCTTGTGCGACGATATTGGGCATGAAAATAAGCAGCATCACTAGGAACATCAGTCAATGTATAATCCACTTGATAATAAAGATTCATTGGCTCTGAATCATTAATGTTAGTCATAGTAATGCGGGCTTTCTTTCTAAATGGCATCACCCAGTAGCAGTTAAATGCACTACCCGGGTTAACAGTAACAGGCATAGAATTAAGATGAGTATATTCATTCCAACCCATACCGAAAAAGTGACCAATAGGCGCTTCCACTGATGGCTCAGTCTCATCATCCCAATATATTCTTATTATTGAAAATCTCCAATTACCTGTTGGCGTCATCCAAATATGCTGAATAGCACCCGGCCCTTCAATTTCTGCCATGGTAAAAGTCTCTCCTGGCTGAATGGTAACAAATGGATTAACCTTCCATCCTTGTCCCAAGTCACGTGAGGCATGCGTAGCATTTGCAGTATTACGAGGCGCATTGACGTCTGGTTTTGCCATCCCCCCCTTACCTTTCTCACCGGTAAAATTCTCCGGACTTATAGACCTTGTCTCTGCATCCGACAACCTATAAAGGTTACCCAAATTCATGTCTAGTCCATTGAATGGTCTACTCTGTGAAAACACATGCGCGACAACAAACAATGTCAATAAACTAAAAATAGTTCTTTTTAAATTCATAATCTTTTATCTTAAATCAATTATCATTCAATCCTCTATTTATAGAGAGGTCCATAGTTACTACATGCTCTATAATCTGCTCCTTCGTTATCTGTTCCAAACAATGACCATGCTGAAGGACGGAAAATATCCTCTTCATTAACATTATGCATATTTACAGGAATAGATAATGCAGAGGCAAGAGTTATCAAATCTGCACCAATATGGCCATAGCTAATAGCTCCGTGGTTTGCTCCCCAATAGTTCATGACAGAATAAACATCCTTAAATCTGCCTGTACCGGTTATACGTGGAACAAAGAAAGTTGACGGCCAAGTCTTATCGGTACGTTCATCAATAATCTTAAATACCTCATCAGGGAATGTTGCCGTCCAACCTTCTGCTATCTGAAGAACCGGTCCTAAACCTTTAACCAAGTTAATTCTTGACATGGTAACAGGCATTCCGGGCCTTGTAACAAACTGTGATGAGAAACCACCCCCTCTCATATATTCAAGTGAAGCAGCATGCCATGTTGTTGCATCAAGCATATTTTCAACATCTTCTTCTGTAATTTCCCAGAATGGTTTCATTACAGGGTTACCTTTCTCATCAGACATCACACCCGTACCATCCAAAGTGCATGAACCTGAGTTTTTCAAGAAAATTGCTCCATCCTTAAGAATACCTTCCGGCTTCCAACCTGTTACTCTTTCAATGGCTGAAGGACTCCAATATGTGCGAACATCTGCAAATATCTGAGCTCTATTTGTAAGTAAATGGTTGAAAAGCATGCTTATACCATTAAGATGATCATCTTCTGTAGCAAAAGTAAATGGCTTACGTATACCATTCCAATCAAATGAAGAGTTCAGAATAGCTTCAGAGAAATCGCCATCAGGCAAAAAGTCAGTCCATTGTCTCTGACCTTGGAATCCACCGGCAATAGCATTATGACCCAAAGCCTCTTCTCCCCAATCTGTGTCATTAAGTTTAGGATTACCAATCATCAAGTCGCGCATGATAAGGGTCATCTTAACAACAAATTCCCAGTCTTTGTCTTTCTGTTCTCTGCTGTGTTTTAGATGCTCAGGATTAAAATCCTCACCCTCTCTTGACATACATTTTTCTTTAGTCCATTTCATGGCTCTTTCAAACTCGTCATGGTCATATATTCCCAACTGTATTCTTCTTAGTATTTCACTTGCATCAACATACTCTGTACGCATTCCCAAGTACTCTTGCAAGAAGTCAGGATCTGTCATTGAACCGCCTATACCCATAGAAACAGAACCTATAGAAAGATATGATTTACCTCTCATCAATGCAACCGCCATTCCTGCTCTACCAAATCTAAGTAGTTTTTCTTTAACATCTTCAGGTATAGTATTATCGTTTGAGTCTTGAACATCTCTTCCATATATACCAAAAGCAGGTAATCCCTTCTGGTTGTGAACAGCTAAAGCAGCGCTCAAATACACAGCACCCGGACGCTCACTACCATTAAATCCCCAAATAGCCTTTGGTATGTTTGGATTCATGTCAATAGTTTCAGAACCATAGCACCAACATGGAGTAACTGATAAAGACAAACCAACATTTTCTCTTTCAAACTTTTCTGCACACATGGCGGCTTCTTTCACTCCTCCAATGCATGTGTCTGAAATTACGCATTCAACAGGGCTCCCATCAGGATATCTAAGATTTTCACTGTAAAGTTTTGCAGCGCTCTTTGCCAGATTCATGGTTGTCTCTTCCAAAGATTCTCGGATACCTCTACGTCTTCCGTCAATAATTGGTCTGATACCAATCTTAGGATAATTGTTTTTCATAACTACACATTTAATATTTGATAATTAAAATACTCTTTATATTATTTATAAATTAATCGATTAACTAACACTACAAAAACTTATCGATTAACTATTAATTTTAACTCAAAATCAATTCGCTATCCAGCACTACATTACTCGTTTGCTTTTGCCCATCCTCAATCACGCTAATCAGCATCTCAACAGACTTTTGTGCTATATCTTTTATCGGCTGCTTGATATAAGGAACTTTATACGGCAAAATATCGAAAGCATCATTCTCGTCAAAGCACATAATCTGTATATCTTTTTGAATATGTACTCCCTTGCTTGCTAATGCCTTAACTCCTATTATAGATATACTATTTGTAGTAAAAAATATTCCATCTATCTTTTCATTTCCACTCATCAACTCATCGATAGCTCTATAAATATCTTCTTTCAAATAATTATATCTAACCTCTTTAATATTTTCTTCATGGTAAATACCATTATCTCTTAGCGCATTTACAACACCTCTTTTTCGCTCGCTAATATGAAAATGGTCCTGCTTATATGTAATAACACCTATGTTTTTACAACCCAATGATATCAGATATTCGGCCGACCTATACGAAATACCATAGTTATCAATCATAACAGAATTTACATCCAAATCAGGAAATGTTCTATCCACCAAAACAAAAGGAATATTGCGATTCATTAAATTTTCTATCTGATACTGACTGTTCTCTGTAGGCGTCAGGATAATTCCATCAACTTGACGTGCATACATGAACTTTATCATCTTTTGCATCTCATCGGCTTGCTCATTTGTATTTCCTATAATTACCATATATCCATGGTCTTGAGCAAATTCCTGAATGTGTAACGCCAAAGCCCCGAAAAAAAGGTTAGATACATCAGCAATGACTAATCCTATAATTTTTGATTTGCCTACTCGCAAACCTTTTGCAAGTGCATTGGGAACATAATTAAGCTCTTCTGCCTTTTCCAGTATCTTCTTTGAAATCTCACTACTAACCCTGCCATTCTTATCCTTGCCATTCAATACCAAAGATACTGTGGCTGAAGAAACTCCTACAGCTTCTGCAATGGTTTTTAGTGATACCTTCTTCATTATAATATATTATCTATTCTGTATACTAATAACAAATCTTAATACAAAGAAATATAATTAATCGTTTAATTAAAAATAATTCTATATGTTATATAACATATATTCAATAAATCCTCAAATAATTAGTATACAACAGATCTCTATTATCTAATAAATAAAAAAACACCTACTCCAATATTATAAAAAAGTAGTAGGTGCTATAATAAAATGAATGTCTCTAATTCATGGTAATATTCTCATAAACTACATAGCTTATAATTCATCACACATTAAATCTAAAGTGCATTATATCTCCATCTTGTACAACATAATCTTTCCCTTCAACACTCATCTTACCTGCCTCTTTCACTGCATTCTCAGAACCATAATGAATGTAATCTTCATATTTAATTACCTCAGCTCTTATGAAACCTTTCTCAAAATCGGTATGAATTACACCTGCACATTGTGGTGCTTTCCACCCTTTGTCAAATGTCCAAGCTCTTACCTCTTGAACTCCTGCGGTAATAAATGTCTCAAGATTCAACAGACTGTATGCCGACTTTATCAATCTATTAACGCCACTTTCTTCCAAACCTATCTCATTCAAAAACATTTCTCTCTCTTCATAAGTTTCAAACTCTGCAATCTCCGATTCTATTTTAGCAGCTATTACAAGTACTTTGGCGTTTTCATCCTTTACCGATTCTACCAATGCATCAACATATTTATTTCCACTTACTGCACTTGACTCCTCTACGTTGCACACATAAAGAACCGGCTTATATGTTAATAGATAAAGTTCTTTGGCTATTCTTTCTTCATCTTTTGTATCGAAAGTAACTGTTCGTGCCGATTCTCCGCGAAGTAAAGCTTCCTTTATCTTGGTATATACCTCTAATGCTACTTTAGCCTCTTTGTCTCCACCGGTTTTTGCCTGTTTCTCAACCTTGTTTATTCGTGAATCTATAGTTTCTAAATCTTTTAGTTGTAATTCCGTATCTATGATTTCTTTATCTCTAACCGGATCAACATCTCCATCAACATGTGTTATATTCTCATCATCAAAACATCTCAACACGTGCAAAATAGCATCAGTCTCTCTAATATTTGCCAAAAACTTATTACCTAATCCTTCTCCCTTACTTGCACCTTTAACCAATCCGGCAATATCAACTATTTCAACTGTAGTTGGTACTATTCTGTTTGGTTTGATAATCTCTGCAAGTTTATTCAATCGCTCATCAGGTACAGTTATTACTCCTACGTTGGGCTCTATTGTACAAAAAGGAAAATTTGCCGCCTGAGCTTTAGCATTTGACAAGCAGTTAAAAAGCGTTGATTTACCTACATTAGGAAGTCCAACAATTCCACATTGAAGTGCCATATATATTTTTATTTTTTGTTTTTATATTATTACAAACCATATTGAGCTGATATTTCCAGCATTCTCTCAATAGGCTTAACAGCTTTTTTTCTTATCTCCTCATCTACCAATATCTCAGGAGTTTCATTTTTCAAGCACAAATATAATTTATCTAAAGTATTCATCTTCATATAAAAACACTCATTACATGCACATGTAGAATCTTCCGGAGGTGCAGGTATAAAAGTCTTGTTAGGATTATTCATCTGCATCTGATGTAATATTCCCACTTCTGTTGCAACAATAAACTTATCATGATCTGACTTGGTTGTATATGCCAACAATGATGATGTAGAACCTATATGGTCGGCAATCTCCAACAAATATTTAGGACATTCGGGATGTGCAACTATCAAAGCATCAGGATTTTCCTTTTTCAAATCCATTATTCTTTCAATAGAAAATTGTTCATGAACATGACAAGCACCATCCCAAAGAACCATATTCCTACCTGTTAATTTATTTATATAGTCGCCTAAATTTTTATCTGGCCCGAATATTATTTTTTCATCCTTTGGCAACGACTCAACTATCTGCTTAGCATTAGTTGAAGTAACAACAATATCAGTCAATGCCTTAACGGCTGCAGTAGTATTAACGTATGATATCACAGTGTGATCAGGATGTTTTTTGATAAACTTCTCAAACTCATCAGCCGGACAACTATCTGCTAATGAACAACCGGCAGCCAAATCTGGTATAAATACTCTCTTTTCCGGAGATAATATCTTAGCCGTTTCTCCCATAAAATGCACACCACACAACACTATTACATCAGCATCTGTTTTAGTGGCCCATTGAGCCAAAGCCAGGCTGTCACCCACAAAATCCGCAATATCTTGAATCTCTGCCTCCTGATAGTAGTGCGCCAATATTATGGCATTTTTCTCCTTCTTCAGCCTTTCTATATCTCTTATCTTATCTTCTTTCTTCATCTATCTATTATTATATATCTTTTAAATTTAAAAACTCTATATATGATGGATATAATAGCCTGTTGATAATGTAAATAACTTTTTTGAGACAAATTCATTTTATCTATTACTTACTAATAACCATTAGTTATAAACACTTATAAACAACCTAAAAGTTTTTTATTAGTTGATATTGTGAACTTTATGAAAGTTATCATCAACCGTTCATAACTTACAAAGTTAATAAATTATTTCCATTTATGTCGATTGCATCTGTTCAAAACTTCCTGATAACACTACGAAACATTTTTGTTAAAAAATTTGCATTTAATAAATTGATGTATGCTATAAAAACCTTCCTATTTTCCAAATTAAATTATTAATATTATTGAACAAACTATGAACAAGTTATAAACACAATATTAAACTCATATTTAAAGCATATTTATAGTTAATTCATTGCCTCATATTATAGTAACAAAAAAGTTATTATTACATTTGTTTGTTGATTAATTATGAGTAGAAAAACTAATTACATATTAGCATCACTAATATTATTATCCATTAGTTCATGTATGTCTACTATTAAGATTACATCAGTAGTAGAAAAAGATGAACAGGGAGATTTTTTACTTAAGTGGGAAGTAAGCCCCGACCAGGAAGGTGATATACATGTATACTCTTCAATGACAGATAGTTCATTGGATAATTTTACTCCATTATCTACTGCAAGAGTCGCCGACCAAGTAATGAAAATAAATCCTACCGGTTCTGGTCTTAGGGAATATTTTTTATTGAGTACTGCAGGAGTAAATTCCGGTGTAATAGCAAACAGAGCTATAGATATGGATAACATAAAAAATTTCCGAGATATAGGTGGCTACTTCACTACTGATGATAAACAGATAAAATGGGGCGAGATATTCCGATCTGCCGACATAAGCAGTGCTACTCTCTATGATCACGAAAAAATAAGAAGACTAAAAATCAAAACAGTAATTGATTTTAGATCTTATGCCGCTTCAAAAAAATACCCAATATTGACGCATCCCAACATACGCAAGTTTTCATTACCCATCACTCCAATGAACGCTGAAAAGTTGGAAACTTTGGTGGCTAAGGAGGACTTCAACAGGAGCGATGCTATTCAATATGTTCAAGAAGCTTATGTTGATATCATTGAGAATAACAAAGAGCAATTCAGCGAAATGTTCGACATACTTATCAATGATGCCAATTATCCTATATTGATAACAGGGGAATTAGGTAAAGATGCAATAGGGCTTGCTTCTTATTTAATACTCTATTCGTTGGGTGTATCTCAAAATACACTTGAATCCGATTATATGTTGTCAAACAAATATGTAGATCCAACAAAAGCAGAAGTAGATGCCAGTAATCTTTCTGAACATTTGCAAGAGGCAGTCACGGCAATGCTTTCAGTAAACAAAGCATATTTAAACTATGTCATTCAGTTTATAAATGACAAGTACGGCTCTGTAGACAACTATCTTGAGAAAGAGTTGAGAGTAACTTCAGGAAAGAAAAATCTTTTAAGAAAATATCTATTATACCCATATTGACAATGATATTTCATACCTTTGTCGGCTGATAAATAAGGTTATCACAATCAAAAGCTACATTTGACTCATTTATTATTCAATAAAAAATATTTTAGATACAATTCTGATTACTAATCAAATGTTGCTCAGTGTCACAAATTACATAACATACATAAATGATTAAATCATTTGAAGAGTTGGGCGTTATGCCCGAAATTGAGTTGGCTATCGCCGAAATGGGGTTCGAACAGCCAATGCCCGTTCAGTCTGAAGTAATTCCACTTCTTTTAGCAGACAATAAGAATATAGTAGCACTTGCACAGACAGGTACGGGTAAAACAGCTGCTTTTGGAATTCCAATAATTCAAAAGACTGACGTAGATGATGTAAGTCCTCAAACACTCATTTTAGCACCTACAAGAGAGTTGTGCCTGCAAATTGCTGCAGATATTACAGACTTCTCTAGATATGTAGATAAAATAAAGACATTACCACTTTATGGAGGTTCCAGCATAGAAAGTCAAATTCGCAGTCTTAAAAAAGGCGTCCATATCATTGTGGCAACACCCGGAAGACTTATCGACTTGATAAAAAGGAAAACCCTCTCTTTGGATAAAATTAGAACCGTTGTGCTTGATGAGGCTGATGAGATGTTGAACATGGGTTTCAGCGAAGAACTCGACGAAATACTCTCTTATGTTCCGATTGATAGAAACATGCTTCTTTTCTCAGCCACAATGCCAAAAACTATCGAAAAGATTGCTCGTAAATATATGAGTAATCCTATTGAAATAACTATTGGAAGGAAGAACGAAGGGGCAAAGAATGTCAAGCATATATATTATATGGTGCATGCAAAAGATAAATATGATGCACTAAAGAGGATAGCAGATTATTACCCCAATATCTATGGTATTATTTTTTGTCGAACAAGGCGCGAAACTCAAGAGATTTCCGACAAGCTCATCAAAGATGGTTATAATGCCGACTCACTGCATGGTGATTTATCGCAGGCACAAAGAGATTTGGTTATGAGTAAGTTCAGAAACAAAACACTTCAACTGCTCGTTGCCACAGATGTTGCTTCAAGAGGTCTTGATGTTGATGATGTCACTCACATTATAAACTTTGGATTGCCAGATGATATTGAAATTTACACCCACAGAAGTGGGAGAACGGGTAGGGCAGGCAAAACAGGCATTTCTATCTCAATAATTCATATAAGAGAAAAAGGAAAAATTTCGCAGATAGAAAAGCAGATAAATAAGAAGTTTGAGAAAAAACAACTACCTACAGGAGATGAGATATGTGAAAAACAACTCTTTAACTTTGTCGACAAAATAGAAAAAGTGGAGGTCAACGAAGTTGAGATAGAGAGACTTATGCCTTCAATCTTCAGAAAACTTGAGTGGTTAGGCAAAGAAGATGTCATTAAAAGAATTGTTTCATTGGAGTTCAATAGGTTGATAGAATATTATCAATTTGCCGATGAGATTGAGCAACCAATAGAAACATCAACATCAGGTAGAAACAAAGGAGAGAGACAACAGAACAATAGAAAAAAAGACTCATCAAACCCAAGAGAACCGGAGAAAGGATATTCCAGACTTTACATAAATCTTGGAAAAGTAGATGGATTAAATCCTGCCGTATTGATGGGCTTTATCAATGAAAATGTAAAAGGAAAAGTTCCGATTGGCAAGATAGAGATAATGAAAAATTTCTCCTTCTTCGAAGTTCCCGAGCAGCATTCTGCAAAACTTGTAAGAACATTTAAGAATGCGTATATAGAAGATAGAAAACTGGTGCTGGAGTATGCACAGACCTACACAAATAAAGAGCCTTCGATGCATAATAAAGGGAAACAGCGTAAACATAGCAAAAAGTAATGTACCACGTTACTGTTACACTTTTTTAGACAGCATCTTACTCTGAAGAATAAAATACTAATATATTTATTTTTTATCACGCATGTTTTAAAAAAGACATTATCAAGAATACTCTTTATTGATACATTTTAATGCCATTTTCATCTATATAGGTCAGCATTAGATGGAATGAAAATGAATGTAGAATTGACCGGAGCAGGAAGACTTGCTTTTATACAGTCAGCCGAAGACTATTCTTCATAAGTTACGAGATAAAAAATATGAAGTGTGTAAGTATTTGTATATCTTTAGTTTTTTACCTTTCTAATGACTAATTTTAATCTAAATTAAAAATGAATATGAAATACATGATCAAACAAGCAATGCTCACAGTATCATTGAGTTGCTTCATTATGAGTGTCATTTTAGCAGACAATGCTACAAGTCAACCCGCAAAGCCATACTGGCAGGACATACAGGTCGTTGCCGTTAACAAAGAGGCTCCCCGCTCTTCTTTTATGAGTTATGGAGATCGTGCCACAGCTCTCACTTCCCGTTATGAAAAAAGTCCTTTTTATTCGTTGCTGAATGGCACATGGAAATTCTACTTCGTAGATTCATACAAAGATCTTCCTGCCAACATCACAGATCCTTCTGTCAGCACTTCCGATTGGCACGACATCATCGTTCCGGGAAACTGGGAGGTTCAAGGACATGGTACCGCTATATATACAAACCACGGATATGAATTCAAACCTCGTAACCCGCAACCTCCTATGTTGCCGGAAGCTAATCCGGTAGGTGTTTACCGTCGCGACTTCGAGATCCCTTCAGGCTGGGACGGGCGTGATGTATATTTGCATATCGCCGGAGCCAAATCAGGCTTATATGTTTATGTAAACGGCAAAGAAGTTGGCTATAGCGAAGATTCCAAGAATCCAGCCGAATTTCTGATCAACAAATACCTGCATCCTGGTAAGAACGTACTGACGCTGAAAATTTTCCGCTGGAGTACAGGTTCCTATTTGGAATGCCAAGACTTTTGGCGTATTAGCGGTATAGAACGCGACGTCTATATATGGTCACAGCCCAAGATAGCTGTCAATGATTACCGCATTGTTTCTACGCTCGATGACACCTACAAAAATGGTATCTTCAGTTTAGAAATGGACATCAAGAACCACTACGACAAGGCTATGAATATTGACGTCATATACGAATTATTGGATACAAAAGGCAATGTTGTTGCAACAGCCGAGAACCAGTTGATGGTAAGCCCTAACACTATTGCAACGACTTTGTTTGAAAAGACACTGGACAATGTGGAAACCTGGAACGCGGAACATCCGAACCTCTACAAGCTATTGATGACGATCAAGGAAGATGGCAAAGTGACGGAAGTGATTCCACAGAATGTAGGTTTCCGCCGTATCGAAATCAAAGAAATAGACCAGATTGCCGGCAACGGCAAACCATACACCGTCCTGTTGTTCAATGGCCAACCGATTAAGTTCAAGGGGGTAAACATCCACGAACATAACCCTGAGACCGGACATTACGTGACAGAAGAGCTGATGCGAAAGGACTTAGAAATAATGAAGAAGAACAACATTAACTCCGTTCGTTTGTCACACTATCCGCAGGACCGCAGGTTCTATGAACTTTGTGACGAATATGGATTTTATGTTTACGATGAAGCTAATATCGAATCACATGGTATGTACTACAATCTGCGTAAAGGAGGTACGTTAGGTAACAACCCTGAATGGCTGAAACCGCACATGGACCGTACGATCAACATGTACGAACGCAACAAAAACCATCCGTCTGTGACAATATGGTCATTAGGTAATGAAGCAGGAAACGGATACAACTTTTATCAGACTTACCTATTTGTAAAGAATAAAGACAAAGATTTGATGAATCGTCCGGTCAACTATGAACGCGCACTTTGGGAATGGAATAGCGATATGTATGTACCACAATATCCAAGTGCCGGATGGTTGGAAGAGATAGGTGCACAAGGTAGCGACCGCCCTGTAGCACCATCCGAATATGCTCATGCGATGGGTAACTCAACCGGTAACCTATGGGGACAATGGCAAGCCATATACAAATATCCGAATCTTCAAGGAGGTTGGATATGGGACTGGGTAGATCAAGGTATCCTCACTAAGGATGAAAATGGAAAAGAGTTTTATGCTTACGGAGGTGACTTCGGCAAAGATATGCCGAGTGATGGCAACTTCCTTTGTAACGGTTTGGTCAATCCGGACCGCACACCTCATCCAAGTATGGCCGAAGTGAAGTTCACTCACCAGAATGTTGGCTTCGAAGCAGTAGATGCGGCTAACGGAGTATTCAATATTACTAACCGCTTCTATTTCACTAACTTGAAAGACTATATGTTTAACTATACCATAAAAGCAAACAACAAGATCATAAAGGGTAACAAGATGTCGCTCGACCTGGCTCCGCAGGATTCACAGCAAATCACAATTCCCGTAGCCGGTCTGAAACCACTGGCAGGAGTAGACTATTTAGTTGAGTTTGTCGTTACAACCGTAAATGAAGAAGGTCTTGTTCCTGCCGGTCACGATATTGCTCTTGGTCAGTTTCGTCTACCTATCGAAGCCGACAAGATGGCTTACAATGCTAATGGTCCTAAACTGAACGTATCGGAAAACGAAGACAACTTGAAAATTACCTCTTCGAAAGTAAATTTCGTATTCGACAAGAAAGCCGGTATTGTTACCTCTTACAAGGTGGGCAACACGGAATACTTTAACGAAGGTTTCGGCATACAACCTAATTTTTGGCGTGCTCCTACCGACAATGATTATGGTAGTGGCAACCCTCAGCGTCTGGAAATATGGGAAATATCAAGCCGTAACTTCAATGTGACAAGCGCTTTCGCTGAAATAGTAGATGGTAATGCCATAGTGGAGATAGACTATAAACTGCCTGCCGGCAACCAGTTCGTCATCACTTATAAAATCTACCCCGATGGCACTATGAATGTGGCTACATTATTTACTCCGGCTCATTTAGATGGAAAGAAGATCGATATATCGGAAGCCACAGCAACCGCGACATTCTCTCCGGGTCGCGAAAACACGAGCGAACGCGACAAGATGGTCGTTCCACGTATTGGCGTACGTTTCCGTCTGCCGGCAACGATGAACCAATTGGAATACTTCGGTCGCGGTCCGTTGGAAAACTATTGGGACCGCAAGGCAGGTTACATGATAGGGCAGTATAAGAGTACGGCAGAAGAACAGTATTTCCCTTATGTGCGTCCGCAGGAAAACGGACACCACTGCGATACTCGCTGGATTTCATTAGGAGGTAAAGGCAAAAGCTTATTGATTGTTGCAGATGATGAGATGGAATTCAACGCAATGCGTAACTCCGTAGAAGACTTTGATGCAGGCAAAGCCACCAACCGCCCTTATCAATGGAATAACTTTACACCGGAAGAGATAGCCAACCGTCCTGAAATAGGGCCTTATGACAAACCTCGTCAGACGCATATCAATGACATCGAACCACGAAACTTTGTTGAGGTATGCTTAGATCTAAAACAGCAGGGATTGGCAGGCTACGACAGTTGGTATTCACGTCCTGAACCGGAATACACTTTACCGGCAGACCGAGAATACAAATGGGGCTTCACATTGATTCCGGGGGCTAATGCCAACAATGCAGAAAAGAAAGCGACCTACAGCTATAAATAAGCAATCCGGTTTTACATAAAACGAAAAAAAAGTTGTCGCGCTTTATAGACAATCATATAACAGACTTAAATGTATATAAAACCTACACAATGATATTGCTCTCTTTATACCTGCTCCGTATTATATATACGAAATCGTATATATGATGCGGAGGTATTGGAGAGTTTGTGAGGTGTTGTTGCTGTTGGGAGTTAACTAAAGCATTCATTTGCATAAAAAACATAGCGGTTACGTAAAAAAAACGTAACCGCTATGTTTTTATTTAAACAGCTTATCAACTATTTGATTGCCGGACCAAATAACTGATAACCCTGTTATTGTCTACTGAGAGATGGCCTTTGCTGCCTGTTCCTTAAAGCTTTTGTGAGATTTCATCAAATTGCCCGATTGCAATGCTACAATCTTAGACTCGTTCACAAGGTTCAAGAACAATATACTATTTCTTGTGCTTGATAGTCCTCCCTTAACCCTCTTTATCTGGCGTTTAGTCATATTTCCGTTTAGGTCGATTATAACCTGACGAAGGTTAAGAACTTCGTCGAAATTTGAGTAGTTTCCGGTTATTTCCATATCGATATAACCTTTGTAGACTTCTGTCAGTTTATTGTATATAGAACGTAGGTCGTTTATCTGCTCTTCTGAGAAAGCGGAGTGATTATTGTCGATGTAGTTGTATGTTGATTCGGCAACTGCTTTCAGAGATTTAGTTATTTCGTATGAATAGTCGACAAGCTGTACATACTCTTTTTCAAGTTCCAGAGCATTCAACTGAATAGCTTCAATGGTGGGAACCACTTCATAGCTCCTTTTGTCTTTGTAGTCTCTGTATAGGTTGTCGGCCTCAGTGAGTGCTTTTTTAGCCTTCTTTCTATTCTCTTCAACTAAACCATCGAGTATTCGTTGATATACCGATAGAGTTGTTTCCATTACTCTGTGTATCTCTTTATTGCAAGACTCTACCAACTGGTTTTCGTCAGAAAGAATCTGTTGATGTTTTTGTTCGCTGTCTTTGCGTTTTGCGTGCAGTCTACTTGATTTGTATAGTATGAATGCCACGACAAGAATCATAATTACTATGGCAATCTTTCCGGCCCACATCAAGAATGATGCAACTAACATTGAAATGCAGAAAGCAATAAGAGCGGTCATCAACCATCCTGCTATAACTGTAAGCACACCGGTTATTCTATATACTGCACTTTCGCGTCCCCATGCACGGTCGGCAAGAGATGTTCCCATTGCAACCATAAATGTGACATAGGTTGTTGAAAGAGGCAATTTAAGAGATGTTCCCAGAGAGATTAGCAGAGCAGCAAGAGTTAAGTTTACAGATGCCCTGATAAGGTCGAAAGATGCTTTGTTTTCCAATTCAACAGGCTCAAATCTACTGTCTATGAAATTTTTAACTCGCTGCGGAGTTACCTTTTCTATTGACCTGCTTAGATTAAGACTTCCTCTTACTAAAGAACGTGACAGAGGTGATGATGAGAATCTTTCGATACCTTCTCCTTTTCTTGACAGGTTGACCTCAGTTTCAGTAACTGTACGTGATTTTTTTGAGAATACCAGAGAAAGCACCATTATTATGCCTGCTCCAATCAGCCATCCGCTATGAGCAACCACAGGTTCTGCCAGTCTTCCCATAAACATGCTATTTATGTCGCCACCCATCGCTGCAAACTCTTTGGCAATATTAAATGAGTCGAAGCCGGCCATAAATACACCAATAAAGTTTACAAGGTCGTTACCGGCAAATGCCATTGCCAAGGCTGCAGTACCTGCAAGAACAATTATCTTTAATATGTTTACTTTGAAAATGTGCTGAAGAATTGCCATTAGAGCTGTCCAGGCTAAGAATGCATATATCACCAAAGTGCCCATATTCTGGTCGAGGTATTGCAATGTTTCTTTGGAAACGAGAACGCTGCCTTTCAGACCTTTGAATATAGCGAAGTAGGTTATAGCAGTCAGAGCCAAGCCTCCCCACAGCGCGCCAAGGTATTTGAAAGGTTTAGCATAGTCGAATGAGAAAATAATTCTCGAAATGTACATTATGATGGAGCCAACTAAGAATGCGATGACTATTGATATAAATATACCTCCAATGATGGCCAATGCTTTCCCACTGTTTATATAGTTGCCTAAGTTCTCACCCGTGCCACTGGCAGCCATTGAGAACAGGGCTACTGCAACCGATGCACCAAGCAACTCAAACACCAAGGAAACGGTTGTTGATGTAGGAAGTCCAAAGGTGTTGAACAGGTCCAGTAGTATGATGTCAGTAAGCATGACTGCTAAGAACAACATCATTATTGATGGGAATGAGAATTTTTCCGGATAGAAGACACCACTTCTTGCTATTTCCATCATGCCGCTGGAGAACATTGTTCCGAACAGAATACCTACAGCTGCTACAGAAAAAATAGCCCACAGAGGAGCTACTTTAGAACCAATACTTGAGTTTAGAAAGTTTACAGCATCGTTTGATACACCTACTACTAGGTCAACTACTGCTAAGACTAATAAGATGATTACAATTATTAAATAAATCGACTCCATAACTGTGTCTTTTTAATAAGATCGCTTACAACTAACAATAGAATATGTATGAATTATACGTTGTATTTGAAAATCATTTGATACAAAGATATATAAAATAGTAAAAAGGACGCAACACAATATCTTAAATGTAACAATAACTTAACTTTAAAGTAATTAGTTTGTATCATTTATTTTTTTACTTTGTGGCGGAAATAATAATTCTTTCAGTATAATTAATAGCAAAATCAATTTTCATTAACTCTCTATTATGGGTGAAAAAAGGCGTAGATGTGAATCTGTGCCTTTTTCTATATCTTTGTATTTGTATTTTACTAATTATTGAACAATGGCAAGAAGAAAACTTTCTCAGACCCAAATAGCTTGTATTATTATACTTTGGATAGTATTGGTAGTTTATATTTTGATGTATGCTGAAATTTCTGCTATGACAATTATGTCGATAATAATATCTGGGGCAATAGTGTTTATACCTATTTACAAAAATATAGCCAAATAGATGTTTTTGGTGACTATATTAATAAAAACGGGTAAAATATTTTATAATTAGAAATAATAAACTACTTTTGTGTTTCAAAATGATTATAAATTTCATTGTATGAAAGCGTTTGAGGTTGTCAATAAATTGAAAATGAGATTCCCGCACGAACTGGAGTATCATCAGGCAGTTCAAGAGGTGGTTGAATCGATAGAGGATGTGTATAATGAACATCCTGAGTTTGAAAAAGCTAATTTGATAGAGAGATTAGTTTTGCCTGATAAAATACATACTTTCAGGGTGACCTGGGTTGACGATAAAGGTAATGTGAATACCAATATGGGTTATCGTGTTCAGCATAGCAATGCTATTGGACCTTATAAAGGCGGTATTCGTTTTCACTCCTCAGTAACGCCTTCAATTTTGAAGTTTCTTGCTTTTGAGCAAACTTTCAAGAATGCACTTACGACACTACCGATGGGAGGAGGAAAAGGAGGCTCGGACTTCTCACCGCGTGGCAAGTCGGATGGTGAGATAATGAGGTTCTGCCAAGCATTTGTTGAGGGCCTTTGGAGAGTTATTGGCCCCGACACCGATGTTCCTGCCGGAGATATTGGTGTGGGAGGTAGAGAGGTGGCTTACATGTTTGGAAAGTATAAGAAGCTTACGGGTGATTTCACAGGTACTTTTACGGGAAAAGGTATTGAATTTGGAGGTTCTCTCATACGTCCTGAAGCGACAGGATATGGTAATGTATATTTTTTGAAGGAGATGCTTAAGACAAAAGATATTGATCTTGAGGGTAAAAAGTGTTTAATTTCCGGTTCGGGCAATGTTGCACAATATACATGCGAGAAGTTGATTGAGCTTGGTGCTGTACCTGTAACACTGTCAGACTCTGATGGATATATCTATGATCCTGATGGCATCACCAAAGACAAACTGGAGTTTGTGAAAGAATTGAAGAACCTATACAGAGGAAGAATTCGTGAATATGCCGAAGAGTATGGTTGTAAATATGTTGCCGGCGCTCGTCCTTGGGGAGAAAAGGCAGACATAGCATTGCCATGTGCCACACAAAATGAGATTAGCGGGCAAGATGCCGAGACTCTCGTTAAAAATGGTGTTATTGCAGTATCGGAAGGTGCCAATATGCCGAGTACACGTGAAGCGGTGCATATCTTTATTGATAATAAAATTCTTTATGCACCGGGTAAGGCTGCAAATGCCGGTGGCGTTTCAGTATCAGGTTTGGAGATGACACAAAACTCTGAAAGACTAAGTTGGTCGAAAGAGCAAGTGGATGAGAAACTCAAATGGATAATGAGTAACATTCACGAGAACTGTGTAAAGTATGGCGCTTCGGATGATGGCTATGTGAACTACGTAAAAGGTGCTAATGTTGCCGGATTCATGAAGGTTGCAAAGGCAATGATGGCACAAGGTATATTGTAATATTTTTGTTTAGATAGAAATAATATTTTTTTTATTCTAATAAATAGTTTAATTTTGCGTCTCAAATAAAGGGGTCCGGTAGCTCAGCTGGATAGAGCAACAGCCTTCTAAGCTGTGGGTCGTGGGTTCGAATCCCGCTCGGATCACTGTAATAATCAAACACTTATCTAAATGTTTAGGTAAGTGTTTTTTTGTTTTG
>JBMNSN010000003.1:0-163982 GCA_050945215.1 Fermentimonas sp. | reverse complement strand
TTAGTTTTAGTAATGGAAGAAGAATAATCTGTATAATTAGAAAAAAAATAAATCCTACTAAAAAAGGCATCATTTTCTCTACGTTAACCATATTTATTATTACTCCTATACAACATACGATAATAATACATATATTTAACAACGGCAAAATATATTTATATAAGAAAGTAATTCTGCTTGATAGTCTTTTCATTGCAATACATAAAATTATAATTAGTATATAAAACCTAATTTTAGAGATCCAGAAGCACCCCATCCCAAAGCAATTTTTCCGGAAAGATCTAAGCCAAAAAATCCACTTCTAAAACTCCAATCATCATAAAAGTTAAAGGTTGCTCCGAATATTCCAAATGCTCCAACTTCAATTGTATGAGTTTTAAATGGATATTGGGGCGAAGACAAGTCAATAGATTGACTATAATTAACTCCGGCATAATAGCTTGCCCCCAAATCCAACAATTTCCTTATACTTCCTTCTCCTTCAAAATAAAAATTAGGCGCTTCTTTATTACTGAGATTGCCTTCTATTAAAATATCATGAACCGGTGAAATATTTATTCCAACACCTTTATCTAAAGAACCTGCTATTTGTACTCCATAGGAAATCTCGCCTTGAGCTGATGTGTAAAAGTGATCTTTCATCCAATTTTTAATTGATTTTTTTGAATTATATTCATTCCTAACCTGAATAATCGCATTTTCCACCCCTTTCTCCGGCTTATTATAATCATATTGTGGATAATATATGTTCGAATTCCCATTATGATGGTACCCCATACCCGGTCCTTTATCTTTGCTATAACCAACCATCGGTTGTGGTTGACCTGCTTTTCCGGCTGATATACCACCGTACATTCGAACCGTCCGTATTTGAACCAAAATGAAACACAACTTCGTCCGGTTTTCCCCAGTTCCATGGAAGCCAGTTCCATTTTAATGGATTTCCCTGGTTTTCTTTTGGTGTATTGTCGTGAGCTGCTTTTGAATAGAAAAAAACTCCGATAATTGCACCGATAATCCAATTTGCCAATTTCCCATCCTGATCGATATAGACCAATGGATTATTCATCGCATAAGTATATCGATTGTAGTGTTGGGTCATGAAAGGATTTCCCACATATGGATCAGGACTCAAAAACCTTCCCAGCACAGGGTCATAAAGCCTTGCGTTCGCTTCGCGCCTTTTGCTCACGCTCGGCAGTAAACAAACAATTTTGATACTGCTCTCACTTAATCGCAAAATTCATATTTATCAGCCCAAACCACGATAAGTGCTCATGCCCTGTATAACCTCTGCCAAGTGTCAGTGTCGGCTCATTGCCCGGTGCATAAGTCTCGTGCGTAGCGGGATTGCGCAACATTCCCCAAGCGTCATAGCTGTATTCAGCTTTTAAAGAACCATCGGTATTCGCTACCTGGGTTATACTGCCCAAGTAATCTCTGCAAATGTAGTAAATTTTCCACACATTATTCTCTTTTACATACACTGCAGGTGCAGAATAAATATTTCCGCCCAAGTATAGTCGTTCAATTTTATTCTCCACATCAATTTCATACTGTTTCCCAATATAATATCGTGATAAAACGGCCTTTCCGTTTTTTTTATCCGCATATTAGTTTTGTCACTTTGCCTAGCCTAATCATTTTGTGATTTAATGCTATCACATAATTTAGAATGACCTGAAAATTTGCAAACTGGATGAAAAGAATCATTATTCCAGTAATAAATATGGTCAATTTTAATAGTCAGTAATTTTGAGAGGTTACTATATTCAATAAATAATAGGAGCCTTATGTTAAATGAAGTGCCATTATAATACTTTAAAATGGGGCCTTCAAATTCAAACTCTTTGAGAAATTGATATAGCTCGTAATCAAACCTACTTTTATTGTTCTCAAGTGCAATATCATTTATTAATCCATATTGATCTACTGTGAAAAATATTTTTTCCCCGCAATTGTATTTTTGAGGTATATAACTCTTTCGCTCAGCAAAGAAAAAAATGAGACTATCGCGTAATTGATCCAGAGAGCTATAATACTCATCGTATTGTATTTCTGGCTCAGTTGTAAACACTTTATAATCTTGTGAAAATGATAAAGAATAATAACATAAAAATATTATAAATACAATGAATCTCATTTTTTTTTATTTTATTGTAGGGGCAACTATTTCTATTTCATCAAGTAAAAGACTGTCCCCATATTTTGGGGCAGGTCCTCTTTTAAAACCATCCCAACCAATAGCATATGTAGGTATAACTCCTTGAAAAGGGTCATCAATGGACAAATAGTTGTTTTTTGGATGAGTATGATACATCTCTTTTATTTTATATTTATATCCCATACCTAGATCCAAATAAATAGAATAACTATTGTCTTCAATTGAACCGTGCGTTCTAATATTAAAAAGGATTCCTCCATTTATACTATTTTCAGCATAATAAATAGGAGAGCCATTTCCTCTTGTACCATAACGTTTATACATATAAGAATTTGGGCTGTTATTCATTTCTCCAAATACATAACCACTTGTCTGTTCAAAATAATATCCTTTATCTGTATAATACATAACTGTTTCTACGCCGAGTTTTTTTGACTTGAAAACTAACAGTCTAACTGCTTCAGAATAATCTAGATTAAAAAAACGATCGTCGTTTGGTTCTCTATAAGCTGGCATTTTAATATTATTTTGAGGGCTTTTATCCGATATTTTTCCTATGCCACCGGCTGCTGTTGTCCACTGAACACTCCAATCACTTCCAAAACCTGCACTTCCAATTGTAACACTTGATGATGCCCAAGCATTATTAACTCCCAGCGTATATCCTATACTTCCAGGATTAATAAATCCATAAGTAGTATAGCATCCGAAAATTGCTCCAACGCCAACGCCTAAATATGTAGTCACATCTTTCCAATTCCATTGCAGAGGATTTAGCTCGCCTTTGTTTGTTGCTATTCCACCTAAATACCCTCCTAAGATAGCTCCACCGATTAACAGAAGCAATGATTCTCCATCCTCATCCACATACACCAGCGGATTATTCAGGCAGTAGGAGTAGCGGTTGAAGTTCTGCGTAAAATTCGGCATCTGCACATACGGGTCTGGGCTTAGGAAGCGCCCTAACGTTGCATCATATAGTCTGGCATTCATATTCACCAACCCAAACCAAGCGAGGTGTTCGTGTCCGGTGTAGCCACGTGGAAGGAACAAAGCAGGCCCACTACCCGGTGCACAAGTCTCGTGAGTTGCTGGATCGCGCATTCTTCCCCATGCGTCATAGCTGTATTCAGCTTTCGCAATTTTCCAAATACCACCTTCTTTAATATACACTGCAAGTGCAGAGAATAAAATATGTTTGAATTTGGAAAGCTACCTCGCCACTGCGGAATAGCTGTTGGTTTCATTTATTGCCGTTTAAAACCGCCGTTGTTTTCTCGAACGCTTTCGGGAAGTTACAAACTTGCGCCAGTGAGGGATACTAGTTTTGCATCAAGCGGAAATAAATTTGCATAAATGGCGGAATCATCTTTCTGTAAATACCTTTTTCCCTATATACTTTTCATTTATAAATTTCAAACTCCACACGATACATCCTCCTGTTATAGGTATTTGTTCTTCTATATATATATCACCATCATTGGTTATGTATGAACGTTTTTCTTCCTTAAGATAAAGTTCATATTCTTTAGGAAAATATTCTTTTAAAAATTCCCATGCCTCTTTTCTTGATATGGTAACACCCTCAATAGAGCGGAACATTACCGTTGCATTTATATAACTTACAGGTACAATTCCGATTTTAGTATTTACAAAAAAGGTAGACGGATTCTCAATTAGATATCCAGCACTAATGACTTCTCTAATTTCATAATAAGTTGTATCATTCAAAGACTTAATCGAAATATGTAGGAGTTTTTTGCCGTTAGAGATAGAATCATTATAATTACGGAGTTCTCTTTCCACTATATCGTTTGATAATATATAGAGGAAATTATTAGCCCTTTTAGGTATTTTATTGTGATTTGGTGTGCATCCTGCTAAAATATAGAGAAATGCAACGAATAATATATTTCTTACCATGTGAATTTTATTTCTTTATAGTTCCACATCTTAGTTCGATAATTATACGTGCCATCAAAAGAATAAATGCGTTTGTTTTGTATAATATGTATAGAAGTGTTAAGTTTTTGAATCATTTTTAGATCAGATTTGCTAAATTGTATAGGATTATCTGAAGGACCACTGCCAGGATGCGTATGAACATGTGTTGATATTTCATATCTTTTACAATTAAAAGATTTATAATACTTACCTGTTTTTAGGCTCTTTTGAAGAGAACCATTATGACTTACATTATCAGTATTCTCATCAAAAGGGAGAACTATTATCCCTCCATTTTCTAGTTCCCATCCACTTAACTCGCGATCTTTTTTAATTGTATTATCCCACATATATTTGTAGGCAGCTTTTTTGTTTGCGAAGTAGCGCTCTCCTGCATATGTTATGGACTGTTGCAAATGATTTAACCCTGAATTCATAACTCCTACTGTAGCTCCCTGCCAAAAATTACCACCAAATAATTCAGCACCAATACCACCAGATAATCCTGAAAAAACATAAGTTCCAAATTCACTTGCAGCAAAACTACCACCATACATCATAAATGCCGAGCCAGCCAACGATCCTAATCCATTTGACGCAACTCCTTGCATAAAATTCCCGCCTGAAAATTGAGAAATCATTCCATTAGCAAATCCGTGAGTATAAGCCCTTGCAACTTCTCCTCCGATACCCATACTTCCGACCGGTCCAAATATTTGACCAATTCCTGCTGTAGCAACTCCCGAAATTGCCCCAATTCCTACTGCTTTACCAAACTGCCCCCAGTTCCAGTTATTAAATCCTCCTGGGCTAAAAGCAACTGAAGCCGTATAACCCGCTCCTCCAATTACTGCTCCCCAACAAGCAGCATCAATTAGTGTTCCGATTCCGGGAAGTAGTAATGAAAAAAAGAATTCCCCATCTTCATCCACATACACCAGCGGATTATTCAGGCAATAACTATATCTGTTGAAGTTCTGCGTGAAATCCGGTGTCTGCACATACGGGTCGGGGCTTAGGAAGCGCCCTAACGTTGCATCATATAGTCTGGCATTCATATTTATCAGCCCAAAACACGATAAGTGCTCATGCCCTGTATAACCTCTGCCAAGTATCAGTGTCGGCTCATTGCCCGGTGCATAAGTCTCGTGCGTAGCGGGATTGCGCAACATTCCCCAAGCGTCATAGCTGTATTCAGCGTTTAAAGAACCATCGGTATTCGCTACCTGGGTTATACTGCCCAAGTAATCTCTGCAAATGTAGTAAATTTTCCACACATTATTCTCTTTTACATACACTGCAGGTGCAGAATTAGCATCTCCGCCCAAGTAAAGTCGTTCAATGCTATTCTCAACATCTGTTTCATACTGTTTACCAATATAATAGCGTGATAAAATAGTCTTTCCGTTCTGTTTTACCTGCATCTTTGCTCTGTCGCCTGAAGCATTATATGTGAAGGTGGCATTAAACCCGTTTTCCGTGATGCTGCCGGGTCGCTGAAAAGATGTGTAGGTTATGTTTTGTTCCCTTATCGGTACAGCCTTTCCGGTTGGTGTAATCATTGTCACCTGATAAGGTTTGTTTGTGTTGCCATATTCCATGGTGCCCACACCGGGCATTTTTGTTATGTTGCCGTTCAGATCATATCCAATCTGTTGCGTACCAATTTTATCCAGCCTGTTAAGATTGTCATAACCGAAAGTCTCTGTTTTGTTGTGTATATTGTCTTTTCTGCTTTTAAGGTTCCCTTTGTTTACATCAAAGTCATAACTGAAGTTTTGTATGTTGCCTGCCGTACGTCCCGTTGGCATACCGAATTCGGTAAACTCATAAGTTCGAGCCAACGTTCCCGTAGTGGCTTTTGTGGGTTGCCCGAGATCATTCTCTTCCGTCAGTTTCCAAATGGTTGTGGTGCCAAATTTAATTTCCGTGTTATTTCCGTACGCATATGTGAAGTTTTCCGTTCCTATAACACCGTTTTGCGATTCATATTTTATCGCCACTATATTGCCTGAACCGTAGCTAAAAGTTTTTTTCAGCCACTTGCTGTCCGGGGCGTTTTCTCCGATGGTTGCAGGACGATCGAATGAATCATAAGTGAACGATGTCGATGTGCCATTGGTTGACGTTTCGTTTGTTAGCAATCCGTCGCTGTTGTAAGTATACGATGTGTTGAACTCCGGCCTGTTTATGTTAGTTACTCTCCCATATTTATCTGAGACGGAGGTAATGGTCTTTCCGTTAGCATCTTTCGTTGTGCGTGTTAGCACACCTGAAGCAGTATAACTTTCGCTAAAAGTCTGTGTTCCTGCACTTGGATCAGTTATTGAGGTCTGCCGACCGAAAGCGTCGTAGGTGAAAGATGTTACAGCACCTCCGGGAGCAGTAATAGATGTGGGCTGTCCGTCTGCACGGATTTCATAAGTTATCGTCCCCCCAGGATCGTTTACACGTACTAATGCGCCGGAAGCATCAGTAGTCTTTGTGGTCGATATTTCGTTTTTGGTCTCTGTAATGCTCAGTCCGTTATAACTCCATGATGTTATCTTTCCTGATGCTTCGGTTATTTGGGTTATGCGATTATATTTGTCATAATCATATATGCTCCAATGTGTTGGCGAAGAGCCTTTGAATGGTAGAGACACTTTTTTCAGCCGTCCTTCTTTGTCGTAAATGTTGTCAACATATTGGCATTGTCCGTTAAAACGCTGATTGCCTTTTCTCACCTCACGCCCTGCGGCATCATAGTGGACAATGGACTCCGGTCGGCCGGTTATGGTTTTCGTAACTGTATACACACCTTGTCCTCCCCATGCCGTATTAGTTGTTTCCACAACACCATCCGGACTTCTGGCGGATATCTGTCGGCCCCAATCGTCAAATACCCGCGTTGTTTGCCTTCCTTTATAATCGGTAATGGTGCGAGCGTTGCCATATTTGTCGTAATTGGAATAGGTGGTGGTTTGGTTTAATGAATTTTTTGCCGTGCCCACATACCTCCCCGACGGGTCGTATGTATAAGTTGTTCCCAAAAACTCTGTCACGTTATATGGTGCCGATTTCTCGCTTGCTATGTTGCCATTTGCATCATACGCCCATTCTATTTCTCCTGTTTTGTTAGTTCCATTTGTTCCGGTATATGTTCTTTTGCTTATTGGAAGTCGGGTAGTAGCATCGTACGTAATTTCTTCCTTGTCTGTCCACGAACTTCCGCCACGTGTGTTGGTCACCGTTTTCACCAATGGCTGTCCCGAAATAAAACGAGCTGAAGTAACTGATGCATAATAAGTTTGTGTGGTTACAGTGGTAACATCTGAGCCAAACTGCTGTGTTATCTTTGTGGGATTATTATATGCGTCGTATTGATAATTACTACTGATGTTCACATTTCTTAACTTGTCGTATTCTGATATTGAGGTTACTCTCGGATTAGCTTGTTTGTTGTTTTCTTCATTCCTGTCGTAATAATAAAGTATATCTTTAATAGGGGAAGATACTTTTGTTGTAACGCCAAACATTTTTGGATCTTTCGTTTCAGTTGATTCTATGCCGGTAAGCATATCTTTAGTCTTAATCTGATCGAAACCGACAAATCCTAATCCTTGTTGATGGATAACAGCTCCATAGTAAGTATAATATTTATTGCTTATATAGTTTGCATAATCACATTGAGTAACCGAAGAACCCAAAAGGTTAAGAGGAAAAGTGAATGGGGTATACGGATAACTATAATATGTGTTAGTTGGTACATAGTTCATATTATCTAACATATCAGAGTAGGTGTTCATGTGAAGAAGTCCGTGGCTGTCTGTAATAGAGGTTAACAAATTGTCTTTGCTTTTGTCTTTTAAAAACTCATAAGTGAATATCTCTGCATCTTTTATGCATACTAAATAACTCGAATTGTAATAATTGACTACGTTAGCCGGCATAAAATCCGATTTTCCCGAAACATTTATGGAGTTCACATCACTACTGGCTTGAATGGTTCCATTGATATTTAAATAGAGCCTGGCTTGCGATCCTCTTAGTTGTATCAAGTCTGAAAGTCCATCATGGTTTATGTCAATAATTGTAATCTTATCGCCTTTCTTCATGTCGACAATATTCTGATATGTGGATTTAAAACCCTTACCGGTATTGATATAGCATGTCCATGCATTGCCGTTGTCAACATATCCCATATCTATCTGAGTGTAAACAGTGGAGCCATGATATTGACAACATAGCCCTTCGCCTTGATGATTATTTCCGGGAATGTTTGAGCACCATTGAAGCTGATTGTGGCACTCCCGGCATCTTGCTGTATAAAGGTTCTGTTCGAAGTATTCTTTGACATTCTGATTGCAATTCCTGCAGTTCCTGCCCCATTCATCAATTATAGGCTCCTCTTTTCCGCATAACGGACAATAATGTGTAGACCAAACCGGTATTTGTGCGTACTTTGTATCAGGGTATGAGTCATCAGGAGGTACCAGAATATCCAATTTGCCATCGGCATTTAGGTCTCCAAATTTGACTTCTTTATTAAAAACTGAACGTGGAACCACCGATGAGCTGTATTGAAGGGTGAAGCTGTTGCCTGAAAGTCCATAAACTTTGTAAGAAGATGGACTTGCAAAACATAGTTCGGTCTTTGCATCACCATTTGCGTCAAAGGTGTGGACATATTTGTCTTCATTAGAGGAATGTGAGAAAATAGTATTTTCACTCAACAGTTTTCCTCCGTTCAGATCTATTAAGGCAAAATAAGAGGGACGATCTTTATTGTCGAATGTCTTGTTGTGTGATACGGTCAAAAGTTGCACTTTCCCATCTCCTTTAAAGTCGCCGAAGTAATAGCTTCTTGATATGGGGCTACTGTAATGGCTGCCACTGTTTACCACTCCTTCCACATTTACATTAAATGTTCTTTTAGAATAACTGTTTTCTGAGGTCAGTGTATAAATTGTTATCTTTATAATAGCCTTTGTCCCTGTAGTTCCATTAAAATTGACTTTCACAATTTCATCTATTCCGTCACCGTTTACATCCGCTGCATTAATCGTCTGGAAACCCGATTCAGCAGTTATGGATATAGGTTTGCTGAAGTAATCCAGCTTAGGTACAATCAAAATAGTTTGGTCGGCAGGATAAGTACTGCCAAAATTATATGAATAGGTGTAATTATTCGTTAACTGATTTTTATGTGCTTCCAACAATCCGTAAGTCGAAAATTTCCCGGGAAAAGTAATCATTCCGTCCGCAAAGCTGTTTTTTATAAATTTACCTCGTAAAAATTGCATTTTATTGTCGGGATCATTGTTGAAATACTGTGAAAGGAATCCAAATGATCTTTCATTTAATTGTCTGTTCGGCATGTATGAAGGATAATAGTCGTAACCAAATACCAGCGGATTTAATGAGCTTGTACCCGAAGAACAATCCAATTTAATAAGCCTGTTCACGTCATTATCCAAACTGTGAGTCAATTTATAGGTTCTAATTTCTTGTCCATTGTTATTTGATATGATCTTTTTCAATATCTTGTTTTGACTGATTGCAGTGTTAAAAATATATGCCGTGGCAAAATCTGTTCGTTCCTCGTATTCAAATTTTATTTCTGCAGGATGGGTGGTAGTCTTGCTACCATATTTAATTTTGCTTATAAAGTACATATTTCCTGACGTGATATACTCAAAATCAATTCTATATCCTTTTATGTCCACTATGGAAGTAATAGGGTATGATATTCGCGTGGTAGTGTTGGAAGGCAGTCCGAATGCAGCTTTACTACCATCTGGGAATAGTACTTCAAAGCGCACCACATTGGCACCGGACATAATTTTCTTGACTAATACGTAACCTTGAGATGTCTCATAATGGTAATCAGGCACTGCACTATTATTGTTTTTTACCAGCCGTATGCCATCAAGTGCAAACGCACAACCGGCAGGAGTAGAGATGTCGGAAGGTGCATTAACTCCATCGTAATAGATTGTTTTATTTGTAATGTTAATTGAAGGTATGCCGGAAATACTCCATCCATATCCGGCTGCTGAGTTGCCGACCTGACTGTTGTAGCTCAACGCTATTTGAGGAGACGAGGAGGATACCATGGCAGTAAGTATTGGTATCGTGATAGTTTTTCCTCCCGTGGAAGTTACTCCTTCATCAAAGGGTATTTGCCCAACCGACTTTGCTTGATCAATGGTTTGAACCATGGCGTTGGCAGTAATCTGACTTCCGTCATTTTGCTCTTCTATATTTTTCTTGGCATTGACGTTTATCACAGAGTTAGCAGTGTAGATTTCTCCGAAATCGAAAGCCGGATAAACGAAATGTATTGTTGTGTCTCCTTCCTCAGTTACTTCTATCTCGTTCTTAACGTCAGGGCGTTTCATAAGACTGTCTGCTATAAATCGGGGATTGACAAAATAAGCTTTTTCCTGTATAGCCTTTGACGTAAACTCTGCAGGATTTATACTGTCGTTGTTGTTTTGTGAATATGCGAACTCATTTATGTTAAAAAAGACAACGATTCCGATGCTTACAATAAATGTGATATTCTTTGTTGAAGATTTAATAAACTTCATTGCATTTGTGTTTTTCAATGTTATTGTTTTATTATTTTCCAACTTGTGGGCTGTCCTTCCAAATGGATATTCAAAATATAGGTACCTTTAGGAAAGATGCTCATGTTTACGTGCGTAGTTTCCCCTGCTAATTTACGCTTTAACACCATGTTTCCACCCAAATTGAAAAGTGCAAGACTTCCCTGCATGGAAGGTTTATAACCATCTATAAAAATAGTTAGCTCATACTGCACAGGATTGGGATAAATCTTTATCTTTCTCTCTGCTAATGCTTCTCCGAAGAAGATAGAATCGAGTTGATTAACATCGGCATCCGCACTGCGTGTTCCCAGAAAAATAGTGCGACTCGTGCGATTACCTGCCGAATCGTAGGCATAAGATAATTTTTGTTGTGCTTCAAGGTTTAACGCAACCAACAATTATCACAAGCGGGTAAAACCATATAAAAAGAAATCGAACAAAACAGGGTAAATCTAACTGATTTATAATTAGTTATGATACAAGGCTGATTTTTGACTGCATTGTTATATTTGCCTAATTTTGGATATAAAAACGTCTGTTTTGTCCCGTTTTTGTCCCGTCTTGAATTATCTTTGCATTGAGCGTAAATAGCTGATAAACAATATAGTAACAAATCAAAGAAAAAGATAACACAGATAGAAAATGGGACGAAAGAAGAAAGAAATCAAAATGAAAGAGCCTGTACGCATACGCGAGAAAAGGCTCAATGACGGTAATGTGAGCCTCTATCTCGACATCTATTACAGGGGTGCGAGGAAGAAAGAAGGGCTGAAACTCTACCTTGTGCCGGAAATCAGTTCCGCTGCGAAGTTGCAAAATGCGAATACCCGTAAGCTGGCAGAGCAAATCAAGGCACAGCGCATACTTGACATCCAGCAGCAAGGGATTGTGAACTGGGAAGACGTGAAGAAGTCGAAGATGACGCTTAGCGCATGGGTGGAACAATACACCACGGAGGACTGCGGCCTTTCTCCGGCAAGTATGCGGTCTAAACGCAACGCGCAGGCAAGAGTGGAGCAATACCTATTACATATAGGCAAGCCCGACCTCGCCCTGACGGAAGTCGATAAGGATTTCTGCAAGGGCTTCATCGCCTTTCTGAAAACCTGCACCTTCAACAACGGGAAAAAGACGCTGGGAAGTACCACCTGCCGCATCTTCGTCAATCGTCTGGCTGCCGCACTGAGCAAGGCTGTAAGGGATGGGCTGATTGACCGCAATCCGTTCAAGCTGTTGGAAACCAAAGAGAAACCGCAAAAGGCGAATGCCATGCGTGAATTTCTTACCATAGATGAACTGCGGCAACTGATAGCCACACCGTGCCGCTATGACATCGTAAAAAAGGCTTTCCTATTCTCCTGCTTCACCGGACTTCGTTACAGCGACATGATGACTTTGAAATGGAGCGAGATACACAAGGCTGCGGATGGCAAGACGCTCTACATCGAGCATGAGCAGGTTAAAACCAAAAACAGAGTGACTATCCCGCTCTCGGATGAAGCCCTGAAATGGATGCCCCGGAAAGCAAAAGATATAGACACCGTGTTCCATCAGCTGCGGATAACCTCTACCACGGTGGAAGTTGTCTTAGGCGAATGGATGCAGGAAGCCGGAATACAGAAGCACATCACCTACCATTGCAGCCGCCACACCGCAGCTACCCTGTTGCTGACCTTGGGGGCAGACCTCTACACCGTGAGCAAGATACTCGGACACAAGAGCATCCGAATGACAGAAATCTATGCAAAGATTGTCGATAAGAAGAAAATCGAGACCATGAACCTCGTAAACAATATGTTCGTATAACCCATAAATGAGATAACCCTATGAAAGTGGAGATAAAAGAAAGGAAACTGACCGCCGGAAACCGTAGCCTGTACTTGGAATATTACGAGACCGGATTCCGCAAGAAGGAGAATCTGCACCTGTACCTCGTTCCTGACGATGCGCCCAACGCAAAAAGTCTCAATGAACGGACTTATAACAGGGCACGGGAGATACAGGCTCAACGCATACTCAACCCACCGACTTTTGAAAGCAAGAAGAAGCCGGAAGAAAACCAGAGGGCAAAGACGATGACATGGCTCGGCTGGTGTGATGAATACCTGCAATGCGCCATCGAGAAAGGCGACTGCAAGAAGATGGTACAGCACAAGGGCGTTGTGCGCAAACGCATTGCCGCCTACCTAAAACGGGCAAATCGGACGGACATCCTACTAAAAGAGGTAGATAGGGACATGGTAAGCGGTCTGTTCAGATATATGCGTGAATACCGCAATCCCCGTCAAATCAAGACGGACGGCGGCAAACTGGCAGACTTTACCCTTGTTCTGTTCGAGGAAACGGTAAAGGCTATCTTCAACAAGGCAGTGCGTGAGGGGCTGATACCATTCAACCCCATTCAAGACCTTGCCAAAGAAGAGAGGTTTCATGTACCGGACAAACACCGTGAATACCTGACAGCGGATGAGTTGAAACGCTTTCTTGCCGTCGAGACACGGACGCAAGCGGAGCGAACCGTACAAAAGGCTTTCGGCTTCTCTTGCATGACGGGACTTCGGCTTGGAGATATGCAGCGGCTACGGTGGAGCGACATCAAGGACACGGGCGAGGTACTGATGGTTTCCATCGTCCAGCAAAAGACCGGGCGACCCGTAACCGTTCCACTCAACGAGTTAGCCATATCCTTGTTGCCGCCCCGACCGGAGAACGGGGAGGACACTATCATCTTCCCATTGGTGAAGAAGCCCGACAACGTGGCGAAATATGTGCGGCGCATCAAGGAGAAGGCAGGGATAGAAAAGGATTTCACTTACCACAGTAGCCGCCATTCGGCAGCCACGCTTGCGATAACGGCAGGTGCAGAACTCTATTCGGTCAGTAAGATACTGGGACATGGCAGCATTGTTTCCACACAGGTATATGCCTCCGTGAACATGGAGAAGAAAGCGGAAGCGGTAAATCTGGCTAATGGTATTTTTGGTTAGTCCAATGCCGACAACATGGGGAGGAAAATTATTATTCCTTCCCTTTGTTTGTTTTAGGCATATTGCGCTTTGAAAGAAACGTCGAAAAATTATTTGTATCTATTAAAAATCAACGTTTTATGTATTTAGGGAACAGAACGGCATAATTGACCTAAATCAACTATTTATATGTTTTCCTAAAAAATCCCTGCATATATTTGGGTAATACAAATATTGTTCGTAATTTTGCAAACAACGAACAAGAATAATAAAGATGGAAAATAAAGAATATACGGTGAAGCAGGAGCAACTTGCCCGTTTCGCCAAAGCCTTAGGGCATCCGGCAAGAGTGGCGATTATGGAGTTTCTGATAAAGCAGAACAGTTGCTTTTTCGGAGATATTCACGAGGTGTTGCCTATTTCAAAAGCGACAGTTTCCCAACATCTGAAGGAATTGAAAGATGCAGGGCTGATACAAGGGGAGATAGAAACTCCGAAAGTGAAATACTGCATCAATCGTGAGAACTGGAAGATTGCGTCCACGCTGTTTGCCGGATTCTTCGGTCAATGTGTGTGCAAAAAGGAAAGTTGTTGCGAGTAGCAGCATTTTTTTGAATTAAATGTTCGTTGTTTTACGAAGTACAAACACAAGTTTAACAAATAAAAAATCAGAAGTATGAAAAAGTTAATTTTGGCTTTAGCCATCTGTTTCGGACTGACTGCTTATGGCAGCAATGAAGTGAAAAGAGAAAGCACCGCAAAAGTGGAACAAGTACAGCCGCAAAAAACAAGCAACCGTGTGGAAATCCTGTATTTCCACGGCAAACAACGTTGCGCCACTTGCATGGCTATCGAAAAGAACACGCGTGAGCTGGTAAACACAACATTCGCCAAAGAGCTGAAAAACGGGACTGTCGTCTTCAAAATCGTGGATATATCAACTCCCGAAGGAGAGAAAATAGCCGACAACTACAAGGTGACATGGTCGTCTCTTTACGTCAACAAATGGAAAGACGGTAAGGAAACCCGCAACGACATGACAAAGTTTGGTTTCAGCAATGCCAGAAAGAACCCAGACACATTCAAAAACGGAGTGATACAAAAAGTGAAATCATTATTGAAATAATGTATCTATGGAATGGTTACAAACATTGCTCGACAGCAGCACAGCCCCAGCTTTGACTGCATTCCTGTTGGGATTGCTTACGGCAATATCTCCATGTCCTTTGGCTACGAATATAGCCGCTGTCGGCTTCATCGGCAAGGACATAGAAAATCGCCGCAAGATTTTTCGGAACGGACTTTTATACACACTCGGACGTGTTATTGCCTACACCGTATTGGGAATCGTGTTGATACTGATATTGAGAGAGGGAACGAGTCTGTTCGGCATCCAAAAGTTCATCGGCAAATACGGTGAATTGATTCTCGGTCCCGCACTGGTACTAATAGGAGTTTTTATGTTGTTCGGCAACAAACTCAAACTTCCCTCATTCGGTTTCAACGGTAACGGTGAGGGGCTGGCTCACAGGGGTGGTTGGGGTGCCTTGTTGCTCGGAATGCTGTTCGCAATGGCGTTTTGTCCGACAAGCGGTGTGTTCTATTTTGGGATGCTGATACCGATGTCGGCAACGGCTACAGCCGGCTATCTTTTGCCTGTACTTTTCGCTGTCGCTACCGCATTGCCTGTCTTGATTGTTGCTTGGATATTGGCTTTCAGCGTACAGCACATCGGCAGTTTTTACGGTAAGATGCAGACGGTTCAAAAATGGCTAAACTGGATTGTCGGGGGAGTATTTGTACTTATAGGTATATATTACTGTATAATAATGTATTAAGACTAATATAGCAATGAACACATTAGTTGAAACGCTGAAATATTTCGTGTTTATCACGTTTGAATTAATAGCTTTGTTCCTGCTTATCAGTGCGGCTGTAGAAATCATCCTGATGTATATACCGCAGGATAAAATAAGGCAATGGCTTTCCGGACGTGGTATCTTCGGCAATGTGATGGCAGCAGGATTTGGCGCGCTCACACCGTTTTGTGCCTGTTCCACCATTCCGATGACGGTCGGTTTTCTCAATGCTGGAGTTCCTTTCGGAAGTACCATGTCGTTCCTGATAGCCTCTCCACTACTCAACCCGATTATAATAGGGATGTTGGGAGCAATGGTAGGCATAAAGGCTATGATAGCCTATTTTACTATTGCTTTTATCGCTTCGGTACTGTTCGGTTTCGTATTGGAAAAAACGGGGATGCAAAGGTATGTAAAGAATGTACGTCTTCGGAATGAACATACTAAAACTGACGAAAATAAAAGGGCATGGCCGATAAAACATAAGCTGCGGGAAGCATCCGTCTCGGCATGGGGCAGTTTGCGCCCGGTTTTAGGCTATCTGCTGGTCGGTGTCGCTCTTGGAGCCGGAATCTATGGATATATGCCTCAGAATTTCGTGTTGAAAATAGCCGGGCCGGATAACCTGTTTGCGATACCTGTCGCTGCGGTTTTAGGCATTCCGCTATACATCCGTGCGGAAACGGCTATCCCCATCGGCGTTGCACTGATGGCTAAGGGTATGAGTATCGGCACTGTCATAGCTTTAGTGATTGGCGGTGCGGGCATGGCGATACCGGAAATGACCATGCTTGCCAGTATTTTCCGTAAAAAATTAGTAATCATGATTATTGCTGTAATATTTCTTACAGCGGTGATTGCAGGGTATTTATTCAATGTATTATTATAAAACATTCAAAGAAAATGGAAAACAAAAAGGAAAACAAAAAGGGATTTTGGGCGTCGTTATTCTCTCCGAAGCCCTGTTCATGCTCATGCGGCAACAACCTGATTATAGAGGAAATGGAAAAGCCAGTAGCCTCATGTTGTTACGAAGACAAGCCTGCAACGACAAAAGCGGACGCAAAAGAAATCAAGATATTGGGTCCGGGGTGCGCCAAATGCAAATCGACCTATCAGGTTATCGAGAAAGTAATCAACGAGAACAATCTCGATGTGAAACTCACGAAGATTGAGGATATTACAGAAATCATGAGCTATAACATCATGGGGACACCCGCAGTCGTAGTGGACGGGGCGGTGAAAATAAAAGGTCATGTCCCCTCCGAGAGTGAGATAAAACAGATTCTTGGTATTTAAGGCACGCCTATGGACACGAAAAAGGAATTGAAAATCCTGTTTTGGATTATCGCAGTATTCACGGCGGTATTCTTCCTGCCGCTCGGAAGCGAACGGTTTATGACTGCCGTAGATGCTACACTTGACCTTGCGAAATGGTATGCGCAAGAACACGTCGTGTTGTGCCTGCTGCCTGCTTTCTTCATCGCAGGAGTTATCGCCGTATTCGTCAGTCAGGGGTCGGTACTGAAATACTTCGGCGCAAATGCCAAGAAATGGCTTTCCTATACGGTTGCAGCGGTTTCGGGTGGTATTCTTGCCGTATGTTCATGTACCATTCTGCCGCTCTTCACCAGCATATACAAACGGGGGGCTGGACTGGGTCCGGCTATCGCATTTCTCTATTCGGGTCCGGCTATCAGTATTCTGTCGATTATCCTGACAGCCCGGATTCTGGGTTTTGAAATGGGCGTGGCACGGGTTATCGGGGCGGTACTGTTCTCTGTTGTTATCGGGTTGGCTATGTCTTTCATTTTCCGCAAGGAAGAGAAAGCCAAGAAAGAGGAACAGATGAATATCGTTCCACCTCCTGAAAAACGCCCGATGTGGCAGACCTCGTTCCATTTCTTCACGTTGGTACTCATCCTTGTATTTGCCAACTGGGGTGCACCCGCTGCTTCCGACACAGGACTGTGGTACGGTATCTTCACTTATAAATGGTATATCGTCGGAGCATTGTCGCTTCTGCTGTGCTGGTCGCTCGTCCGAATATTGAAACTTCGTATTCTGTGGGTGGTACTCGGTGCGGTAGCGACAGCCGCTTCCGCACTTCTTGCCAACCTGTTTATCGACAATGCGAAACTGGTTCCGCTTGTGCCGATGATTGTGGCGATTACCGCCCTTTCCGTCATTCTCTTGTTTGACAAACAGGATGAAGAAAACAAGGAATGGGCATTTGCCTCATGGAGCTTTGCCAAACAGATTATGCCGTTGCTGGCTATCGGTGTGGTAACGGCGGGCTTCCTGCTCGGTTCAACGCATGACAATACGGCTATTGCGGGCATTATTCCGAACAGTTGGATAGAATGGGCTGTCGGCGGCAATTCATTGTTATCCAATTTCTTTGCCAGCTTTACCGGGGCATTCATGTATTTCGCCACTCTGACCGAAGTTCCGATTATTCAAGGTTTGTTGGCTTCGGGTATGGGTAAAGGCCCGGCTTTAGCCTTGTTGTTGGCAGGTCCGTCATTGTCCTTACCGAACATGTTAGTTATCCGTGGCGTATTGGGAACGAAGAAAACGGTTGTGTATGTGGCTCTCGTTATCGTCATGGCGACAACATCAGGGTTCATATTTGGTAATTTCTTTTGATTCAATGAAAAAGATAGTTTTATTTGCCATAAGCCTATTGGCTGGCTCTAAGGTTTGTTCCGCTCAAAAGGCGGAACAAACTTTCCTGATTACAGGCAAGCCTATCTTGACGGTATTTGCCAATTATAAGGCCGGACTGGGGAATGTCAATAATGTTTCGGGATTTAATCTTGACCGTGCCTTTGTAGGGTATGAAGGATATTTCTCCAAAGGTTTTTCCGCTAAAGTTGTAATGAACGTAGAAACACAGAACGATGATAACGGAAACAGCAAGTTCAACGGATATCTGAAGAACGCACAGATAGATTGGAGAGGATATGGCTTTTTCGTGTCTGCTGGTTTAATAAACTTAAAACAATTTTCCGAACAGGAAAATTTCTGGGGGCACCGATATGTTTTCAAGTCTTTTCAGGAAGAATACGGAATTGCGTTTTGTGAGGACATAGGCGTAGTAGCCGGATATGAATTTTCTCCGGTAATATCTGCTGATATTGCATTGACGAATGGTGAAGGTCGTAAGTTTAAGAATATGGATAATCATTACAAATATGGCGCAGGTGTAACTGTAAAGCCGATAGATGGTCTTATATTCAGATTGTACGGAGATATATACAATATACCTAAGTTTTTAACTGATGGAAATATCATTCAGAAAGATCAATATTCTCTTGCAACCTTCGTAGGCTACCAAAATCGGTATTTTTCCATTGGAGCGGAGTATAACCGTGTCTTTAATTATAAATTTGATTCTAAACTTGACGCGAATGGATACTCTGCTTATACCACAATCAATGTAGCACCCAAGATGCACATATATGGTTGTTTTGACTATTTTGACACCGCTGGGGATATGAAATATGATAGCGAGGGGTATGCCATTATTGGCGGATTGGAATATTCACCCATTAAGCAGATAAGAATATCACCGAATTACCAAAGTTGGAAATCTTCAAATGGTAAACGAGAGAACTTTCTGCTTTTGAGTGTAGAGTGTAAAATTTGAAAATTATATTATTTGAACGTCATGAAAGTATTGATTCTTTGTACAGGGAATAGTTGCCGCAGTCAGATGGCACAAGGCTTTTTGCAATCATTTGACAATAAACTGGATGTATTTTCAGCGGGAACAAAACCTGCCGAGAAGGTTAACCCGATGGCAGTAAAGGTTATGGATGAGATGGGTATAGATTTAACCCGCCATACCCCTAAAAGCGTAAACCTATATACAGGACAGGAATGGGACTATGTTATTACGGTCTGTGGTGGTGCAAACGAAAACTGTCCTGTGTTTACAGGTGAGGTAAGAAACAGACTGCATATAGGATTTGATGACCCATCGGAAGCAACCGGAACGCTGGAGTTTATAAACAGTGAATTTCATCGGGTACGGGATGAAATAAAAGCCCGTTTCTATGACTTCTACCTGAACAAACTGAAACCACAATTAAGCTAAATTGTTGTTATGGAAAAGAAACAAGGAATTGGATTTTTTGAAAAATACCTGACTATCTGGGTTGTATTGTGCATCATTATTGGAATTGCTGTGGGACAATGGCTTCCAGCAGTTCCTCAAACATTAAGCAAATATGAATATGCCAATGTGTCTATACCCGTGGCTTTCTTAATCTGGTTAATGATTTATCCGATGATGCTAAAAGTGGATTTTCAAAGTGTTAAGAATGTCGGCAAACGTCCGAAAGGAATAATAGTTACCTGTGTCACAAATTGGCTGATAAAGCCGTTTAGCATGTTCGGAATAGCTTATGTGTTCTTCTATGTGTTTTTCAAGACTTTTATACCAGCCGGATTAGCCGAAGAATATTTAGCCGGAACTGTATTATTGGGCGCAGCACCTTGTACAGCTATGGTGTTTGTATGGAGTTATCTTACTAAAGGGGATGCAGCTTATACGCTTGTACAAGTGGCTGTAAATGATTTAATCATATTGGTAGCGTTTGCTCCAATCGTTGCTTTTTTGCTGGGTGTTGGCGGTGTATCTATTCCGTGGGACACCCTGTTTTTGTCCGTGGGGCTGTTTGTCGTGATTCCACTCGTTGCAGGAATTACTACCCGTATAATAGTTATTCGCCGCAAAGGATTGGAATATTTCAACAATGTATTTGTTAGAAAATTTGATAGCTATACGGTAGGCGGACTACTATTAACGCTTATAATCCTGTTTTCGTTTCAAGGAGAAACAATTCTGAACAACCCTCTGCATATATTGTTGATTGCAGTTCCGCTTGTATTGCAAACGGTTCTGATATTCTTCATCGCTTACGGTTGGGCAAAATGGTGGAAATTGCCCCACAATATTGCAGCACCTGCTGGAATGATTGGAGCAAGTAATTTTTTCGAGTTGGCTGTTGCTGTTGCGATTTCGTTGTTCGGTTTACAGTCTGGTGCAGCATTGGCAACTGTTGTTGGTGTGCTTGTGGAAGTTCCGGTAATGCTGATGCTGGTAAGAATAGCAAATAGTACTCGAAAATACTTCAACTAAAGTGCAAGAATTAACGGTTTCTAATCTTTATCTTTGCAAACTTTGTTCTGTCTTGTCAATCTTCCAATCATACCGACCTTCCGCAACATCGTCAACCTCATTGAGTGTATGGCGATGTTTTATTTCGTCAAACGGCTGTTGGCTTTCCGCATAATCACAGAGCCATGCACCGACCGCTTTCTGCTGTTCGGTGGTTTCTCCATATTCTTGCATGACACTCTTGATGTCTGCGGCTTCGGATGGGGCGAAGATTGATTTGTGCTGCTCCGTACCGAAATGGATAATCGCATCGACGGCTCGCCTGAACACCTCGCTTGCCTTGTAAAGAATGTCCGCAATGATATTCAAAATATCCCGGCTCGCTTTCAGCGCACCCTGCAACATTCGGATGGTCTTGTCCTTTTCCGCCGTTGCCCGGTTCACCGCCATACTGATGCGGTGCAGCTCCCCGGTCTTCTGTTCCTGAAGCTGCCGGACAGCCTTGTCCCTCTCCATGCCAAGCGAACGGTTCTGCGTCAAAGCCCTGTCACGCTCGGCTTCCGCTTTCTGCTTCTCTTCGGTCAATGCCTTTGTCTTTTTCCCGACCTCCTTTTTGACAGCATCGGGAAAGGCTTTTCTGATACGCTCGTTCTCGGCTTTCAGTTTGGCATTTTCCTTTTCGATGGCTGCGTACTTGCCTTTTCCCAAAAGGTTGGCAATACCGGACTTTATGCTGTCCGTGTTCTCCCTGTCTGCTTCCCGTACCCGTTCCTCCTTATCGGCAATCTCGCTGTCAAGTTCCGCACTGCGCCGTTGCCTTTCCTCGTTCCCGGCTTGTAATTTTTCCTGTTCCGTCTTGGCTTTGTCCGCTTCCCGGACGGCTGCATCCCTTTCGGCTTGGGCTGCTTCCTTTTCCGCTTGGACTTGCTCGGCTTCCTGCTTCTGCTTGGCGATGATGAAGTCCGTGCGCTCCAGATGCTCCTTGCCCGTCTGTTTCTTTGAGATGCCCCTTTCCATGTCAAGACACTCAGCCAAAACGGTCTGCATCTCGCTCATGTCCTTCACGTTCAGCTTGCAGGATTTCCCGGTGTCGTGGTTCATCCAGTCCCATACGATGTGAGCGTGCAGGTTGGGCTTCCATGTGGCGGTGTCTCCGGGAATGGCATAGTGCCCCTCGTCCCGGTGGATGAAGACTTGCAGCGGTGTGATTCCCCAACGCTGCTTGCACACCTCGCAGAAATGCCGCAACTGCTCCATCGTGGTGTCTTCCTTGATGACAACCACACCCTCCTTGATTGGTGTACTGCCCCGTACTATGGTCACCTTTCCGGTCTTCTTGTTCACCTTTTCCCGGTCTTTGGTCTGCATAGCCCGTCCTGTCTTCTCCTTGACCATTGCGGCTATCTGCCTGTTGCGCTCGGCAAGCGAGGTGTCGCCCAATTCAGGTGATACCCACGCCTCGTTTTTCGCCATGAGGTCAGTGCGTATGTAAATCTTCTCCTTGCGGATATTGGCGAGGTATTCCGCTGTCCGCCTGTTGTGCGGTCCGCTGCTTCCTACGTTGCAGGGTTTTATGTTGATGGATGTCTTCTGTGCCATTGAATTTGCGTGTTTGGGTTTCTTAATGGGTTATTAGGGCAAAGCCTTAATCGGTGGGTGCAGGGAGAGGGTCACTTCCTGCTCCGGGTTCTCAGGGGTGGAAACCTCTGAGCGGAGTTTCCAAAGAGAGGGTCACTCTTTGGTCAGGGGCGTTGGGGGCTGACAGCCTCCGACCGGGTTCTTAGGGCAGAGCCATAAGTGGGACGGGGCAACGCCCAGCCCCTCGGGAGAGCCCACAACTACGGAAGCGAAGCGTGTAGTTATAGTGGGCTATACCGGGACAAGTCCGGTAGCTCACACCCGCAAGCGGAGCAACGTCCAAATCTGCGTTCTGCGCCTTTCATTCCCCTGCGCCTTATTCCGGGTCAGTTTCGCCGCCAATCGTTCCGTCCTGCGCCTCTTTTGGGCTTTCCGCACCGCTCCCGTCAGCTGCTCTGTCCCCACTGTCTATGACAGGGGGATTTCCGGCTTCGTCCGCTACAAACATATCAGGCGGTGGATTATGGCTGTCGTCATCCGGTCTGTCGGCTGACGGGTTGGAAGTTTCAGACGAACAGAGGGAAGAAGAAAGGACTGCTGCGCCTGCCGCCATGCTGCCCGCTTCCTGTCCTTTGGCTCGGCTGTCATCCGCTGCGGCATTCTGCCTACTTTCTGACGGCAAGCTATCGAAAACAGGTGTCCGTACATCGCCCGTCTGTCCTTTGGCAGTAGCCGAAGGTCTGACATAATGGGGATTGGTTATGAGGACACCTCCGGCATACCAACCTGTGAGGAAATGCAGGGAATGGACGGAAGTGCGGTTGTTGGTTCGGGTGGTCAGCATACCTAACCTGTTAAAGCTGTCGATTAGTTTGCCGATGGTTTTGCGGTTGCAGCCCAAAAACTCTGCCAGCTCCACATCGGAAGCTGCCACCTGTCCCACCTCCAAAACAATCTCAACACCTTTGATTTTATAAGCGGTTCTTTCCCGTACCGCACCGGTCATCAGCCGATACAGGCACTTCTGCCTGAAAGCAGAAGATTTGCCTTCCAAAAGAAAATTCCACTGCCCGGCTGAAAGGATGGTGCAGTAGTGTATGGTCTGTTTCTCTTTGCACATGGTCTATGATGTTATGGTGTTACAACGGTCATCTATCTGCCTAAGCCATATCCACGCTCAGGCAGATAATACTCCCTGTCTGCCGCTATGCGGTTCAGTACGTCCTGCAGGCGGTCAAGCTGTTCACTGTCAAGCACACGGATGGCGTTTATCGTTATCCGCTGTGTCGCTATCCTGCGGTGTTCGATGTTCGTTTCGTTCATTGCTCCGTCACCGTCCGCATGGACGGAATGGAGGTAGGCATTGACCGCTTCTGTCTGTTCTTTGGACGGATAAGGTGCTGCCCATTTGTCTTGGATGTAGTCAATCATCCGGCTGACCGCTTCGGCAAAAACAGGGTTCTGTTTTTGCAGCATGGTTACAAGTGTCCCTTTCTCCATAATACACTCATTTGCTGTTCAACTCACGGAGACGGTTTGCCGCCTCGGTTCTGATTTCTTCCTCCGACATCACTTTGACACCACGCACCCAATCAAGCAGGGCTTTCTTCTCGAAGAAAATCAGTTTCCCGGCAGGCTTGAAATATGGCAACTGGTTCAGGTGTGTCATCTTGTAAAGGGTGCTTTTGGCAACGCCGAGGAAGTCGGCGGCTTCCTCAAGGTTCAGGACTTCCTTTGCCGCATAGCAGATGTTCTCCAGCTTGTCGATTCTCTCCTGAAGGGTGGCAATCTTGCGCTCATGCTCAAGATTCATCTTGGATTGTTTGTTTTCTGTCATCGTCTTCTATTTTATGGTTTTACTTGTTTATTTGATACGCAAATGTATATCGTTTGATTTGAAGAAATGCGATTTTCGCTATCTTGAAATAATTGATTTATAGATGTTTAATTTTCCCATCTGACGGGATTTCCTTCCGTCTGCCGGAAGATTATCTGTCGGTCTGTCAGATACTTTTTCGGTGTCAGTCTCGTCTAACTTTCGATATTTGAAGATACACGGCTTCCGCTTTCCGGCAAAACTTCTGGCAGAATGTCTGTACAGCCCGACACATTTTCTCCTGACGTGGCTACCAGAAGCCACGAAACAGATTTTAACACGGCTTTTTGGTGCCAGCCCGTCCAATCGGGGCAAAAATCGGTTTGAGTTATCCATCGTGGCACAGGAAAATAAAAAATGCACTATAGATGTGAACTTTATGCGTTTTTATTCGTTTTTGACGGGACAAATTTGTACCTTTGCACCTGAGTAACAGATATTCAGATGCGGATATTCGGAGCAAGGCGTTCTTGATTTTATTTTCCTGTGGTTCTGTCCCGTTTTTGTCCCTTCGGGGATTTGTCTCACGGAACAAAATTTTGTAAGTAATTGGTTTGTAAGCGGTTGAGTAACCAAAAAGAGGCAGGTTTTCGCTAACCACCAGTAACCACCAAAACGGATACTAATAGAATTATCTTCTTCATGATGTGGAAAGTTGTTTATAAATATTTCATTATTTCAGATCTCTATGTGTATGTCTTATTACAGCGATTTAAAATATATTTATGTAGTATCACTGACGCGTACATTCGCTTGTTTTGATGGTTAGATATTAGTGTAAGTCACTCTTGGTCGGTGAATATATAAGTCAACTATTTTATAATTAACGGTACCGAAACCAAAGTAAATCATTTTTTTTGAAATAACAATAATTTAGGTTGTTTTATTTTTATAATTTTCAAAAGAATAAGTTGTATTTATGTCTATAGTATAATTGACTATTCATTTTTAGTAAAATAATGTGAGTTTTGTTTGGTTTATTACTTAAAATATGTTGTTAATACGGATTGGGTATTATCTGTTTTGTGGAAAAAAATAGCTTCATGTATAGCAAGATAAATTAAGGTTTGAGTTTAATCTTCATTCCGTCCTTTTTTACCTGCATCTTTGCTCTTCCTTTTCTCGTTGCCATGACTTATTCCTCTCCGCCTTATATATACGATTTGGTATATATAAACCGAGGCGGGTGTATGCTTGAAATAGCCCTGAATTGTTGTGCAAAATGATATTTAAAGTGCATTTAGTGGAAAATAATCACTACATTTGTTAAGATAATAACTAACCAATAACGCAAGCAGATTATGGTTGAGAGAGCCAATGAAGATGTTATATACGATAAGAATGTGATAGATTTCGTAACTGTTGGAGTGGAGTTTTGTGCTATGCTCGAGAGTGACGAGCCTATGTCGCGTGATGTGTGGATTGACAAGATGGTTAAGATATTGCCTTTGCTGTATCTGAAAGCCTCGCTGTTGCCACAGACGTTCAGTCTGAATGAGGAGATGCAAGAAACGTTTGTAAAGGAAGAAGATTATGTGAGGGTTCAGCACGTGGTGTCTACAATAATGGCAGAAGAGGATATATATCTTGATGTGTTTGTTGAGGAGATGAAATATAGCGAAAGGCCTATATCATCGATGGTGTCGGAGAATATTGCCGATATATATCAAGATGTTAGGAATTTTATTTCCGTATATCAATATGAGTTGACCGATCAGATGCGTGATGCCATATATGTGTGCAAAAGCAATTTTGAAACCTATTGGGGGCAGAAGCTGGTTAATGTGATGCGCCCTCTTCATGCATTGAGGTATGACAAGGATTCGGATTATGATAATGATAATAATGATTTAGATTTTGAGACGTGGGATTGAGGATAACAAAAGATGAGTTGGCTGAGCTCGAAACGGAGGTTTACGACGGTAAGATACATGTCATTGATCGTGCTGACCAGGTGAGCGACGCTGTAGGTAAGCTGTCAACGGCCGATGCTTTAGGTTTTGATACCGAGACGAAGCCATCGTTTAAGAAAGGAAAGACAAACAAGGTTGCACTTTTGCAACTTGCCACAGAGGACGAATGCTATTTGTTTAGATTGAACAAGATAGGCTACCCCAAAGAGTTGGAGGAGCTGATGTGTGATGACAATATAAAAAAGATAGGACTATCGTTGCGCGACGATTTTTCGGCATTGAGTAAACGCACAGGCAACAGACCGCAAAACTTCGTAGATCTGCAACAGTTTGTTGATGGGTATGGTATTGAAGACAACAGCCTTCAGAAGATTTATGCAATAGTTTTTAATAAGAAGATTTCTAAGAGACAGAGATTGTCGAATTGGGAGGCAGAGGAGTTGGATGCCGCTCAGCAGTCGTATGCGGCGATAGATGCATGGGCATGCCTCAGGATATATAACCATTTAACTAAAGGTGATAAAGATGAGTGATTATAAAAAAGTTGTTTTGAGGCCAAAGAAAGATGAGTTTCTGAAAAGATTTCACCCTTGGGTGTTTTCGGGTGCGGTGGCTTCCATTGCCGGTGGTGTTGAGGAAGGTGACAATGTGAGGGTTATTTCTCATGACGGTGACTTTCTTGGGGTGGGACATTATCAGATTGGCAGTATAGCTGTTCGTATTTTGTCGTTTGATGATGTGGCAATAGACAAGGATTACTATGTAGGTCGTTTGAAAGCGGCATACGATATGCGCAGACAGTTGAACTTAATAAGAGATGATAATAATACATTTAGACTGGTGCATGGTGAGGGTGACGGTTTGCCTGGATTGATTATTGATGTTTATGGCAATACGCTGGTAATGCAGTCACACTCTGTTGGTATTCACAAAGATAGATTTTTGATTGTGGATGCATTGAGGGAGGTTATGCCTGAGGACAGTTTTGAGAATCTTTATTACAAATCGGAGTCAACATTGCCGTTCAAGGCCGGTTTGGAGCCTGAGAACGACTATATCATTGGTGGCAACGATGTTGATGAGTTTGCCGTAGAAAACGGCTTCAAGTTTAAGATTGATTGGTTAAAAGGACAGAAAACAGGCTTTTTTATCGATCAGAGGGAGAACAGAAAGCTGTTGCAACAATATGCCAAAGGTAGACGACTTTTGAATATGTTCTCATATACGGGAGGCTTTTCTGTTTATGGGCTTGCCGGTGGTGCCGAAGAGGTGGTGTCGGTTGACAGCTCGGCAAAGGCTGTTTCCATAGCAAACCTCAATGTTCAGGAGAATTTTGGGAGTGATGACCGCCACATCTCTTCATCGGAGGATGCTTTTAAGTATTTGGCTAATATGCCTTATGGCAAATATGATTTGATAGTGCTCGATCCTCCTGCCTTTGCCAAACACAGAGGAGCATTAAAGAATGCACTGCAAGGATATAAGAGATTGAACCAAGCTGCTTTGGAAAAGATTGCTTCGGGTGGTGTGTTGTTCACGTTCTCTTGTTCTCAAGTGGTGTCGCCCGAGCAGTTCAGGTTGGCGGTTATGAGTGCTTGTGCATTGACGAAGAGGAATGTACGCATACTACATCAGTTGACGCAGCCTGCAGATCACCCTGTAAACATTTATCACCCCGAAGGAGAATATTTGAAAGGGTTGGTGATGTATGTGGAGTGATGATGTGATTATAAAGTTTAATAAGTATATTTATATGGTTAAATAATGCAAAACCGGCGAAAATATTTTGGAAACATGTTGTATAACATAAAAAAACGGGCTATATTTGCAATGTGTTTTTCATGGTATTAGATTTAAGGTTAACAATGAAGATTGGTTGTCGTGAGACAACCTTTTTCTTTTTATATATGTCTACCATCTGATATTGTTTGTCTGAAACTGCCGGTCGGCTCTTTTTTCGATGGTTTTTTTGGGGAGATGTGTTGTTTATTGATAATTTTGTTACAACAAAAAATTATCCTGATGGACTTATTTACAAGAGTAGAGATACCTAAATCAAGCATAAAGATTGATCACAGCAGCAGGCTGATGACATTTGGTTCCTGTTTTTCTGACAACATAGGGGAAAAGCTGTTGCATTCGAAGTTCAATTTAGTACACAATCCTTTTGGCATTCTGTTTAATCCTGCCTCCATTGAGTACGCCATAAGGAGGCTTTTGCGCGGGGATGAGTTTACGACTGATGAGCTGGTTATAAATAACGGGCTTTTTCACAGCTTCATGCATCATGGCAGTTTTTCGAATAGCAACGAAGATGATTGTTTGAGACACATAAACAGCAGTTTTGATGTTGCCAAACGTTTTATCAGGCAAACCGATGTTTTGATAGTAACTTTCGGCACTGCCTACATTTACAGGCTTAAGTCTAACAATATGGTAGTAAGTAACTGCCATAAGTTTCCTTCAAGTTATTTCGTTAGGGAACGATTGACAGTTGACAACATAGTTGATAGTTGGAGACAGTTGATAGCAAATATCTTGGAAAAGAATGAAAATCTTAAGATACTGTTTGCCGTCAGCCCAATCAGACACCTCAGAGATGGAGCGCATGACAACCAGATAAGCAAGTCGATACTGCATCTGTCGGTGGACAGACTGATGCATGATTTTGGAGATGCGGTTGGCTATTTTCCTTCGTATGAGATTATGCTCGACGAACTGAGAGATTACAGGTTTTACGATAGCGATATGCTTCATCCCAGCGATGTTGCTATAGAGTATATTTGGGGAAAATTCTCAGATATGTTTTTTTCGAGAGAGACAATGGAGATAATAAAAGAGGTTGAGGGAATACAGAAATCAATAAACCACAGGCCGATACATAAGAATACAGAAATATATAGGAATTTTCTTTATCAGACTAAGGATAAACTTTATAACTTTGCAAGCAGAAATCCGAGCATTGACTGCACGAAAGAGATGCAGATGCTCGAGAGGTTATTGCAAGATTTTGATAAATAAAAAAGGGACTTTGTTCAAGTGTTATCATGAAATATAAAATAGAAAAGATTGCTTCAATTTTAGGAGTGTCGGAAGAGGGGTTTCACCCTGCAGAGTTGTCGGTTCTGTTGACAGATAGTAGGAGACTGAGCAATGCAAACGATACAATATTTTTTGCCTTAGTAACGAAGAATGACGATGCACACAAGTACGTAAAAGAGTTGTACGAGTCGGGTGTGCGTAATTTTGTTGTGTCGAAGAGATTGCCGGAATGGGAATCATTTGAGAATACAAACTTTGTTGTGGTGAAGGATACTTTGCGAGCGCTTCAAAAGCTGGCAGCCTATCACAGGAGTCTTTTCAATATACCGATCATCGGCATCACCGGCAGTAATGGTAAAACCATAACAAAAGAGTGGCTTTATCAGATTTTGGATACCGATTACAGCATAACAAGGTCGCCAAGGAGCTACAACTCGCAGGTTGGTGTGCCACTGTCGGTGTGGCAACTTGACGATAAAACGGAATTAGGAATTTTTGAAGCCGGTATCTCCAAGCCAGATGAAATGGAAAGGTTGGAACCAATAATAAAACCAACTATTGGTGTGCTTACTAGGATAGGGGAGGCTCATCAGGAAAATTTTGTTTCGCTGGAACAGAAGATAATTGAAAAGCTGGAGTTGTTTGTCGATTGTGAAGTGTTGATATATAACGAAGATAACGACCTTGTCAGCCGATGTGTTGACTTGAAGGTGCTTTCGCAAAAAACTTTTACATGGTCGAGAAAAAATATGTCTGCACATCTATACATCTCTGATGTGAAGATAGAGGAAAGTCACACTCGGATAAGTTACAGTTTCATGAACTTCAATTATTTCTTTGAGATTCCTTTCACCGACGAGGCATCAATAGAGAATGCGATAAACTGTTTGGCTGTCAGCCTGTATCTTCACGTAAGGCCACAACAGATAAGGGAAAGAATGGCAACTCTTGAGCCTGTTGCCATGAGGTTGGATGTGAGGCAGGGAAAGCATGGGTGTATAATAATAAATGACACATACAATTCCGATATCAACTCAATAAGGATTGCCTTGGATTTTCAGAAACAGCGAAAGATGGATAAGCCATTGAAAAAGACTGTTGTGCTTTCCGACATACTGCAGACGGGGGTGCTGCCAAAGACTCTTTATAAGAGAGTGGCAGAGATGCTTGAGCAATACGAGATTGACAAGTTGATTGGTGTGGGACGTGATATATCTGAAAACTCTTCGGTGTTTAATTTGCCTGAAATTAGTTTTTTCAATACTACGGATGAACTGTTGGACTCGGGAGTTCTTGACAATGTACATGATGAGTTAATTCTTCTAAAGGGGGCTCGTAAATTCAATTTTGAGAAAATAAACTTTCACATAGAGGATAGGATTCATGAAACGGTGATGGAGGTTGACCTGGATGCAGTTGTGCATAATTTCAATTATTATAAATCGAAGTTGACTCACGATGTCAAACTCGTTTGCATGGTGAAGGCCAATGGTTATGGTTCCGGCGCTTCGGAGATTGCCAAAACATTGCAGTATCACAGGTGCGACTATTTGGCTGTGGCTGTGGCTGAAGAGGCTGTTGCTTTGAGAAAGGATGGCATTACGGTTCCTATCATTGTGTTGAACCCGGAGGTTAACTCGTTTGAAGAGTTGAATGCTTATGAGTTGGAGCCCGAGGTGTACAACTTCAGAATTTTGGAAGCATATATAAAAGAGTCGGAACGTAGAGGTATAACAGACTACCCCATACATATAAAGATTGATACGGGGATGCACAGGTTGGGCTTTCAAGAAAAGGATGTGGAACGTTTGGCTGAGATAATAAACAATCAGAAAGGAATTAGGGTGAAATCAGTATTCTCTCATCTTGCCGCGAGCGAGAGCTGGGTTTTTGATGAGTTCACTCAATTGCAGTTGGACACCTTTAGGAGGGTTACCGACAAATTGCGTCAATATTTAGGCTATGGCTTTTTGAAACACATCTTGAACTCCGCAGGTATTGAGAGGTTTTCTGCCGACGGATGGGATATGGCAAGGTTGGGTATAGGACTTTATGGGGTCAGCCCGAGCAACTTGAAAGGACTGAAAAATGTGTGTACACTTAAGACTACCATACTTCAGATAAAAGATGTAGCATCGCATGAGACCATAGGATATGGAAGAAAAGAGGTGCTCGGTCGCGATTCAAGGATTGCTACCATCAGGATAGGCTATGCTGATGGCTTGAACAGGAGGTTTGGCAACAGAAATGGCAGGGTGATAATAAACGGAAAGTATGCACCTATAGTAGGCAATGTATGTATGGATCTCTGCATGGTTGATGTTACAGACATTGAAGCCGAGGAGGGAGATACAGTTATAGTGTTTGGAGAAGGCCAAACAATCATCGATCTGGCCGAAATAATAGGCACAATACCTTACGAGATACTTACCTCTATTTCACCACGTGTGAAAAGAGTTTACATCAAGGAGTAGGTAGTTGTCTACCACTTATAGTTCAGTCCGAAGCTTAGTGTTTGGTTATATTGCCAGAAGCCCAGTTTATCATCCTTTGGAACGCTGTCGTCGAAACGTACATCCAGGTATATTCTGGTAGAGAAAGCATTGCTCAAGGAGAGGTTGAGACCATTCTCGAACTCTGATATTACTTTGTCGTAGCTGGTAAAGTAGGTGAGGCGAGAGTCCCAAGTCACATATCTGGTTATGTCATATTTGACTATGGAAGTAATGGTGCTACCTATGTCGAGCAACGATTTTTTACCTTCTTCTATACCGTAGCGTTGCACGTCGACTTTGCTGTTACCCACGTAGCGGTAGTTAATAGAAATTGGTGCAAGCGCCAAATCCCACCTGATGCGACGATGGCGTACCTTTTCGGATTTTTTGTCGAGGTTATATTTGAGACCGATACCGGAGTTGATGTATAGAGGCGCCAAGAAGGCAGAACGCAGTTCGTTGGAGTTTGTTGGGTAGTTGTTGAAAACTTGAGTTTTAATCTCCAGGTTCATTGAGTATGACCATTTCTTCAAGAAGGCGTCGAGGCCTAAGTCACCATAATATCTCAACAGGTCGTTACCAATTCTGTACTGTCTTATTGTGTCGTCGGGTGAGTTAAACAGAGATAATCTCCACTCAAGAGTGTTGTTGAATTTAACTCTGTTTTTGTCGTAGTTGGCCCTTATTACATTGTAGCTGTTGAAGTTCAAGTTGTTTGTTCCACCCCTGTGCCAGTTTTCGGAAAAGCGGTTTTGTGAGAACTGGAAAGAGTGTTCGCCTGAACGTATCCAGTATTTTCTCTTTATTGTTGTTATGTCAACACCGGGTGCTTCCAGTGAGTAGCTTGTTTCAGATTTCAGCAACTCCCTCAAAGGGTTGAAATTTTCTTTAACTTCTTCGTTGGTTTCGGCCACGGTGGGCAGGTTAGTGAAGTTTGAAGAAGAATAAACTATTTTGTCAGGGTAGTTTGAATAGTAATTTTTTCTTATCTTTTGAACGAAGTCGGCTTTCTCCAAGTTAGGGGCGAAAGTCTTTTCCTTTGGTATCAACGAATATTGGTTCTGTATTGTGTCTTTTTTGTACAGAGATAGATCGCGAGGAAGTACATCACCCGTGAAGATCATAGGCAGATACAGAGGATTGTAGAACAGAGTGTCTCTAAAAGTTAGTCCGCGCATACGATCTACATTGTAATCATAGTGGTATTCGGGAAGTTGCAATGTGCCGTTTGCAGACCTCTTATATGTGTCATCGAGAATGTTTCGACGAATCATAGAGGTGCGTCTTGGTGCTGTGGGCGTAGGCGTGACTATTGGCTCAGGCGTTTGGATTGTCTGTTCAGGTTGTTCAGGTTGTTCAGGTTGTTCGGTCTGTTCGGTTTTCTCCGGTTGTTCCTGCTGTTCAGCTTCTTGCAACTGATCATAGTCTGTTTCAACTTCTATTGAATCGTTCTGCTTATTAAGATCTTGCAATATGATATCATCGTTTTGAATATTGATGATAGTATCGACTTGAGATTCATTTCTATTAGCAGTTCTTTGTTCTATCTGTCGGCTTATGTCAGTGATATTATCAAATAATATTGTGCTGTCTTGATTTTGAACGGTGTTAAGATTGCCGGCCATAACAATGGCAGAAGAAATTGATATAATCAATGAAAAAAATAGTCGTTTCATATAAATATACTTGATCTTTTACCTGATACTTGCATACAAAGGTATAAAAAATTGATAATAGATTAGTTAAGTTACATTACTTTTTACCTAATTACAGCAAAAACTACAGTAAAAATGTAGTATATTTGTATGTGATTTTAACAAGAATATAATTTATTGATTATGAAGAAAATTACTTATTTATTAGTGCTGATTGCAACAGCTATGGCATTTGCAAGCTGTAGTGGATATAACAATATGGTTGAGAAACAGGAGGCTGTTGATTCTCAGTGGGGTAATGTGCAGAATGCCTATCAGCGCAGGGCTGACTTGATACCCAACCTTGTTAATACTGTAAAAGGTTATGCTACACATGAACAGGAAACTCTGCAGGCAGTGACTGAAGCAAGAGCCAAGGCAACACAAACCACCATCAACCCTGAAAACTTGACCGAAGAGAGTTTGAAAGAGTTTCAGCAGGCACAAGGCGAATTGAGCCAAGCATTAAGCCGTCTGCTGCTAATTCAGGAGAATTATCCCGATTTGAAGGCAAATCAGAACTTCTTGACATTGCAAGATCAGCTTGAAGGCACCGAGAATAGGATATCTGTGGAAAGAAACAAGTTTAACAAGATGGCGCAGGATTATAATTCTTACATAAGGAAGTTCCCGCAGGTGTTATATGCCAAGTTGTTCAAATTTAACAGCAAGGCATACTTTGAGGCAACATCAGAAGCACAATCGGCACCTCAAGTACAATTTTGATTATGCTGACCAAAGACGATCTGGTAGCAATATCTGATAAGATTAGGGACGCTGAGCGCATGACTTCGGGCGAGATAAGAGTGTATGTTGCCAAACGTTGCAATAACGATCCGCTTGAGGAAGCAGTGAGGGTTTTCGAAAGGCTTGAGATGCACAAAACGGCGCTTCGCAATGGTGTTTTGATTTATGTTTCTCCCGCTGACCATAAGATGGCTATATATGGTGATGAGGGAATAAATGAAAAGCAGGGGAACCCGGCATTCTGGCAAGAAGCTCTGGCTTTAATGACTCCTTATTTTCAGGAAGAAAAGATAAAAGAAGGTATATGTGTAGGTGTAGAAAAGGTTGGTAAGCTGATTAAGGAGATTTATCCTGTGGCAGCCGACGACATAAATGAATTGGATAATGATGTTATCGTGGAAGAATAAGGCTCTTTTTTTTCTGTTTCTAATGTTCGCAGGAACTGTTTACTCGCAGGACATTCCCAAGCCTATGTATCCCTATAGGTTAGTGAATGATTTTGCAAAAGTGTTTAGTTCGGCAGAAAACAGGGCCCTCGAAGAGAAGTTGCTCGCATACAATGATTCCACATCGACACAGATTTATGTTGTCACAGTAAGCGACTTGGGCGGATATGATGTGTCGGATTTTGCGTTCAGGCTTGGTGAAGAGTGGGGCGTAGGGCAAAAGGGCAAAGACAATGGTGCTGTTATTTTAATTAAACCTAAGATTGGTAACAGCAGAGGTCAGGCGTTCATAGCAACAGGCTATGGGTTGGAGGCTACGATAACTGATGCATTTGCGGGTAGGGTTATTCGCGATAAGATGATACCCTACTTTATGGAGGATGACTATTTTGGCGGAACGAACGCAGCCGTAGATGCAATGATTGCGAGGTTGTCCGGTGAATTTGATGCCGATGAGGAGGAAGAGGATATAGTTATTCCTTTCATCATAGTTTTATTAGTTTCCATGCTATTCATCTTCCTTATTACTAAGTTTGGAGGAGGAAATGATCAGGATATTGACAGCAGAGGACACAGAAGGAGTGGTACAGGGCCAATAATTTTTACATCGCCATTTGATTCTAAAGGCCGTGGCTTTGGAGGAGGTTTCGGAGGAGGCTTCGGCGGCGGTGGTGGCGGAAGTTTTGGAGGAGGCGGTGCAGGTGGAAGCTGGTAATAATAAAGACACGCTGATAACCGTTTTGGGGCCTACTGCCAGTGGAAAGACACAGTTTGCCACTCGGTTGGCTTATGAGCTTGGGCGAGAGATTATCAGTGCCGATTCTCGCCAGATCTATAGGCAGATGGATATAGGCACAGGCAAGGATTTGTCGGAGTACGACATAAATGGAATGCACATTCCATACCATCTTATAGATATTAGAAATCCAGGAGATAAGTACACATTGTTCAACTATCAGCACGATTTTCATGCGGTGTATGATGATATTTTGTCGAGAGGAAAAGAGGCGATATTGTGTGGTGGAACAGGATTATATATTGAGTCTGTCCTAAAAGGATATAATTTGCCTGATGTGCCTCCAAATCAAGAGTTGAGAAGCAGGTTGGAGAAAAAGAATCTGGATGAGCTTTCCGCCATGCTCGCAGAATATGGGCCATTGCACAACACTACTGACATCGAGACAAAGAACAGGGCAATAAGAGCAATAGAGATAGCAGATTACAAATTGAAACAAGACTTTGACAGGTTGGAGTTTGAGCCAATAGAAAGTTTGATAATTGGCATAGACATCAGTAGGGAGCTGAGGAGGGAGAAGATAACAAAGCGCCTTAAACAGAGACTTGATGAAGGAATGGTTGACGAGGTGAGAGAAATACTTGACACTGGAGTGACTTCTGAAGATTTGATATATTACGGACTTGAGTATAAGTTTGTCACTCAATATGTTATCGGCGAGATTAGCTATGAGGAGATGTTTGGTCAGTTGGAAACAGCCATCCATAGGTTTGCCAAAAGGCAGATGACTTGGTTTAGAGGAATGGAAAGGCGAGGATTTAAGATAAACTGGATAGACGCTACATTGCCTATGAATGATAAGGTAGAACTGGCAATATCTTATATAGATTGAAGATTCTTTAATGGTTGGAGGAAAAATTGTAATTTTGCCATAGAATTGTAATAATGCTATATTGATGACTAAAGGAATATTTCCCATAGATTGTTTTAAGGATATTGAAACACCTTTCTATTATTATGATATAAAGCTTTTGAGAGAGACTTTAGACAAGGTTGTGGAATTGACCAAGAATAAGCCTTTCGTGGTTCACTATGCGCTGAAAGCTAATGCAAACGAGAGGATATTGAACGAAATTGCGGAGTATGGCTTTGGTGCCGACTGCGTCAGTGGAAATGAGATTGTGAAAGCGTTGGAGGCAGGAATCTCATCAAGCAATATTGTTTTTGCGGGAGTGGGGAAGAGCGACAAGGAGATAAACGTTGGTTTGGATAGTAACATATTTTGTTTTAATGTGGAGTCAATCGCCGAGATTGAGGTGATAAACGAACTTGCTACAAAGAAAGGTAAAGTTGCTCCTATTGCCATAAGGATTAATCCGAATGTAGATGCAAGGACACATAAATATATTACTACCGGTTTGGATGATAATAAGTTTGGCATAAACGAGCAAGATATACCACGTACATTGGATGCAATAGAGAAGGCCGACAATGTGAAGTTGATAGGACTTCATTTTCATATAGGTTCGCAAATAACGGATATGACCTCTTTTGAGAATTTGTGTGTTAAGGTTAATGAGTTGCAGCATCGTTTTAAGGAAAAAGGCATCGAGTTGCCAATAATAAATGTTGGTGGCGGATTAGGGGTTAATTATCAGCATCCCAATCATTTTCCTATAGCAGATTTTGAGTCTTACTTTAAGGTGTTTGAAAATCATCTTGTTTTGGATGAAGGACAAGCGTTGCATTTTGAATTGGGGCGGTCAATAGTTGCACAATCGGGTTCGTTGATCAGCAGAGTGTTGTACGAAAAAGGTGGCATAAACAAGAGGTTCTTGATTATTGATGCCGGTATGACCGAGCTTATAAGGCCGGCGCTGTATCAGGCATACCATAAGATTGAAAACATAAGTTCGAGCGATGAAGAAGCAGTGTATGATGTTGTTGGCCCTATTTGTGAATCGAGCGATACGTTTGGTGAAGATGTGACAATAAACAGCTCTAAAAGAGGTGATTTCATTGCTGTTCGTTCGGCCGGAGCTTATGGTGAATCGATGGCATCACAATATAATTGTAGGAATTTGCCTAAGTCTTATTTTTCTGATAATATTTATTGCGATAAGTAATGATGGAACATATAGCGATTTTTTTTAATGAGTTGACACTGGTAGAGCTGGTTTTAGGTGCTGCGTTTTTGTTGCTTTTTTTAGTACAGATTTGTTTCTATTTTTTTTTGTACAGCAAACCATACAGACTGAGCAAGAAAAATAAAAGCCAAACAGTAGATACCGAGAGTTTGCCATCAATATCAGTTGTTATAGTTTCTAAAAACGACTCTGATCAACTTAGCAAGAACTTGCCGTTTGTGTTGGAACAAGATTATCCTAATTTTGAGGTTGTTGTTGTAAATAGTGGGTCGTCGGATGATACGGATATTGTGTTGAAGGGCGCCGAAAACAAGTACAAAAATATATACCATACGTTTATACCCAATGACGCTGATAGTGTTAATGAAAAGAAGTTGGCTTTGACTGTGGGTATAAAAGCATCGAAGAAAGATTATATTCTATTTACAGAGCCATATAATAAACCAAACAGCAAGAATTGGCTTATGGAATTTGGAAAGCAAATAGCCAAAGGTAATGAGATTGTTTTGGGATATTCAGGATTGGTTTTTCTGAAGCGATTTTTCTTGAGAAGATTTGTGGCGTTTGATAATATGTTTCTTCAAGTTCAGTTTTTATCTATGGCTATATTCAAAAAACCATACATGGGATTGGGGCAGAATATGGCAATCAGGAAGGATATTTTCTTTGAGAATAAAGGTTTCTCATCAATATTAAATATTGATGGCGGAGAAGATGATATTTACATTAATAACATCGCTAAGGGGAGGAAGACCGGAGTGGTGATTGCACAGGACGGAATGGTTACAACGGATAGCATAAACAGTTTTAAGTCGTGGCGCAGCTTTAGAAGTAAGTATCTGTATACAAAGAAGTTTTACAGAGGGTTGGGCAAGGAAGTGGTCAAAATAGAAGCCTTATCAAAGAATCTGTATAATATCGTGCTTATTTTGTTAGTAGCATTATCTATTATAAGCAGTAATGTTGTTTTGTTGGTTTCAACGCTGTCTATATTCCTTTTGAGATTTCTGGTTATGCTAATCGTATTAAACAAGAACAGCAAACTGTTCAAGGCCGGAAGCTTTCATATTGATGTCATGTTTTTTGATTTCTTTTTGCCTGTGAATAATTGCTTCTTCCGGCAATATGCCAAAAGCAGGACTAGAATGAGACATTGATGCCTCGTTTATATATGACAAAGTGGCAGGGAAACAACTATTTATAGGGGTTTGTGGTTAAAACGGGTTAATGGCATATTTTTTGAGTTAAAAGTGTTAAAAAGAGAAGATTCAGATTAAACCTTTGTGTATTTTTTGCTCTAAATTTGAGACAATTAAAAAAGGTGTAAACAAATAAATTTAGAACAGTATGAATAAGACAAGAAACATAGTCACTATAGTATTGGTGGCAATATTGAGTTCGGTTCTAACATTAGTAGGTTATAATGCTATAAGCAATAAAAATAACTCTTCTAATACAGGTTCATCGGATACAGCAACCGCAAAAGAGATTGGAACCTATGCAAATTCTTTTAATCAGAATCAAAATTTTACGCTGACAAACATGACTACATCGGATGGCTATCCCGATTTTACGGAAGCCGCAGAGCATGCCGTGGATGGTGTGGTGCATGTTAAAACAAAGTCGGTCAGCCAACAACAATATATGAATCCGTTCGATTTCTTCTTCGGTTTTGGCGATAGAACACCTCAGCCGAGAGAACAAGTTGGATTTGGTTCAGGAGTTATCATATCAAAGGATGGGTATATATTGACAAACAATCACGTGATTGATAACGCTACCGAGGTTACAGTTTCGTTGAACGACAACAGAGAGTTTGATGCAAAAGTTGTGGGTGCAGACCCTGATTCAGATATTGCACTGCTGAAGATTGAGGGGGAAGATTTCCCTTATCTTACTTTTGGAAATTCTGATGCTCTCAAGGTTGGAGAGTGGGTTTTGGCAATTGGTAACCCATTTAATCTTACATCAACTGTAACAGCAGGTGTGGTGAGTGCAAAGAACAGGAGCAATGTGACGGGGGGTATTCAGTCATTCATTCAAGTGGATGCCGCAGTGAACCCGGGAAACAGTGGCGGTGCATTGGTGAATACTAAGGGTGAGCTCGTGGGAATAAATACGGCTATATTTTCTCAAACCGGTAACTTTACAGGTTATGCTTTTGCAGTGCCAATCTCAATTGCAGGAAAGGTGGCAGCTGACCTAAAAGAATATGGTACCGTTCAAAGAGCTTATTTGGGTATTCAGGTTGCAAACATTGAGATGTTGAGACAAAGCGATCCGGACAGGGCTAGAGAGTTGTCACAGATTCATGGAATATATGTTGAAGATTTCTCTGAGAGAAGTGCAGCTAAGGCCGCAGGTGTAGAGAAAGGCGATATAATCACTGAGATAAATAATGTACCTATAAAGAATTTTGCAGAATTGCAGATTCAGCTTAACAGATACAGACCAGGCGACAAGATAAGCGTGACGGTTGAAAGAAATAAGAAGACTCAGAAGTTTACTGTTGAGCTTAAAAACAACGAGGGTAACACTGACATTTCTCGTAAGGAGGACTCAATAAACGATTTGGGTGCCACGTTCGCCCCATTGAGCGATTCAAAAAAAGTACAGCTTGGCATAAGCAGTGGCGTGGAGGTTAAGAGTGTGGATTCTAAAGGTCTTTTCAGAAAAGAAGGTATCAATAAAGGATTCATAATAATGAGAATTAACAACACTCCTGTAAACAGCGAGACAGATATTGCAAACATTGTATCATCTGTTGAAAACAGACAAGATAAAGTGATATTGATAGCAGGCTTCTATCCTAATGGTAGAACCCAGTACATAGCTATTGATCTCGCCAAGTAAGGAGAAAAGGGTTAATGTAGGTTAATAATCTGATTTCTTGTAACAAAATAAGGGATTAGATGTTTCTATAGCAAAGGAATTTATGTTTCACTAAATTCTTTTGCTATTTGTATCATATAATATAATATTGGCAGATAGGGAGGAAAGACGGATGTTTTTTAGTACTTTTGTAGCCTTTTGGGAAAAAGAATTAGTTGAACATAGAAAATAAAATAAGATAATAAGGAGTAAGGGTATAAATGAGACAATTAAAAATTACAAAATCGATTACTAATCGTGAGAGTGCTTCATTGGATAAATATTTGCAGGAGATAGGTCGTGAGGATCTTATTACTGTAGAGGAAGAGGTGGAGCTGGCTCAAGCAATAAAAAAAGGTGATCGACAGGCGCTTGAAAAACTAACACGAGCGAATTTGCGATTTGTTGTGTCTGTAGCTAAACAGTACCAAAATCAAGGCTTGAGTTTGCCTGACCTTATAAATGAAGGTAACTTGGGTTTGATAAAAGCGGCTGAAAAATTTGACGAAACTAGAGGATTTAAATTTATTAGTTATGCAGTTTGGTGGATACGTCAATCTATATTGCAGGCTTTGGCAGAACAATCGCGTATAGTTAGGTTGCCTCTAAACCAGGTGGGGTCACTCAATAAGATAAGTAAGGCCTTTCAGAAATTTGAACAAGAGAATGAGAGAAAACCGTCTGCTGAAGAGTTGGCAGAGGAATTAGATATTCCGGTTGAGAAAGTTAGAGATTCATTGAAAGTGTCGGGAAGGCATATTTCTATGGATGCACCATTTGTCGAGGGCGAAGACAACAGCTTGTTGGATGTGTTGGTTAATGACGATGCTCCGGTAGCTGATAAAACTCTTATTAACGAGTCTCTTCAGAAGGAAATTGATCGCGCTTTATCGACGTTGACTGAGAGAGAAAGTGACATTATAAAGATGTTCTTCGGAATAGGATGTCAGGAAATGACATTGGAGGAGATTGGTGATAAGTTTCAACTTACTCGAGAGAGAGTTCGCCAGATAAAGGAAAAGGCGATTAGGAGGTTGCGCCAAGATTCAAGGAATAAACTTTTGAAGAGTTATTTAGGTTAATTTTTTTTGTTAGTGAAGGTTTGTAGTAAAAATCAGTGGTAAAAATAAAAAAGTGTGGAATTATTGCTATTTTTTTACACAAATATGATAATAAGTGAAAATTAAGTTATATATTTGTGATTGCTAATTAGGGTGGCATTTGAGGTTTATTGGTTTTATTGTAGCTTTAGAAGTGCGTGAAAATATTTTCTTTGCTATTGTAGAACATAATTAGGTCTAAGAGTGTTATAGGATTAGTAGTTGAGATATATGATTGTTTATTCAATAGAAATATTAACGAATAGATATCGAGTTATTGTAAAGAATGTTTAATTAGAATTTAAATTTATGAAAAAGTTAAGTTTACTTTTATTTACGGTTCTTGTAGCGTTTAGCATTAGCGCACAAGAAGTACAAAATGTTTCTCACGGTACAGTGTACTTGAAAAACAAAGGGAGCGACAACTGGTACATGGGTCTTGGAGGTGGAACAAATCTATACTTCAATAAGACAGAAAGAGATGCTGACGTAGATTTCGGTGACAGATTAGGCTGGATGGGTCAGTTAGAAATTGGTAGATGGAATTCACCTAATTGGGGAAGCCGTTTAGTTATCGATGCAGGTAACATGAAGTTGAACGCTGAGGGAGCTAACACACCAGAACAAAACTGGGTAGGTGGTCACTTGGATTTGATGTATAACATCGTAAATGCTTGGGGTACTTACAATCCTGATCGCGTATATAGCTTGATTCCTTACCTAGGTATCGGTTATATGTATGGATTAGACGATGATTGGAAGAAACCAAATCCTGATGGTGATGCTTTCAAGAATCAGAACCAAACACTTACTTATAACGTAGGTTTGATCAACAACTTCCAACTTTCACGTAGTGTTGCTCTATTTATTGAGTTAGGTTGGAGAGTTATGCAAGGTAACTTTGATGGATTAGCTAATCCTAACTTCGATTATGATAGCATGTTCACAGGTACTGCTGGTATTAAATTCGGCTTGGGTGGAAAACAAGACTTCACATCAGCTGAACTTATGGACTACAACTTGATCAATGATCTTAACAGCCAAATCAACAGACTACGTGCTGAAAACGAACAGTTGAGACAAAGACCAGAATCTTGCCCAGAATGTCCAGAAGTTAAACCAACAGTTGCAGAAGAAGCTGTTTACATTCCTAACGTTGTATTCTTCCGCATTAACTCTGCTAAGATTGACAAGGGTCAGCAAGTAAGTGTATACAACACAGCTGAATACATGAAGGCTAATCCTAACGCTAAGGTTAATATCGTAGCTTATGCTGATAGACAAACTGGTACTCCAGAGTACAACTTTGCACTATCTGAAAAACGTGCAAGAGCAGTTGCTGATGCATTAATCAACGACCATGGTATCGATAGCGATCGTATTTCAATTGACTGGAAGGGTGATACTGAACAACCTTATGCAGAAAACGATTGGAACCGTGTAGCAATCTTCTTCGTTGACTAATTAGTTTCAACAAGTAATATATAACTAAAAAAGCATCTCTATTGAGATGCTTTTTTTATTTGTAATGATTGGAAAGAATAGGTTTCTTGATTGTGTGTCACTCTATGTTAATCAGATGAAACGGCTTTTTGAGTCTATTTTATTACCATTGAGAAACTCGGCTATGCTCATTCTTTTTTTACCTGGAGCTTGTAGTTCTAGAATGCTTATGACGGAATCAGATGTGGCAACACTGAGATGAGTTTTGTTGTCAGTAAGTATTGTTCCTGGGGCTGAGTTATATTTGCCTTCTTGTATTTCTGCTTTAAAGACTTTGATGCGGTAGTCTGTCTCGTCTTGTGTGTTGCTTTGTAATTTGCTCCATGCAGTTGGATAAGGTGATAATCCTCTGATGAAGTTATAGATGTTTTCTGAAGTGTCTGCCCAATTTATTCTACAATCATCTTTCATTATCTTAGGGGCAGGTTTCAAACAATTTTCATCATATTCTAATTCTTCTTGAGGAATAGCGCTAATAGTATCTTCAATTATAGCATCAACTGTTTTTAATACGAGTTTAGCACCCATGACCATCAATCTGTCATGAAGGCTCCCTGCATCATCTGTATCGTTGATGGAGGTTTTCTCTCTGTAAATTATATCCCCTGTGTCTATTTCATGTGACAGGAAGAATGTTGTAACTCCCGTTTCTTTTTCCCCATTTATTATTGCCCAATTTATAGGAGCTGCACCTCTATAGTGTGGTAACAATGATGAATGTAGGTTAAATGTCCCCATTGGAGGCATACTCCATACGATTTCCGGGAGCATTCTAAAGGCCACAACAATCTGTAGGTCCACTTTAAGTGCTTTGAGTTCATTGATAAAAGATGGATCTTTAAGGTTTTCAGGCTGAAGTACCCTTAGCCCTTTTTCGAGTGCATATTTCTTAACTGGTGATGACTGAAGCTTATAACCCCTACCACTGGGTTTATCAGGCATAGTCACTACACCAACTACGTTATAATCATTTTCAACTAATGCTTTTAATGACTCAACTGCAAACTCAGGAGTGCCTAAGAACAGGATTCTTAGGTCTTCTTTTTTATTATTCATTACCATAATTATTTATCAATATTCATCTTTATTCGAATAGGTTTCGATTAACACCTCCCTATACGAATTAAACACAGACGATTGCGAGAGCAATCCTTTATAAATACCTTTGTCATCAACAACCGGAAGGTTCCAAGCCTTTGTGCGTTCAAAGATATCCATGACTTCCTCCATTGAGTCGTTGATGTTGATGATGGCGGGAGAACCGACCATGAATGATTCAACCTTCATCCTTTCGTACAGCTCCGGCCTAAACATTATGTTCCTTATGTCATTCATCAAAACCAAGCCGAGGAGTTTCTTGTCATGATTTACCACCGGGAAGATATTTCTGTTAGATTTTGATATTACCTTAACCATTTCTCCCAGATTCATATCAGGAGTTACTGTCGTAATGTTCTTCTCCAATAGCTCTTCGACTTTCAAGAAAGTCAAAACGGCCTTATCTTTTTGGTGTGTTATCAGCTTGCCTTTTTTAGCAAGTCTTATAGCGTATATGCTATGTTTTTCAAATATCAGTATTGTGGCATATGATACCAAAGATATAATCATTAAAGGGAGGAACAGGTCATATCCTCCTGTCAGCTCAACAATTAGGAACATACCCGTCAGAGGGGCGTGCATGACACCCGACATGACGCCAGCCATACCCATCAATGCGAAATTCTCTTGTGGCAAATACATTGTGTATCCCAACTGATTAAGTATATACGAGAATACAAATCCTGCAATACACCCTAGGAATAGTGTAGGCGCGAACACACCTCCCGTACCCCCGCCACCATTGGTAGCACTGGTGGCAAATACCTTAAATATAAGTACCAATATCAAGAAAGTGCTGATTGCCCACGCGTTATCCATCCCGAAGAAGAAGCTCTCTTTGGTCAATGTTTTGTACGAATCGCCCCCTGCAAGAAGAGTATTGATAGTTCCATAGCCCTCGCCAAGAAGTGGTGGAAACAAAAAAATCAGTGAGCTGAGAATCAACCCTCCGATAACGAACCTTTGCCAATGTGGCACCCTATTAAAAAAGTCCTCGAGTTTACTCATAACTCTGATGACGTACAGAGAAATCAGACCACAGATGACACCTAAAATGATTACAAAAGGTATTCTATCGAGAGTGAACTGTTCAACAAGAGTAAAGGCAAACATTGCGTCCATACCTGTTAAAAGGTAAGATATGGTAGTAGCTGTCACTGCAGTAACAAGAAGAGGTAAAATTGAGGCCATTGTCAGGTCCAACAGCAACACTTCAATGACAAACAATATCCCGGCGATAGGTGCCTTAAAAATACCTGCTATGGCACCTGCCGCACCACAACCCACCAATATCATCAAACTATGTTGTTCCAGCTTAAAGAACCTCCCCAAGTTCGACCCAATAGCAGAACCTGTCAACACGATAGGGGCCTCCGCTCCTACCGAACCACCAAACCCAATTGTGATAGAACTCGCAATCAGAGATGTGTAGATATTGTGTGGCTTGATTCTGCTCTTTCGTTGTGAGATGGCATAAAGAATCTTGGTAACACCATGGCTGATGTCGTCTTTCACAACATACTTCACATATAGTCCGGCAATCAATATTCCCACAATGGGGGATAACAGATATGAGTAGTTATAACTTGAATGACCGAATGTCTCAGAAAGGAAAATATTTAGAAAGCTAACAGCACTTTTCAGAAGATAGGCCGCCAAAGCAGTAAATAAGCCCACGAAGAAACACACTATCAGTAAAAAATGTTTCTCCTTGATATGTTTATCCCGCCAAACCAAAAACCTACTGAAAATATCTTTACGCGCCATTGATAATAACTCTCTTACAATAACAAATATAACATTTTATTTTACATAAAAACAGTAATATTATATTATTTTACTTTCTAATGATGTTTATAGTGCCGTTCTTGTTTAGTTTTATTATGCTGGAAGCCTGGCCTTTTGCCTTTTCTTTTTGTCTGTAATTGACTACATAATCAACTCCGTCAATAATCTCTTTCTCAATCTGTGAGAACTTTATTGGAGACTGCTTACCGCTGATATTAGCAGATGTTGAAACTATAGGTTTCCTAAACTGCTTGCAAAGCTCTCTCGAAAAAAGTTCATTAGTTATCCTTATGCCGATTGAACCATCAGATGCTATGAGGTTGCTTGCCAAGTTTTTTGCGCCATCATAGACTATTGTCAAAGGTTTGTCCGTAAGGTCAATCAAATCCCATGCAATGTCCGGAACTTCGGCAACATACGTTTGCAGCTTCGCAGGGTTGTCCATCAGCACCAGCATTGATTTGCTGTCCTCGCGTTGCTTCAACTCAAAAACGCGCTTAACAGCCTCTTCATTGGTGGCATCACAACCGATGCCCCAAATTGTGTCGGTAGGGTATAGGATTAATCCACCCTGCTTCAAAACCTCAATAGCTTTTCTTATATCGTCTTGCATAAAATTTTATTTATATATCTTTTGAAACACAAAAATGTTATCGTAACCTTCGCTTCGCGACAGCCAGTCCTTCAACTCTCCGGCTTTTTTGAATCCGCACTTGGTAAATAATCCTATGCTTGCATTATTTTTCGTAGAAATGTTGGCATATAGTTGATGAATTTTCAGAAACTCAGATGCATACTCCTCCAGCAATAAAAGAGCTTGATGTCCTATGCTCTTTTCTCTGTAGTCTTCATCTATAAATATACCTACTCCTGCCCTTGAGTTGAAAGGATCAAAGTCATACAAATCAATTGCACCTATAGCCTCTTCCGACTCCTTGTGTACAATAACCAACCTCAACTGCTTGTCCGAATAAAAATCATTATTCGAATCTATCAAATACTGCTTGAGTGTAAACCTCGAAAAAGGTGTTATCGTTGAGCCGAATCCCCATGTCGAGGTGTCATTCTCCCAACTATAAAACTTATGCAAATCCTCCGGTTCGGGCGCTCTAAGTCTGATGATATCATTCTCCAGAAGTCCCTTCATCTTCGTTGCTTTTTGCAGTGGATTCTTTGGCTTCTTCGTCTCTTTTATGATCAGCTTCACCCAGCAATATCAGTGAATGAAGTTCTTCATACGATGGTTTGCAGAAGATATACACCACGAATATCAATATCGCCAACCACATAAAATTGTTATTCCTATAAAATGCAAATAGGATGATATTCATTAGAGACACAGCGCTGACGGAGTACAAACGCATGTATGATGCTTGTTTGTACCTTTTAACCCTCTCTTCAAATCCGTCATCTTTAGTCAACTTCTCTAACATTACAGCATACATCTTCAAAGCTGTCGGAATAACAACGATAGTGATTATGATGGCAAACATCTCAAGAGAAACATTTGCTGTCAAAGGTTCTTCAACAAACGATACTAATTTGAACAACACCGCAATAAAAAGAAGTGCCAAAACAACCAAGTGAGTCCAATAGTGCATTTTTAGGTGTTTGGCAACCTTGCCCGGAATCATTTTGTCTTTCATTTTGAAACAAGTTTATACGACTCATCAAAAGGAGTCCTGTTAATAATAGACCTTCCCAAAGTTACCTCATCAGCATATTCAATTTCGTCACCCACTGAAACACCTCTTGCTATGATGCTAACCTTCACGTCGTATACACTCAACTTCTTGTAGATGTAGAAGTTGGTTGTGTCACCCTCCATAGTGGCACTCAACGCTAAAACAACTTCCTTCACTTCGCCGTTTTTTACTCTTTCCTCAAGGCTGGCAATCTCCAAATCTGACGGGCCAATTCCATCAATAGGCGAGATGATTCCTCCCAGAACATGGTAGAGCCCATCAAACTGGTCGGTTTTCTCTATCGCCATCACATCTCTCACATTTTCCACCACACACACCACCGAACGATTACGCTTGTTGCTGGAACAAATTTCACAAACATCCATGTCGGATATGTTGTGACAAACTGAGCAATACTTCACCTCATGTTTCAATTTCAAGATGACATTTGCAAACTGTTCCACCATCTCATCATCTTGCCTAAGCATATGTAGAACAAGCCTCAAAGCAGACTTTTTCCCTATGCCGGGCAACTTGGCAAACTCGTTTACTGCACTCTCTAAAAGGGTGGATGGATAGTGATTATTCATTCTGTGATACTACGTTGATCAATCATAGCAAAGATACTACGTTTATAATAATCTCACAAATTTCTTTAATCGCCAAAAAGACATCATTCACATCAATTTTATTGCTAAAATGTTTTTTATTAGATATAAGTTTGTAAATTTGTTATTCTAACACAGAAATGTTATAATGCAGTAAAGGTTATTGCTTATGAGTAAAAATATACTCAAATGTTGTTTTTCTGCTTTATGTTATTCATAAGTTATTAATAAATAAGATATAAAAATGAAAGTATTATTAGCGACAACCAAGCCATTTGCACAGCCGGCCGTTAAGGAAATAAATGATATACTCGAGGCTGCCGGTCACACACTTATAAGATTGGAGCAATATACCGACAAGCAACTACTCATTGATGCTGTAAAAGATGTTGATGCCATCATTGTTAGGAGTGACATAATTGACAAAGAGGTGTTGGATGCCGCAAAAAACCTAAAGGTTGTTGTGCGCGCCGGATCAGGATACGATAATATCGACCTAGAGGCCTCTACAGCTAATGATGTATGTGTGATGAATACTCCGGGGCAAAACTCAAACGCTGTTGCCGAGTTGGTGTTTGGTATGATAATTTACATGTATAGAAACCGATTTAGTGGAAGCATCGGTCGAGAGTTGATGAACAAAAGAATATCTCTGTATGCCTTCGGTAATGTTGCGAAAAATGTTGCACGCATAGCTCGAGGATTCAAGATGAAAGTATATGCTTTCTCTCCAACGCTTACACATGACGACCTGCGCAGCGAAGGCAAATATGGCGTAATTACAGCATACAGTAAAGAGGAGTTGTTCAGTAATTGTGACATCATGTCTCTTCACGTACCACTACTGCCCGAAACCAGAGGTGTGGTAGATTATGATTTGTTGTCTCAAATGCCAATGAATGGTTTGTTGGTCAACACCGCAAGAAAAGAGATAATAGTGGAAGACGACTTGATTAGAATAATGGAAGAACGCAAAGACTTTAAGTTCATCACCGATATATGTCCCGACAAGCATGAAATTTTCAAGGAGAAATTCCCCGATAGATACTTTGCCACTGCAAAAAAGATGGGAGCCCAAACATCTGAAGCCAATCAAAATGCAGGCATTGCCGCAGCACACGAGATAGTAGAATTTTTCGCTTCAGGCGACGACAAATATAGAGTGAACAAAGCATAAACATCAACCGATACATTAACCAACAAAAAAATAAGCTTACAATGCAAAAGTATAATTTTAACGCCGGTCCGTGTGTGTTGCCAAAGCAAGCAACAGAATCTGCCATAGAGGCAATTCGCAACTTCGATAATACAGGAATAGGTATTCTCGAAATTTCTCATCGTACACCCGGATGGGAGCGAATAATGAGAGAAACAGTGCAACTATGGCGAGAACTTATCAACATCCCCGACAACTATCAAGTACTTTTCTTGGGAGGTGGTGCAAGTACGCAATTCTTCGCAGTTCCTGCAAATCTGCTAGCTAAAAAAGCTGCTTATCTTGAAACGGGAACGTGGGCAAAGAAAGCTATTAAAGAGGCTAAGTTTTACGGCGATGTAGAAGTGGTTGCTTCATCTGCCGACAAAAATTTCTCATACATACCCAAAGATTACCAAATACCTGCCGATGCAGACTATTTTCACATAACAACCAACAACACAATATACGGGACAGAGCTTCATGGAGATATCGACTGCCCTGTGCCTCTCGTAGCCGATATGTCATCCGATATATTGAGTCGTCCTATTGATGTCACAAAGTATGGTTTGATATATGGAGGCGCTCAAAAGAATGTTGGCCCTGCAGGAGTGGCTTTTGTAATAGTAAGAGAAGACCTTGTTGGCAAAACAGGACGAAACTTGCAGACTATGGTCGACTATCGCACGCACTTCAGTGAGTCACCCGAAAAAATCACAATGTTCAACACACCACCTGTATTTTCCATCTTCGTGATGCACGAAACACTTAAATGGCTAAAAGAGCAGGGCGGGGTAGAAGCTATTTACAAGCAGAACAAAGAAAAGGCCGCACTTCTTTATAGTGAAATTGACAGAAACAAGATGTTTATTGGCACTGCTGCTAAAGAAGACAGATCAATCATGAATGTTTGCTTCGTGATGGACGAAAAATACAAAGACAAAGAGGCTGATTTCCTGAAGTTTGCCACAGAAAGAGGCATGGTGGGCATCAAAGGTCACCGCTCAGTTGGCGGTTTCAGGGCATCCATTTATAATGCTTGTCCTAAGGAAGCAGTGGAAGCATTGGTAAAATGCATGCAAGAATTCGAAGCTCAAAACTGAAACAACCATTAGAATCAGCAAAATATTTTTAGTTGTTTATATATTAATAAATTGCAATCTTGGGAGAATATCTTTTTGATGTTCTCCCTTTTTTCATCTCTTATTCCACAAATATTTCCTCTTCGCTATATAATTTTTGCAGAATACAAGTGCCAATATTATTTGCAATCTGCTGACATCGGTTCTCAATGAAGTGCTAACCATATCCTAACCAGGTCCCTACCAACTCTCACTAAATTTTTCTTTCAGTGAGAGTTGGTACGGAGGGGGTTGGATGTGGGTTATACTTTTTATATTAGTTGATGCTGATTTTTGATAGACATTTTTTATGATGTCTATAGACATGAATTTTATACTGTAAAGTGAGAGATTTTTTTTGTTGCGAATTTTTTAACACTAAATAACTACTGAATAGTTTTATATCTACGAAAATATAGTAAGTTTGTGATATTAAAATAATGAAACATTAGAGAAACATATAGATATGGAAAGATTGACACCACAGGAAGAGAACGTAATGTTGCTGGTATGGGAGCTTGAAGAATGCGCCATAAAAGATGTTGTTGATAGGATGGAAGAGCCCAAACAGCCATACACAACGGTGGCTTCAATATTCAACAATCTCGAAAACAAAGGTTATTTGACTAAAAGGAGGTTTGGTAACGTGAAGGTCTATAAGCCTAAGATTTCTCAATCTGCTTATAAGTTGTATTTTCTTTCGGGAGTTGTTAAGAGTCATTTTGATAACTCTTATAAAGAGTTGGTTTCATTTTTTGCTAAGGAACAAAAGATTAGTGCTGAGGATTTGAATGAGATTGTAAGACTCATAGAGAAGCAGAATAAAAAGTAGATGTAAATCAAAAAGTTGAATTGAATCATGAACACAATATTTGTATATATAATTCAGGTCAACATTTCTTTGGCTTTGTTTTATTTGCTTTATATAGGACTGCTAAAAAGGGATACATTTCTGAAAATGAGACGGATGTATTTTCTATTCGCCATAGCTTTTTCTCTGCTTTACCCAATGTTTACCATAGAGTGGATAGGGGATGCTTTCTCGACCGATAAGAGTTTGCCCGAATTGGCAGTTACTGCTACTTCAATAGATGTAGGAGAGTTTACAATGTCTGCTGATGGTGTAAAGGAACCATCTTTTTGGGATACAATCGACTGGGTAGGAGTGCTGGGGTGGATATATATAATTATTTCAGCAATGTTTCTTGTGCGTATGGTGTGGCAGTTGGCTTTCATAATGCGCATGCGTTTGAAGAGCGAAGAGTTTGATGTATTAGACACACGTGTATATAACTTGAAAGATGATATTACGCCATTTTCTTTCTTCAATATGATATTCATCAATAAATACAAACATAGTGATGAGGAAATAAGCCAGATCATCATGCATGAGCAAACACATGTTAAAGGACATCATTCGATTGATAGGATGCTTGTCGAGAGTTTGTTGATGGTCTGTTGGTGGAATCCTTTTGTTTGGCTTATCAAGAGGGAGGTTGTCATCAATCTTGAGTATTTGGCCGACAAAGGTGTGTTGAGTAAAGGTGTTGATAGCAGGGATTATCAATATCATTTATTACGATTGACTAATCATGGAGCTGCAGTTCAGTTAGTAAATAAGTTTGATGTATTACAATTAAAAAAGAGAATTATGATGATGAACAGAATTAAATCGTCAAGAGGTAAGTTAGCAAAATATCTTATGGTATTGCCACTTACCTTGGCTCTTATTACTGCAAACAGCATATTTGCGGCAAGTAATGAGATATCGGGGAATGAGCCACCTCCCGAGAAAACGCAGGCTGAAGATGAAGTTTTTGTGGTTGTGGAAGAAACACCAACGTTTCCGGGAGGTATGGAAGCGTTGACAAGATACCTTAACGATAGCATTCGTTATCCTAAAATTGCTGTTGATAACGGTATTGAAGGTAGAGTGATAGCAAGTTTTGTTGTGGCTAAGGATGGAAGCATAAAGGATGTCTCCGTTGTTCGTGGTGTTGACCCATCACTTGACAAAGAGGCAGTAAGAGTAATTGAGAATATGCCTAAATGGAATCCGGGAAAGCAGAGAAATGTAGCGGTTAACGTTAAGTTTACCATGCCTGTTCAATTTAGTTTAACCAAGCCGGATACTCAGAATGAAAATGGTGGAGCTCCGCATAGTGAAATTATGATAGAAGAACCCTCACCTGATAATAGTGATACAAAAGTTACGGCAGTTTTGCGTCAAAATATGACATTTCCGGGTGGAGAGAAGGAGATGATGAGATACCTATCGACAAATATTAAGTATCCGGTTGCTGCTCAACAGTCAGGTGTTCAGGGGCTTGTTGAGTCGAAAATAGTTATTCAGTCAAATGGTGTGGCAACTGTAGGAGTTAAATCATTATATGGTAATAAGGATAATGAACCATTAGGAAAAGAGGTTGCCAGAGTTGTTAAGGATATGCCAAAATGGGTTGCCGACGGTAGTTATATTGTTGATGGTAAGGTGATGGACTCTGAAAATAGAGCAATGCCGGGAGCATCAGTTATTTTGGTTGGAACCAATAATGGCACCCTTACTGATAATAATGGTAATTTTCAATTACCGATACCCGACAAAAATGGTCGTATTGCTGTGTCTTTCGTAGGGTACAAAACATTCATTATGGACATCTCAGATTTGAAATTGTCAACAGAACCTTATGTTGTAGACATTCCTTTTTTGTTTAAGCTCGAGGGGGATAATGTTGAACCCTATGATGGTCCCAAACTCGGAGATAACGCTGTTATAGTTGTTGGATACGCTAAGTGATGATAATGTTAGGTGATATGTTCGTCTTTGTTTAATTACATCAGTATTGGTTATGACATAGTTTAAATTACATGTATTTGATATTATATGTAAGCGAACAGGGAGGCTAAAAAAGCCTCCCTGTTTAATTTTATAGTTTAGTGTGGTGTAGTCCTAATTGAAAATGTCGTCAATACCCTCACTCTCTATGGGGTTATCCTTTTGGTAGAAATCAGGTGAGTATCGCTTCAACCCATCACAAGGATTAAAGTCCTCCGGCATATCAAATTTGCCATCGTCTTTGTAGTTTAGATCAGGATCGGCATAAATCTTCTGGTAGAACAGTCCGCTTATTGGCAGTGCCATGCTTGCACCCTGTCCGTAAGCCATTCTGTCGAAATGTATTGACCGTTCTTCTCCTCCTACCCAGCATCCTGTCACCAGATCAGGTGTAAAAGACATGAACCATCCGTCGGAGTTGTTGTTGGTGGTACCTGTCTTGGCCCCCATCTCACCTTTCAGATTATATCTCCATCTTAACCTGTTACCCGTACCTCCATCAACTACTGCCTTCAACATATCGAGCATTTTGTAGGATGTTGATTCACTGAATATCTCTTTCATGGAAGGAACAAAAGAAGCTACTTCGTTTCCGTATGAGTCTTCTATTCGCGTAACCAATACAGGCTCCACTCTAATACCTTTGTTAATGAAAGATGAGTATGCACCCACCATTTCGTAAACTGATGCTTCGTTGGGCCCTAATGCAAGAGATACAACCGGGTCTGCAGGAGTTTTTAGTCCGAATGATGTCAGCATCCTGGCAAAGGCATGAGGGGTAAATCGACTCATGATGTATGCAGTTACCCAGTTGCTGGAGTTCTGAAGGCCCCATTTTATAGATACTTTCTGTCCGCTTCCATGTCCCGAGTTTCGCGGAGTCCAAAGCTCGCCTGTTTCGGTTTTGAGAGTAATAGGTTGGTGAATCATTTCGTCGCATGGTGTCATGCCTTCCTCCATTGCAAGAGTGTATAAGTATGGTTTTATGGTAGAACCAATCTGTCTTTTACCGGTGGTAACCATGTCATACTTAAAAAACTGGAAGTTTGGCCCACCCACATAAGCTTTCACATGCCCGGTATATGGATCCATTGCCATGAAGCCAGTGCGCAGGAAGTTTTTGTGATACCTTATGGAGTCCCATGGAGTCATCAGTGTATCTATTTCATTGTTCTTCCATGAGAACACCTTCATCTCGACAGGCTTCTCTTTGAAGTTCTTTATGATATCTTCTTCGCTCCAACCATCTTTTTTAAGTACACGATAACGTTCGGATTGCCTCATCGCAGTAAGCATAAGATTATCTACTTGGTCGCGTACAGAAACGGAGTATGGAGCGTAGTCTCTGCCTTTTTTCTCCTGGAAAAATAAGTCTTGCAAGTATCCACCAAGGTGTTCTGTGACAGCTTCTTCGGCATATTTCTGCATACGCGAGTCTATAGTGGAATAAATCTTCAGTCCGTCAGTATATATGTTGTAGTTTGAGCCGTCGGCCTTTTTGTTCTTGTTGCACCAGCCATATAATGGGTTTGTTTCCCAAGATAGTGAGTCTTCAAAGAATTGTTGCTTTTGCCATGATGCATAGCTCTTCCTATCCGGCTTCTTTGCCATCATCACTTTGGCCAGGTGCTGCCTGTAGTAAGGTGCAAGAACATCAATGTGTCCCGAGCGATTGAAGTCAATCTCAAGAGGTAGTTGGGTTATCGAGTCGGCCTCCTGTTTTGTGAGATGTCCCGCTTTCTGCATTTGTCGTAGAACAACATTCCTTCTATTTCTGGTTACGTCAGGTCGTCTGACCGGATTGTATAGTGAAGGGTTCTTCAACATACCTATTAGCATAGCGGCTTCTTCAACTTTTAGTTCTTTGGGTACTTTGTTGAAGTATGTGTATGATGCTGATTCAATACCAACAGCGTTGTAGTTGAAATCGAACTTGTTCAAATACAAGTTTATTATTTCTTCCTTCGTGTAGAATCTTTCAAGCTTTGCTGCAATAACCCACTCAACAGGCTTTTGAAACATACGTTGTATTTTGCTATTGGCTCTGGGAGAGTATAGTTGCTTGGCTAACTGCTGAGTTATTGTACTTCCTCCGCCACTTTCTTCATGTCTAAGAAGGATAGTCTTGAAAATGGCTCTCCCCAAACCAATGATATCCACACCGGAGTGGTCATAATATCTTATGTCTTCCGTTGATACAAGTGCATTGATAAGGTGCGGAGAAAGGTCTCTGTAATCTACAAATATGCGGTTGTCATCGCTCAGAGAATATGTGAACAACAGCTGATTGTCGGAAGAAATTACCTGAGAAGCATACCTGTCTATAGGATTCTCAAGTTCATTAATATTCGGAAGATATCCAATAGCACCGGTGGAAAGAAGCGCAAAAAAGAGAATTGAGGCTGCAACCAATGCACCAAACACGCCCCACATAATCTTTATGACACCTCGTTTACCAGACTTTGTATTTGCTTTTTTGCTTTTATTGTTTTTTGTTTTTTTAGCCATATTTTTATATTACTGAAAGCAAAAATAGAAGTTAATGCTTTGTGTGATGCAAAATTACATAAATCATTTATAAGAAGGAAAAACCGCTTATTAAAATGTCTTTATGTGAAATATATGCTAAAACTTGAATGTAAAGCCTCCCATGACGTTTATGCCTTGTGCCGGATAGCCATAGAAGATATCGTATCTTTGTGAAAGCAGATTGTTTGCTCTAACGTTCACTGAAAAAGAGTCGTTGATTGTGTATGCTCCACCTAAACTTAGGTCATTAATGTTATCCATCTTTATGTTGACCCCGTCCATGTAGCTCCAACGTTCGCTTGCTAAGTAGTAGTTTAGCATCAGTTTCAAGTTATCTATTATTTCCAACGTAGCATTTGTTGATAGTTCAAGTCCTGGCATGTTGTATGCTTTCGGGTCTGAAATATTGACATCGTTGAACATTATGTCTTTTACATCATAGAAGTTTTTCTTTACTTTCATTGATACGTTTAATGGCGCCCATATGTTTGTCTCCAACATACCTCCTATGTGGGAGTGTGTCAATGTGCCATAAATGGGTTTTAGAGATTCTTTGAAGACGCCAACTTCCTCAGGAGCCTCACTTTCGTTGCCATTTAAGACAAGAAAATGCTCATCATCTGTTTTTACATAACCTCCAAATAGATTGAATCGGAATCCGGGCAGGCTGCCTATATTTAATCCACCCTCTATGTCTACAATTGAAAATGACGCTTTTAAAGGATTGGGACTTAGTATATATCTAGATTCTGCCATCACATTGGTTAGAGTGTTTGGAGCAAATCCGCCATGCACTTTAACATATATGGAAGAATTGTCGGAAATATTTAGGTTAGCATCAACATTCGGTACAACTCTAAACTCGCTTTTGTTACTATTTTGATAAAGCAGATCAGCTCCAAGTTTGGCATTCCATCCGTCACCGCTGAATCCAAAGTATGGTGAAGCATTCAGCAAAAAATAGTCCTTAGCATCTCCATCATAGAATGTAGTGTTTACTTTCGCATCTAATCCTATAGTGTTGTTCCCGCCCATATATGGTTTGTCCAAGCCAACCATAGCTTCAATTTCATTACCTTTCATCCAGTCGTATTCGGCTATGTCGCTCATATTAGTTGTGAAGTTCTTAATATCTATATAACCTTTATAGTTGAATACATTTGATTTAATAGATTCAGCGATAAATCGTGCATTAATAACTCCATAGTTTTTCTTATCATTGTCGTAGTACCATTCGTTTCCAAAAGGATTACCATAGTAGTTGAACATTGAATGTAGATATGAGAGTTTCAAGCCAACCATTACTTGTTCTGCTTTGTGGTTGAAGTTTAAAGCGCCATAGTTGTCCATCATAGTAGCAGTGTTTCTATCCGGACTATAGTCGGTCTGATTATATTTTATTTCCCCATTAGTGGAGTTATGATGGAAAGAGAAAGCTAAATTATTCTTCTCGTCATCTATTATTCTGTATCCAAAAGCCCCGTTGATATTAGTATAGTTACCTGCATTGAAGAATAAGTAACCTCTTTGCGAACTATATGGAATTTGAGTCATAATATCTGCCGGCTTTGAAAGTGCAATCTCAATCGGTGGAGTTACACGTCCTGACCAGTTTGAGTAATTAGTATTTGCTTTCTTCACATTAGGTTTCCCCAATGTTGGCAGAGAGTTAATTTTATCGGCATTCCTAAGAGTCGGATTAAATTCCCTCTCAAGTTCCATCTGTCTCCTAAGTAAAGAGTCTTGTGCTTGTGCGAATATTCCTAATGATAGAGTTGCTAAGGCAACTGTTAGTATTATCTTTTTCATAAACTGAATATTATCATTCATAATTTTAGTTGCCTAGTCTGGCATTAATCATTTGCTTAATATCTTCCTCGGTTCCTTTGTAGTTATTCCTTAGGCTCTCCAGATATTGGTTTGCCTGGAAATCATCTCCCTTCGCCAAATATGTGTCCGAGAGAACAATAAGTGCTCTCGCCATCCAATATTGATGAGGGGTACCTTTCTGCATAAAGTCCTTAACTTGAGCTTCTGCTTGGTCATACTGCTTACTTCCGTAATAGTAGTCGGCAAGTAAAAATTGTGCTTCAGCACCATAAACACTTCGAGTGTCATTAGCAACAAACTTCAAATCTTCAACGGCCTTGCTCTTCTCATTTACTTGGAGATAAGCCTTGGCTCTCAAATATCGAGCTTCTATTACTGTTTCAGCCGATAAGCCACTACCCGAAAGTAGGTCTGTTGCTACTCTTGCCGCTTCATGATAATTGCCTAATTGTGTTTGTGAGCGTACGACACCTATTTGACCAGCCTGCTTATTACTAGCGCTTCTGGCTACATTTGCAAGTTGTGAGTAATCAGCCAATGCTTGCTGATAATTAGCGCTATCATATTCATACTGAGCTGTTAGAATAAGAGCATTCTCAAGAAATCTTATGCTACTTGCATCTACAACTCTCCTGAAATGTGACATCGCCTCTTGTTTGTTGCCTTTCTCATTCTGAATAATACCAAGATAGTAGTGAGCATCGCTGCTGTATGCGCCATTAGGATATGATTGCAAATATTTAGTCATTGCTGATTCAGCATCACTCCTATTGCCTCGCATATAAACACCTTCAGCAGCAATATAAGTTAGTGAATCTTGTTTTGATGGAGTAATGCGCATTCCACCCGGCAACGCATTTGCGTAATCTACATAGCTTTGTATGTCGTTCATATCACGATAGACGGTTTCCATCGACATCAATGCGTTACGTGCATCGTCAGAGCCAGGGAAATTTGCAATTACCCTCTTGTAAGCGTCAATGCTTTGCTTGAAGTTGCCATGATTGTAGTATAATTGGCCGAGTTGTACGCCACCTTGGCTTGCCAACGGACTCCTTGGAAACTCACTCACCAATCTTTGTAATACCCTTATTGCTTCATCTTCACGGTTTAACATCGTAAGTGCTCGACTCTTTTCATACATTGCGTCGTCGTAATATTGTGAGTTTGGGTACTGTTTCATCAAATTGTCCAAGGCATTAATCTTACCCTGATAGTTTCGTTGTAGTCCCATTACGAATGCGCGTTGATAAGCAGAGTAGTCAGCTGATGATGGATTGATGTCCGCTGCTTGTGCATAGTATCTCTCGGCATCATTAAAGTTTCTATTGAAATAATAACTATCTCCTATTCTGTTTAGAGCATCCCAATACTCATCTCTTCTTCTGTTGGATTCAGTTGATATATATTTCTCAAACGCATCAACAGCTTGTGAATATTGTTGTTGCTTAAAGAGAGCATAGCCCAAGTTATACCATCCCAGAGCGTAGTTTTCGTACGATGAGTTGGCATTTTGTGTAAATTGTCTGAAGTCGTTCGTGGCATTTGCAAAGTTGCCTAATCTATAATAGGCTTCACCACGCCAGTATAGAGCATTGTTTCTGGCCTCAATGTTTATGTTGCCCATACCAATGCTATTATTCAGATACTGTATTGCTGTCGTCATATTTCCATTTATAAACTCTTGGGCACCCAGCTGTAGAAGAACCATCTGCTTTGCTTCCTGAATTCTTCTTCCCGGGTTGTTAATCCTGTCAATGGCATTTAGTGCTGCTCTATAATCTTTTGTAGTCAAGAAAGTTTCTGCCAAAATATCGTTCACCTGATTAGTATATTCAGAATTGGGAAATTCTTTCAAGAAGTTCTCAAACAGAGTTATTGATTCACTGAATACAGAAAAGTTTGTTTCATGTGCCAACAATGCATAATTGAACATTGATGTCTCGCGAGCCTTCATGTCAAAGGTCTCACGTGATGCTGCCTCAAATGCCATCTGAGCCGGTTGCTTTTGATTAAGCTTTAAGTATGTCTGTCCGAGTTGTAGTTGTGCATTTTGAGACAATGCATCAGGCTCACCTACTGCACGTTGAAACATCTTTGCTGCATCGTTATACTTTCCTGTTTCAAAATAAGATAACCCCATAAAATATGCATCACCCCTCAAAGGCCTTTCCACCCCTGTCATATAGCGCTCATAGTACGGAATGGCTCTTGAAGGTTGCCCCAAGCGATAATAGCTATTACCAAGTATCCTACTTATTTCTGTGCTGTGTCTGCTTTTAGGATATCTGTTCAAGAATGTTTCAGCAAGATTTATTGCTTGTTGTATGTCTCCATCAAAGAATGTGGCTTGCGCACTATAAAAAGCTACTTCCTCCTCATATTTAGGATTATTTCTCAGACGCTCGAATCTATTCATAGCAGCTTTGTAGTTTCCATTAGAGAATTCTATATGTCCCAAGTAGAAATCTGCGACGTCACGATACTTATGGCTATTCTGTGATAAAAGTCCAAAATAACGTGTTGCTTCATCCTTATTGTTGACTTGCATATGTGCATATCCTGCTCTAAAACTATAATCTTCCTGCTGGCTTAACGGCAAGTAGTCGAGGTCCGCCTTATTAAACCACACCAAGGCTTCATCCCAATTCTTCTTGTTAAAGTTGTATGAGCCTATTAAAAAATTGAAGAGATTGCGATGTATTGATTCCGGATGATTGGCAAGGAACTCCTTCATTGCTTCGTCACTGCCGTTTTTGCCCCTGCGATACATAGAAACAGCAATCATAAAGTCGGCTTCTTCAAGTCGTTCCCGTTCAGTTCCAAGCGATTTGTATTCTCTTAGCAAGTCTTCAGCACCGGTCCAGTTTTCGTTAAGGTACATCTCTTTACCTTGATCGAATAGTCTCTCTGGACGTGTTTCCAATGTCATGTTTTGTGCAACCACAACGTATGACGTCAAGACTATAGCCACTAATAAGATAATTCTTTTCATACACATTCTATTAATTGTTTGCCATGTTAGGGCACTCTTATTGTCTTAATAAATTATTTTTTCCATCTATATTTTAATAGTTTCACTCCTTGCCTTATCGAATGAAGACCAAAATCCTCGTGATTCAATTTGTCCTTGTCTATGAAGAACAATTCTGCTACATCATCCTTGGCTTTCATTCCACTGAAGTCTTCAACACTGCATTTGAAGAACATGTCAAGGGTTTGTACTTCAAAGTCAGAGTAAATGTATTTGTTGGGGATCGAGAATAAATACTCAAGAGATGAAACTTTCATTCCGGTTTCTTCCAACACTTCCCTTGCCATTGCCTCCTCGGCTGTTTCATTCAAATCCACAAATCCTCCTGGCAGATCATAAGTACCAATAGCCGGTTCTTTTCCTCTGCGAGCAACCAAAATCTGACCTTTTCCATTTTCAATTACTGCCACTGTTGCCGCTGATGAATTAAAGTAGTACTCAAATCCACAGTCTGCACACTTCTTGGCTTTCTCATTTTTTATCTCAAAATGAGTAGAGCCACACTTTGGGCAATATCTGAATTTATCTAATGGATGTATCATCTCTTATTTATTTCAACGATCTTCGTTTTAGGTTGTTCACTATTCCGTTTATCAATAGCTCTAACCACATTATCGGCAAGTGCGCCAAAAGCTATTCCCATGATACTATCCTCATTAGTTGCAACAGGTACGCCATTGTCTCCTCCCTCTCTAATGCTCTGAACTATTGGTATTTGTCCGAGTAACTCATATCCTGACTCCTCGGCAAGTTTTTTGCAACCATCCTTGCCAAAGATGTAGTATTTGTTTTCGGGCAATTCTGCCGGTGTAAACCATGCCATATTTTCCACTAACCCCAATATAGGGACGTTTACTTTATCATTGGTAAACATGCTGATTCCCTTGCGAGCATCAGCCAGTGCAACATCTTGAGGTGTACTCACGATGACAGCCCCGGTGATGGGCAGAGTTTGTACTAACGTTAAGTGTATATCACTCGTGCCTGGAGGAAAATCTATAAGAAAATAGTCGAGTTCGCCCCAGTCGGCATCATTTATCAGCTGTTTAAGAGCATTGCTGGCCATCGCACCACGCCACACCACAGCATCGTCTTTATCCACAAAGAAACCTATGGACAACATCTTTATACCATAGTTCACTATTGGAGATATCAAGTCTCTGCCATCCTTTTTGCTTAGCAATGGACGAGCATCCTCTGCATTCAACATCTTAGGGACAGAAGGCCCAAAAATATCTGCATCCAACAGCCCAACCTTATAACCCTTTTTTGCAAGTGCCACAGCAAGATTAGAACAGATAGTACTCTTACCAACACCTCCCTTTCCCGAAGCCACGGCAATAACATTTTTTACTCCTGGTAGAGTTTCACTATGCGCAACCTTGGGTGGCTGCTTCGATTTCACCGAGATATTGCCCTTTATATCAATATTTTTATCGACATAGGTCAGGATGGCCTGTTCAGCCATCTTTACAATGGATTTAATGAATGGATCGTTAACCCTTTCCGTTATTAAACTGAAAGAAACCTTATTCCCCTCAATTCTTATATTATCTTCTACCATTCCAGCAGATACAATATCCTGCCCGGTACCTGGGTACCTGACATTCTTCAATGCATCTAAAATAAGTTGTGGATATATTGCCATAATCAAATATTTTTTCTTCTTCTGCCGAAGCTCCTGTAATCATCTTTCTCTATTTCTATATCAGGTTCTTGCCAATCGCTTTTTTGAGGGCACTCAAACTTGATATATTTTATGGTGAGTCCTCGCTCCAGCCACTGCTGTTCATAAAATGTCTTAATGCTTAATATCTCATCCTCAATGCCCGAGTTATACAGATCGTCACTATCAAATAAAACCTTTAGATTGTTTTCCCCAATCATGGCTTTCGTGTATGTGTACATGAAGTTGCTGTCACTCTTTAAGTTGACTATACCATCATTCTTAAGAATTTTGTTATACTCCTTCATGAATCGAGTTGAAGTGAGTCTCTTGTTCACCTTCTTCATTTGCGGGTCAGGGAATGTTAGCCATATCTCCGACACCTCATCTTTTGCAAAGAAGTGACTGATAAGCTCGATACGTGTTCGTATGAAAGCAACATTATTAAGATTATCAGTGTTTGCCTCGGTCGCACCTGTCCACATCCTTGCTCCTTTGATATCAACACCTATAAAATTCTTTTCAGGATACATGCGAGCCAAACCTACAGTATATTCACCTTTTCCACAGCCTAACTCAACAACTATTGGTCCATCATTATTAAAGAAGGTATGCCATTTGCCCTTAAGTGGAAAGCCACTACTTATAAGTGTCTCAAAGTCATATTGAAACACGTTGTCATAGGTAGCCATATCTGCAAATTTTGCCAACTTATTTTTTGCCATAACACATTAATCTAAAACCAATTTTTCATACACTGCAACCTGATATCTTAGCTACACAAAAGTAGCAATTTTATGCCAAAAAAGGAAATGAAATACCCTCTATTTAATAGTATATTGATAAGTTTATGAAATAATACAAATAAATTCTATCTTTGTTGTAATAACAATTAAATCAATGAAAAATATGAAAGTACAAGAGGTCATGACTCAGCTGGAAGCAAAGCACCCTGGCGAGTTAGAGTATCTTCAAGCTGTAAAAGAAGTGCTTGCTTCAATCGAAGAGGTTTACAACCAACATCCGGAGTTTCACAAAGCAGGAATATTGGAAAGAATAGTGGAACCCGACAGAATTTTCACATTTCGTGTGCCATGGGTAGATGACAATGGACAAGTTCACGTAAATATAGGCTATCGTGTACAATTCAATAATGCAATAGGACCTTACAAAGGTGGAATAAGGTTTCACCCATCAGTGTCACTTTCTACTCTTAAGTTCTTAGGGTTCGAACAAACATTCAAAAATGCCTTGACAACACTTCCAATGGGAGGTGCAAAAGGTGGTTCCGACTTCAACCCTAAAGGTCGTTCAAATGATGAGATAATGAGATTTTGTCAGTCATTTGTTATGGAACTGTGGAGATTCATTGGTCCCGACACAGACGTACCTGCCGGAGATATTGGTGTCGGCGCAAAAGAAGTTGGTTACATGTATGGAATGTACAAAAAACTAACTCACGAACACACAGGAACATACACAGGTAAGGGGCAGTCATTTGGTGGTTCACGTCTCCGTCCGGAGGCAACAGGATATGGCGCACTCTATTTCGTTCAGAAAATGTGTGCTGAGCACAACATAGACTTAAGAGGCAAAAAAGTCGCAGTGTCAGGCTTTGGTAATGTTGCTTGGGGAGCCGTAAAAAAAGCTACTGAATTAGGAGCAAAGGTTGTCGCAATATCCGGTCCCGATGGCTACATCTATGACGAAGAAGGCGTAAACACACCTGAAAAGATAAATTACATGTTGGAGCTTAGAGCATCAGGTAACGATGTCGTTGCACCATACGCCGACGAATTCCCCGGTTCAGTATTCCATCCAGGAAAGAAACCATGGGAACTCAAAGTCGATATAGCACTTCCATGCGCAATACAAAATGAGTTGAACCTTGATGATGCAAAACAACTAATTTCCAATGGAGTACAGTTAGTTGCTGAAGTATCAAACATGGGTTGCACAGCTGAAGCTGTGGACTTCTTTGTAGACAACAAAGTACTGTTTGCACCTGGTAAAGCTGTTAATGCCGGTGGTGTCGCATGTTCAGGTCTTGAGATGACACAAAATGCAATGCACATTTCATGGACCAACGATGAGGTCGATAAGTGGCTTCACCAGATAATGGGTGATATCCACGCTCAGTGCAAAACCTATGGTGCACAGGACGGCTACATCAATTATGTGAAAGGAGCAAACATTGCAGGCTTCATGAAGGTTGCCGATGCAATGATGGCTCAAGGAGTAATTTAGTGTTTTTTTATTTAGTATGACTCCATTCCTTTACAAGGTAGCAAAGGTTTTTTATGACAATCACAGCCCTGCGTTACAAGAATTTACATTCGTGTTTCCCAATCGCAGGGCTGCTTTGTTCTTCCAAAAATATCTTGCTGAGATTGCAGGTAAACCTATTTTTTCACCTGCCACATTGACTATTCAAGAACTTTTCGAGTTATTATCTACCTACACAATTGCGGATAGAATAGAGCTGTTAGTTACAATCTACGAAGAGTACAAAAAAATAAGCAAAACATCGGAAACCTTCGATGATTTCATCTATTGGGGAAAAATGCTTATTCAGGATTTCGATGATGTCGATAAGTTCATGGCAGACTCCAAAGATGTTTTTCTAAATGTTGTAAATCTAAAATCAATACAGGATGATTTTTCTCATCTCACCGAAAAGCAAATAGAGGAACTCACGAAGTTCTGGGAGAACTTAAACCTGAAAAAGGATAATAAAACCAAGAAAAAATTCCAAGAAGCGTGGAAGATTCTCTCCGAGCTGTACGCCAATTTCAAAAACCGACTATCTGTTAGCGGACGTGTCTATGAAGGGATGATGTTCAGAGATGTCGTCGAAAAGCTGGAACAAGGAGTTATAGATGCCTCCAAAGCAAAACGATGCATATTCGTTGGATTCAATGCTCTGACTCCGGCAGAGATAAAACTGATGAAGTTTTTGCAAATAAATCAAGATGCCGACTTCTATTGGGATTATGAGTCTGAAATATTCAAAGACAAACAAAACAGAGCTTCTGCATGGATAGACAAGAATACCAAACTGTTTCCATCAAGATATGTTCTAAGCACAGCGGAAGAGTCAAATGCCACAAATACGACAAAAGCCAAACCGACGGTTCATCTTTTTGGAGTGCCTTCCGGCATAGGACAGGTCAAATATCTCAACAGCATACTCAACAAAATTATTTCTGACGAAGGGATAAAAGACTCTAAACAGGCAATAAATACGGCAGTTGTGTTGCCCGATGAAACACTTCTTTTGCCAACTTTATATTCAATCCCCGAAGAGATAACAAAAATAAATGTCACTATGGGCTACAGCTTATCTCTGTCGTCCATTTCAAGCCTTATTCATCACATAGGTAATTTCCAAAAGAACTTACGTACTTTAGATGGTGAATATGCTTTCTTTTATAGATATGTCAAAGCTATTACAAATCACTCGCTCATTGCCTCACTCTGTAGCAGATCAGCAGAAGAACTCAACAGATATATAATTGAAAATAACAGAGTACTGCTAACCGCTTCAGAAATTCCCGACAATAAGATTCTCAAGCTGATATTTACGCCTATAACAGAATGGCAACAAGTGCCTGATTATATTCGGAACATACTCTCAAGTCTATATTCAGCCCTAACAGGCGAAAAAAAATCCGAAGAGGATTACTCCGGCGACACACGTTCAAATGATTTGGAGCGTGAGTTCATCGTGCAATACTACAAGACGATAAACAGGCTGGAAGACCTGCTCAAGGGTGATCTTGAAATGTCCGTCGAAACGTTCTTCAAGTTGCTCAGCAATATGGTCAATGGCGCAACAGTCTCTTTTGCAGGTGAACCTCTGTCAGGTTTGCAAATAATGGGAGTTCTTGAAACACGTGTCTTGGATTTCGATAATATCATTATTCTTTCCATGAACGAAGGTGTTTTCCCTGCAAAAAACAATATAAACTCGTTCATACCTTTCTCAATAAGGGAGGCCTTCTCACTACCCACATACAAACATCAAGATAGCATTTTTGCTTACCATTTCTATAGCATGATAAGTCGAGCGAAAAACATATATATGATTTATGACACTCGCACCGAGATGAAGCAGACAGGTGAGGTAAGCAGATACTTCAACCAGATAAAATATCTTTATCCGGATCATTACAACATCATTGAGCATCCGGTAGTGTTTGATGCTTCTTTGCCGGAAACCGAAACCATATCGGTAAGCAAAAGTTCAGAATACGTAAAGAAGAAACTTCACTCTTTCACCATAGAAGGTGAAGGTAGCAGTGCATTGTCAGCATCATCAATCAACAACTATATCAATTGTTCGCTCCGTTTTTATTTTACTTCTATTATCGGATTATCGGAAGGAACAGAGGTGGAAGAATCCGTTAGTTTTGCACATTTTGGAACAATTTTCCATTTTGTGATGCAAAATATATACGAGCCTTATGAAGGTAAGACAGTTACCAAGGAGATACTATCCGAGATGACAAAAATACAGAGTATTCCACAAATAGACAGATTAATACAAAAAGCATTTGCAAAGGATTTCTTCAAGCTCGAGGATGAAAACGATGCAAAACCGTTGGAGGGGCAATATTTGCTGATAGGTGAAATAATCAGAGATTATGTTCTGAAAACACTAAAGGCAGATATTAAGTTTACGCCTTTCACATATATAGGTTCCGAATACAGTTTCGAGAAAAGATATATTGTCAATGACAATCTTACGGTAAACATTAAAGGTTCTATTGATAGAATAGACAGGATAGGTGACGTTACAAGAATTATTGACTATAAAACAGGTTCAGGCAAGAGCTCTTTTTCTAAGATTGAACGACTTTTCGATTCATCAAAGAATAACCGCCCGAGACACCATCTTCAAGCCCTGCTTTACAGCCTTGTATATCAATCAGAAAACCCCAAAGCGATGATATCGCCGGCACTCTATTATATAAGGTCGATGTATGGCACATTTAACCCTACGATTACTTTTGACAAGCACCCCATACAAGATATCTCAATCTATTCCGAGCCGCTGAAAGAGGGCATTAACAAAGTCTTAGAGGAGATATTTGATGAGAGTGTGCCTTTCACACAAACGTCGAATGAGAAGAATTGTGGCTACTGCCCCTTTACTGCCATTTGCAACCGTAAGAAGAACTAATTTTAATATGCTTTCTTGCTTTCTATTTAAGCACCTTTCGTCCCGGCATGGTAGACCCTATGACGAATCTTAGCGTCATCCAATGTGTCGCACCCGTAAACTGCGCATAATCCTTCTCATAGTCAGGCTTCTGAAATTGGTATCTAACACCAACTTTTAGAATCCTGTTTATGGCGCCCGGTCTGTAGTTCTTGTCAGGGAAGTTGTAGTCTACACCCATACCCACGTTCCACAACAAGCTTTTCATCTTCAAATTCCCAAGGTTTTCATCTGAGTTGGCAGTTTTAAGGTTGGGCTCTATATATCCGTGAGCAACACCAACGTAAGGATAGATGCTTAAATGGTCGGTAGCGTAGAAGTTAAAACCGATATTTGCACCAATAAATGCGTGTAGGGCATTCGAGTTCTTTGGCCAAACGGATGAACTATTGTCTGAAACATTCACCACATCTATATCATTTGCCAATGAGTTTGTTGAGAATCCGCCATTTATCATCAAAAAGCTGCTCTTGTAGGCTATGTTCACCTCCGTGTCGGCAGCAAAGCCTGTTGAAAAGTTGTCACCTAAGTTGCCGGTAGGAACCATGGCGCCTAATCCTGCACCCCACGATATGCTCCAACCCGATGGAATAATCTCAACGTTGTGTTGTGATAAAGCTGACAAACAAACAGTTATATACAATAATGTTGCCGTAAGTAATCTCTTAAATAGTTTCATAAACGTTGTTTTTGTTCTTATTATTATCGTGAATATCAGGCTCTTTTCATATTCTTGAAAGACCTATACAAAATAAATATCGCTAAAATAAGCATTATTGAAAGTGCCACGAACGCTATTGTGTCGGTCACCTTAATGCTACGAGGCTCAAACCTAAATTCAACCTTATGTTGTCCTTCTGGCACAACAAGTGCACGCATCGTGTAGTTGGCTCTAATCATCTCTGTCGGTTTTCCGTCAATAGTAATGTTCCAACCCTTCGGATAATAGATATCAGAAAATACAGCAAGTTCATCTTTTGTGGCATCTACATCATAAATCAGATAGTCCGAGTCGTACTCCGCCAACGAAATTGTGGATATCTTCAGCGAGTCATCGGTAGCTATAGGGGTGAACCCTTGCAGTATTGACTCATACTTCTTGTCTGCCACTGCTTCTTTTTGCAGGTCGATATTAGATAGGGCATTTATCTCTTCGTCAGCATTATCAACAAAAGTTATCTTATCAACAAACCATGCGTTGCCCATGGCGTGCGGATTCTCAACAGGTATTGTGTTACCTCCCTGTGCCGGCATGATAACCCATTTAGCATTCAGCATGTTAAGCACCTTAAACCCGTTGGGATCTGCCAATCCTAAATTGCCTTTATTTTCAATAATGTCCTGTTGAAGCCTCATCATCTCCTTGCTCAGATGAACATCAATCAAATCCTGATACCTTCTAAGTTTGGCAGCATGATAACCGCCAATTACCTTGTGCCAATATGGTGTAATACCATCATTAAAGGTACTGGTTGCCATGTTCAATACTCTATAATATTTGGCTTCGTCAGTAAGAATTATCTCATCTGTTGGAGTCTTGTTGAACGTTACCTGCATATTAGCCTGTTCAACGAAATCATTGTCGTTCAAATATCTCTTGTTCACACCCCACATGTCAACCAAACAGAGTAATAGAACAGCTCCTACAAAATACTCCGCTTTTATCTTTTTTTGCATGAACATCCACAATATCATTGTGCCAACAGCAATTATTGCGAAACTTCTCAATGCATCAGCCCTGAATATCGACACGCGCATCTCTGTCAGATTTGCCAAAAAAGGTTGCAGATGCTCACTTGGTAACGCCCTTCCGAATGCTTGCATCTCTGCACTCGATACAAATGATGAAAAGAACATCTTAGGTGCTACTGCAAATAAAAGTGCAATACCTCCGGTAAGCCCCAAACTTATATATACAGCCTTAATGTTCTTTTTTAATATGTCTGGCTCTTCAATAATCTTCATCACAGCCAACGTCGCAAGAAGGGGAATACAAAACTCTGCAATCACAAGTATTGAAGAAACCGCTCTAAACTTGTTGTACATTGGTATATAGTCTATGAAGAAGTCGGTCAGACCCATAAAGTTCTTACCCCACGACAGCAGTATAGAAAAGACAGTACCAGCCAACAATGCCCACTTAACAGGCCCTTTAACAATGAACAGACCGAGTATGAACAGCATCAAAACAAAGGCTCCAACATATACTGGTCCGGATGTCCCAGGTTGCTCACCCCAATATTGCCCAATCTGCTGAAAAATCTGTGCATATTCCGGTTTAGCCTTGCTCATCGCCTTATCGTTTAAAGCCATAGGTACCGATGCGCCACCTTTAGTGTTTGGCACCAAAAGAGTGAATGTTTCACCAATACCATAGCTCCATGCAGTTATGTAATCTCGCTCAAGGCCATCATCACTAGTGTTCTCTTCAGCATGGTGTGTCGTAAGTTCCGACTTCCCTCTCATAGTCTCCTTAGAGTACTCGTATGTGTGATATATATTGCTTAAGTTGGCTGCAATCCCTATGATGCCGGCAATAATCAAAACACACGTAGACTTTATAAAATCTGCGAACTCTTTTTTCTTGATTGCCTCAACTCCCAATGCCACAACCAAAAACAGCATGACAAACAGGAAGTAGTAGGTCATCTGTAGGTGATTTGAAGAAATCTGAAATGCCACAAAAACCATAAACAACAGACCTCCAATAAGATACTGCTTTCTGTATACATATATCAACCCGGCAATCGTTGGTGGTATATAAGCAAGCGTTATAAATTTCCAAATATGTCCCGCCGATATGATTATGAAGAAATAGGAAGAGAAAGTCCAAATCACCGCACCGAGGGCGCTCACCAATGGCGATGCCTTAAATGCTCTCATAAGTATATAAAACCCTAAAAGCATTATGAAAAGCAGAAAAACATAGTTTGGTAAGAATAAAGAATATGCCTTTTTGGCAAAATTCAAAGGCTTTGTGGAGTCATAGCTCGGGCTCATCTGGTAGGAAGGCATACCTGAAAACATCGACAGGTTCCATCTCGTTCGTTTGCCGTCGTGGCGTTCCATAAATTCGCGTTGCTCATGTCCTTGACCTATTGCAGCCAGTGAGTCATGTTGCGCAATTACCCGTCCATCAATAACTGCCGGAGCAAAATAGACGAACGATAGTATTATGAACCCCAAAATAACTGCCAAGTCGGGGAGTATCTTCTTTAATTTATCCGAAATCTGCATTGTTCCTAATCCTTCTGTTAATAATTCTACAAAATTACACTTTATTCCCGAAAGTAGACCATAAGCGCTTCTTATTTCCCAAAAACCTTAATACCTGAACAGTACAAACCGTCTAAAAACAAAAAAAAGAGTGCGATTATTCACACCCTTCCTTGTAACATGTTGATGTATCAGTCTTTCAAAACCTTTTACCTACTGATATTCCAACTCTTGGATATAATTTATCATTGGAAAAATCTCGTCCCGCGCCGTAAGTTATTTCACCAATCCAGTTGTTCTTCGAAAGATATTTCCAACCAATTGCCAAGCCTAATCCTGCACCAAATTCGCTGTCATTGTCTGACATAGTATTGTTGCCAAACGAAGAGTCGGTATCCTCATTAACACCCATCAATGCGCCGTTTACTTCAATAAAAAAACCTGCTCCATACTTCTGCAAAGATTTTGAGTTGCCACCAAAGAACCAGCGAAAATATGGCATAAACTCCCACGATAGTGGATAATCATCTTCATTAAACCCCACTCCTACAGATGCTCCAACGCTGATGTCGGAATTCAAAATCCTCTCGTAAGAAATCTCCGGGAAAGCCCCAAAAATAGCCACAGGTATGTTAAACTTTAACTCATTCTGAGAAATATTCTTAGAACACTCCCAACACTCGGCTCTATGCATTCTCTGCGAGAACATAGACAAGCTTACGAATAATGCTAAAATCAATAGTGCGTTTCGTTTCATAAAAATAAATTTAAGTTATTTGATAATAAATATCCGTTTATACTTTATAGATGCAAAGTTTCATAAGCGTTGCACCTTTAGCTGAATAAATTTATCAAAGAACTTGTGACCCCGGCTTCACCTCCTTGCTGGGTGTAACAAGAGCCAGCGAACCATCGGAATTCTCGGCTGACAATATCATCCCTTCCGAAACAATACCTCTCATCTTTCTGGGTGCAAGGTTAGCAATAAAGCACACCTGCTTGCCGACCAACTCTTCAGGTTTGGGGTAATATTTTGCAATTCCTGAAACAATAGTTCTCTTGTTGAGTCCGTCTTCAATCAAGAATCTTAGTAGCTTATCAGTCTTTGGCACTTTTTCGCACTCCAATACAGTACCTACTCTAATGTCAAGTTTCTCAAATGTCTCAAACTCTATAGTTTCCTTTATAGGTAATGCTTTATGATTGTTTGCCTCGTTCTGTTTCTTTGTTTCCAATAGCTTTTGCACCTGTTTCTCGATGGCGTCGTCTTCAATCTTCTCAAAAAGCAATTCCGACTTGCCCAATGAATGTCCTTCTTTCAGCAAATCAAAACTGCCAAGATGCTGCCAATCAAGCTTGTCTATTGACAAGAAGTCTCTCAGCTTTTCAGCAGAGAAAGGTAAAAACGGTTCTATCACTATTGATAGGTTGGCTGTAATCTGTAGTGCAACGTTCAATATTGTTGCAGTTCTTTCCATGTCAGTCTTGGATGTCTTCCATGGTTCGGCATCAGCCAAATATTTGTTACCTATTCTTGCGAGGTTCATAGCCTCTTTCTGAGCCTCCCTAAAGTGAAAGTTGTCCAGGTTGTATTCAACCTTTCCCTTAACCTTCTTAGCCTCCTCAATAGCTTCTTTGTCCAAGTCTGTCAGCTCTCCCAATGCAGGAACCTTGTTGTCGAAATACTTGTTTGTCAACACAAGTGCACGATTGACGAAGTTCCCCAACACAGCAACCAGTTCGTTGTTGTTGTGAGCCTGATACTCCTTCCAAGTAAAATCGCTGTCCTTCGTTTCCGGTGCGTTAGCTGTCAGTGCATATCTCAAAACATCCTGTTTGCCCGGAAAATCCTCAAGATATTCGTGAAGCCATACAGCCCAGTTGTTCGATGTGGATATCTTGTCGCCTTCCAGATTCATAAACTCGTTGGCAGGCACGTTGTCAGGCAATATATAGCTGCCTTCAGCCTTCAACATGGCAGGGAAAACTATGCAGTGGAAAACAATATTGTCTTTTCCGATGAAGTTGATTACTCTTGTCTCCTCGTCTTTCCACCATTTTTCCCAATCGTTGGGTCTCAATTCTTTAGTGTTTGATATGTAACCGATAGGTGCGTCGAACCACACATACAGCACTTTGCCTTCGCCGCCTTCCACAGGAACGGGCACACCCCAATCAAGGTCGCGACTTACAGCTCTTGGCTGTAAACCTAGATCCAACCACGATTTGCATTGTCCATAAACATTGCTTCTCCACTCTTTGTGATCCTCAAGAATCCACTTTCTCAGCCACTCCTCGTGCTTGTCCAGTGGCAAGTACCAGTGTTTTGTCTTGCGCATAACTGGGATGCTGCCACTCAGCATGGAGTGGGGGTTTATCAACTCTGTCGGACTCAAACTCGTTCCGCACTTTTCACATTGATCTCCATAAGCTTTCTCGTTGCCACAATGAGGACATGTACCTGTAATATATCTATCAGCCAAAAACTGCTGAGCCTCTTCGTCGTAATATTGTTCGCTTTCCTGTTCAATGAATTCACCCTTGTCATAGAGTTTCTTAAAAAAGTCGGAAGCCGTCTTATTATGAATATCCGATGTAGTACGCGAGTATATATCGAATGCTATTCCAAATTCCTCAAACGACCTTTTTATCAACTCGTGATATCTATCCACGATGTCCTGTGGCGACACTCCTTCCTTGCGCGCCTTGATGGTAATAGGCACCCCATGTTCATCCGAACCACCGATAAAAAGCACCTCTTCTCCTTTCAATCTTAGGTAACGTGAATATATATCTGCCGGAACATAAACACCGGCAAGATGACCAATGTGAACCGGACCATTTGCATATGGTAATGCAGAAGTAATAAGTGTTCTCTTGAAATTCTTAGACATAGCGCATGTTTTAATTTGTTGGCAAAGATAGTTAATTTCATAAATATATTTATGTAAATTTGCATAAGCATACGGCATAATATAGCGTCTTATGTTAAATTAGGTATATGAAATTTCAATTAAGCAAGCACATATCCATACAGTTAGGTCCGGCACAAATATTCGTATTAAGCTTCCTGTCAATAATTTTTATTGGGTGCATGCTTTTGCTGTTGCCCTGCTCAACAAATAGAGGCATTTCATTTATCGATGCACTCTTTACAGCCACCAGCGCTGTCTGCATAACAGGCCTCGTTGTTGTCGATACAGAGTTTACCTTCACCCTTTTTGGCTCGTCAGTTATTCTATTTCTCATTCAGATAGGTGGATTGGGAATAATGACCATCACGACCTATTTCAGCTACTTCTTTCAAGGCAAAACATCATTCAGGAACCAACTGCTGATAAGAGATATAACCCACAGCGAGATGCTCGGCAACATCTTCTCCTCACTAAAATCAATACTGCTGATTACCTTCGTGATAGAAGGAATAGGTATGTTATTGATATTCTTATCGATGAGAAACGCCGATATGTATCTGCACGAAAAGATATATTTTTCAATCTTTCATTCTGTGTCAAGTTTCTGTAATGCAGGCTTTTCTACATTGTCAGGCAACCTATACGACACAAGGGTCAGATTAAACTTCCCTCTTCACATAATTATATCGTCACTTATCATTTTGGGAGGCTTGGGCTTCCCTGTTGTAAACAGCCTGTGGAAATATCTAACCAGCTTTGCAAAAGGTGCATACAAACGTATCTTCAAAAGACAGAAACTTGCTTACACCACAATGCATGTAAGTGTTAATACGCGACTTGTCGTAAGAACCACTTTGTTGCTTATCATAGTCGGAACATTGTCATTCTACATATTCGAAAAAGATGGCGTATTAAGGGAATTTGACACAGGAGTAGGCAAGTGGACAGCATCATTCTTTGGGTCGGTCACCACTCGTACTGCCGGTTACAACAGCACCGACACAGGATTGCTTACGTTGCCAACCACTTTCTTGTTCATATTCCTCATGTGGATAGGCGCTTCGCCCGCATCCACAGGTGGAGGTATCAAGACCACTACGTTCGCAGTGTCAATAATGAACTTCTTGGCACTAATAAGAGGTAAAAACAGGGTAGAGTTTCATGGCAGAGAAATATCACAAATAACCATTTCGAGAGCATTCTCACAGATGACGCTGTCAGTGCTGTTTATCATATTGATGACGTTCTTTATGATACTCATTGAAAAAGATAAAGAGCCTATGAACCTCTTGTTCGAAACTGTTTCAGCTTACAGCACCGTTGGACTCAGCAGAAATGTAACACCTTTTCTGTCCGATCCTGGAAGGCTGTTGATAATTTTTACTATGTTTGTAGGTAGAGTAAGTCTTTTCACCATGCTGACCTGTTTCACCAAGCAGGTAACAAAGACTTCATACCGATATCCTTCAGAAGAGCTATTGATTAATTAGAATAATATGAAATTCATAATAATAGGATTAGGACACTTTGGCACGGCACTCGCCGAAAGACTCGTATTTATGGGACACGAAGTGATAGGTGTAGATAAATCAATGAACAGAGTAGATGCTTGCAAAGACACCCTGACAAAGGTTATCTGTTTAGATAGCACCGACCCTGTTGCTGCGGCACATCTACCACTAAAAAATGCCGACATGGCTGTCGTTTGCGGAGGCTCCGACGCCGGTGAAAGTCTCTTGATAACTGCAATGCTCAAGAAGAGCGGTGTCAAAAATATAATAGTAAGATCTATTACATCATTGCAGGAGAGCATACTCGAAACCATGGATGTAAAAGATATCATACACCCGGAAACAGAATCTGCCGAGCGATGGGCAATGAAGCTATCTGTAAAAAATTACGTCAACCTCTTTGAGGTTTCAAAAGATCACCTCATTGTAGAAGCCATAGTACCACGTAAACTCATTGGCAAAACAATATCCGAAAGTGAACTAAATATCAAATACAATGTTATCGTACTTACAAAACTCAAACAGATTGAGCAACAGAACGACTTGGGTGCAATGACTACAACATTGAAGTCGGGTGGTATCGTCAACGCAAAAACAGTATTCGAAGAGGGAGACATTGTTGTCTTCTATGGCGATAAGCAAGACATCAAAGATATGTTGGAACAGAACATGTAAAACATATATACCTAATTAATCTTATGGATAGGAGAGACTTTATTAAAAAAACAGCCTTGACGGCTACAGGAGTGGGTTTGTCTCCACTCATCACAGGCTCCTACGACTCGTTGTTTGGGCAAAACGCACCATCCAACAGAATAAAAGTAGGACTTATTGGTTGTCGTAATATGGGATGGAGCGACCTTGAAACATTTCTAAAATTCCCCGGTGTGGAGTGCGTTGCATTGTGCGACATAGATGATGAATATCTTTATGAAAGAGCAGTCAACGTTGAAAAAATACAGAAAAAGAAACCAAAACAGCTGACAAAAGATTGGCGTCACATTATCGACAACAAAGATATAGACTTGGTTATCGTTGGAACGCCCGACCATTGGCACTGCCTGCAAGCAGTATCAGCCTGTCAAGCCGGCAAAGATGTGTATGTTGAAAAGCCGTTGGCTAACACCATCGAAGAGTGTGACCTGATGGTCAATGCAGCAAGAAAATATAACCGCATTGTGCAAGTGGGACAATGGCAACGCAGCGACCCTCATTGGGACGAAGCAGCAAGCTACATTCATAGTGGCGCATTAGGACGTGTAAGGACAGTAAAAGCATGGGCATATCAAACCAGCAAATGGAAACTGCCTGTTGTTCCCGATTCAACGCCTCCCGAAGGAGTAGACTACGATATGTGGTTGGGACCTGCACCTAAAAGAAACTTCAATCAAAACAGATTTCATTACAACTTCCGCTTCTTCTGGGACTATGCCGGCGGACTGATGGCTGATTGGGGTGTTCATCTGCTCGATTATGCATTAAAAGGCATGAACGTCGGTCTGCCAAACTCTGTTTATGGCGCAGGAGGCAAATATGCATATCCCGATGGAGCTATGGAGACTCCCGACACACTTATGATTACCTATAAGTATGACGATTTCAATATCATCTGGGACCATGCTTGCGGAATAGCCCACGGACTGTTTGACAAACGTGAAGGTGTGGCTTTCTATGGAGAAAACGGCACACTCGTTCTTACTCGTCAAGGCTGGGAAGTCCTTCCAGAAGATGGAGTTACAAGTAAGAATTTTCCATACTGCTATCCTTGCGACAATAAGAGAACACCTGCCGTTCCGAGAATGGAGCCAGTTCCATTTAAAAAAGGCGAGGGCAAAGGATTGTACAATCATGTTGCAAACACACTCGAGTGTATGCGTACACGCCAACTACCCAATGCCGATGTTGCTATTGCTGCCACAGTTGCAAAGCTAAGCCACATGGGTAATATATCTTGCAGGGTGGGCGATAGCCTAAAATGGGATGACCAAGCAGGAAAATTTGACAACGCGGAGGCCAACGAACTGATTAAAGCAAACTATCGTCAGCCATGGAAACTGCCAAAGCTATAAACTGTTGATAATATTACAACAAAAATAATATTGGAGGGTGTCTCGCTATATGTGAAACACCCTCTGTTCCATTTTGTAACCATATTAATAATAATCTATAGATGACACCACGCATAAGCGCAATAATCTTTTATTGTTGCTTCGTCAGTTCTTCTCTCACAATTTTTCCCCATTCTTTCAGATGGTTGTCGTTCCAATTACCATCAGCCGGTGCAGTTGGCAGCATCATCGAGCATGTTTCATCTTTGTCGGCTATTGACCAAACAGCCCAACCGATATGGTTATTATCCATCCAGTCAAGCCATAGTTGCCACTCTTCATAGTCGATGGGGCCATCACCTGTAGCTTCCATTCCGGCACACTCCGAAACGAATATCGGGATACCCTTCGATATGGCGTAATCACCCCTGTCTCGTAAAAACTGATGATGTGTGGCGGCATAAAAATGTAACGAGTACATTATGTTGTCGTAACCAGTTATAGGGTCATCGGCAACAATATGTATATCCTGATCCCAATGTGGCGAACCGACAATGATAATGTTTGACTTATCTATCTCGCGAATAGCTTTTATTACCTCTTCGGAATATGCTTTTACTTCCGCCCACGAATCCTCCACAGGTTCGTTGAATATCTCATATATCACGTTTGGATAATCCTTATATCTGTTCGCCATATCTCTGAAAAACTCTACAGCTTCATCAGTGCGAATAGAGTGACTGTGCCAATCGATTATTGCGTATATTCCATTCTCTATGGCGGCATCCACCACTCTGGTCACACATTGTGTGGAAAACTCCGGTTCATTGATATATCCTCGTTCAGGCTCAACACCCATTGCAGCTCGCACCACATCGCATTGCCAATCGTTGGCAAATGTCTTAACGGCACCTTTGTTGTAGAAGCGTGGCCACCAATTGTGCCATCCGAAGCTCACGCCATGAAGTGCTACTTTCTCTCCTGATTCATCCACCATGAATATCCCATCAACAGAAAGCTTACCATGTTTCTCAACAACTGTTTGTGTCGTTACATCCTTGTCGGTTCCATTGTTCTCTTTGTTGTTTGTGCCACAACAATTAAACGCAATGATTATGACAGATACTATTAAATTTAAAGTAAACGTTCTCATTTTGTATTTATTGCAGTAAACACAAAGATATAATAGTTTAATAATAAACAAACTATTGTTAGTAAAATATTGATGTAGTTATATTTTTAAATCAAGAATATAATATCATATCATCTTAGCATATTTTTTTACATTCTATTTTTAACAAAATTACTTACTGTTAGTCGATGTACACCTAATATTCTACTAATTGCAGAATAAGATACTTTTTTATCCAGTAATTCTTGATTTTTTTTCTCTTGTCCGGTAAGTTTTGTTCTGGATGATTTTCTCCCTTTGGGGCGACCAAGAACAACCCCTTCGGCACGTTTACGTGCAAGAGCTTCTTTGGTCCGTTGAGAGATAAGATTTCTCTCTATTTCTGCAGATAGACCAAATGCAAATGCTAAGACTTTGCTATTGATATCACTTCCTAATCGGTAATTATCTTTAATAGTCCATACTTGAATATCACGATTCATACACTCGTTAAGAATCCCCATGATCATTAGTAAATTGCGCCCTAACCGAGAAAGTTCCGAGCAAATCAGTATGTCATTTTGCTTCATTTTATTAAGCAGTTTGCCCAGTTTTCTTTCGTTAATATTCTTAGCCCCTGAAATCGTTTCCTCAATCCATTTATCTACTACCATAACATTTTTCTCACAAAACTTATTAATTTCAAAACGTTGGTTTTCCACCGTTTGCTTGTCTGTGCTTACTCTTATGTATCCATATACCATAATAATAAATTTAGAAATGATAAATAATAAAAGTAGTATATTTTTATCGACCTATTTTACGAGGCAGGGATATAAAAAGATATGGATATAATTTTGCTGATAAGTGGTTAATTAATACCCATAATGGAATTAAAGAAAAAGGTATAAAACCTGTTGACATAGATGATTACCCCACAGTTAAGCAACATTTAGACAAATACTATCCACAGCTCAAAAAAAGACAGGATAAAGGTGATACTCCATATAATTTAAGAAACTGTGCTTATTTGGAGGATTTTTATAAACAAAAAATTTGCTGGAAAGCAGTTGGTAAAAAATTAGCTTTTTCATTAGTTGAAGAAGGCATTTTTTTATCAGCTCCTGCATGCTTTATTGCTTCCAGGCAAAATCTTTATATTTTAGCCTTTTTAGGTAGCAAACTTGGAAAATATTTTTTTTACCAAAATAGTGATAGAACAGGAGCTGGAGATATAATGTTAAACATACAATCTTTAGTAAAATTTCCAATACCAAAATACGAAAAAGGGGACAATTATGAAAAAATTAAGAATTTAATGTCAAAAATAATTGAGCAAGATAATAATTCGGAGAAAATCCAAAAACTAATCGACCTTGAAATTTATAAAATCTTTAAATTCAATATCACAGAAGTTTCCCATATAGAGAGCGTATAGTGATACATACTTCGTTATTTAATCACATTGTTCGACTTTAAAATGAAGTCAATTTCATTATCAGTAATGTTATATAGCATGAACACCTTATTGTCAATAATTTCATCATCAATTTCATTGTTCTGACGTTTATAGACTAATGTAGAAAAATTGTCTTCAAAATCTAATTTTAAAGGTGTCTTTTTTAATGTAGTAAGATATAACTGAATACCTCCACCTTGTACTTCTGCCTCTGTAGTCATTTTTAAATACCATCTAAATAGCTTACTGTTCATTAATCCTACAAATTGAAGTAAATAAGACGATTTTCCAGTCATGATATTAACCGCATTATTACATAAAAATTCTTTATCATCAAAACAAAAATTAATATTAGAACCTATAATTTTCCACATAACTTTTGGCTTATAAAAATCCTCCCAATAACTTATGCTATCTTGAGTCTCAAACCATCTATTGTTCGTTTTTTTACGTGATTTTTTCAGAGCCTTATTATCAATTGTTATTTCTTGACTGATTGCATGGTCTAATATATGCTTTCTCTCCGCATCAGTCAATGGTTCGCCAGTTTGTTTCAGTTTTGGCTTAAAGCCTTCCAAAAATGATTTCACGGCAGGATAATCATCTATATTGTATTTCTTACTAGGAAAAGTAGCAATTAGATACCTATCACTAAAATTGTATGAGTAACGCCTAATATCACGCCCTCGTAAAATAGGTCTTATAAGTTCGTCAGTTTTTTTTCTCTCGTTATCATCTTTACAGTTTTCTAATATTTCCTGTCTCTTTTTTCCTGAAATAATGAAGGCTTCATTGAAACCAGTTAGAACTCCTCGATAGATCTTAATATCCCAATCCTTTAAAGGGGTCCCTATAGCTTCAATCTTCGCTCTTATGCTCATCTCTATGTCATCTTGAAAAATCCAACTTTCATCTCCATTGAATGACATTATTTTCGCATTTTGCGTAACATAATCAATTAGGTTTTTTAACTCTTTATCTTTAATTAAGCAAGCATTTGTAGCAAATGTGTTTTTCCCCTTTTCAAAAAGAAGTATATTGGTATCTACTGTCGCGCTTTCAAAAACTTGAATATCACCAAAATCAATTAATAACTTAGGGTTGGTGTTATTAGATAAAAATCCACGAGTAGAATAGCCGTATCCTGCACGCATCCATTTATTTGTAGTAATATAACATAGATGTCCACCTTCTTTTAGTAGTTGCCATCCACGTTCATAAAATAAACAACAAATATTTGTCCCTTTTTCATAGGTTTTATAGTTGCAATTTTGGTATAATATGTTGTGTTTAATATACTTTCCTTCATTATTTTTGTTTAGACTATTTTCTGAGAGTAGGAAGTATGGTGGATTGCCGATTACGATATCAAATCCCCCAGTAACTCCAAACATCCATTCTGGATCAAAGAAATCGTTAGACTGATTCTGATCGTATGGATTCCAGTTTGTAATTTGTTCAACTGCTCCTTCAAATCCACGAATAATGCTTTTTTGTTTTTCTTTATTTATTTCAGCCTCTAATGCACTGATTTCATTCTTAATCCTGTCGCGTTTCTCCTTGTTGATATCACGCTTAATTAATTTCGGCTCTGCAGATTCGAAGATGTTTTGTTGAGTATTTGTCCATTCTTCTTCCCACCTCTCTTCTTGGTATAGTAATAACTCGTCTCTCTTTTTTAATACTTCCTCTTGAAATTTGTCGATTCGTTCAATATTAGGTTTAGAAGTAGTATCAATTATATACTGCAATATCTCTTTTCGTTTTGTTTCATCATCAGTTTTGATTTTTTGTTTTTTATACGAACTTCTCGCACGAAAATGCTCGTGTCGAATATTTAATAATTCGTTTTTTAAGCGAGTTAACTCTTCATCTTTTGTCCAATCATCATCATACGACCTAATGGATGCATTGAGTAACGTGTTGGCTGCAACAAATTTAGTTTCAAGGTTAGGTAATGTATTAATTCCATAATTAGTTTCAGAACTTTCAAAGTTAATGTCATTCTGATCGCAAATCAATGAAATAAAGAAACGTAACTTGCTAATAAGCATTGCAATTGGCTGTATGTCAACACCAAAAATGCAATTCTCAATAATATGTAGTTTTAAGTCATATCTATTTTCTGAATGTCCTTGTAGGATTTCAATCACTTCTACCATTCTAAGCAGACAACCCATAGGGTATGCACCGGAACCACAGGCCGGGTCTAATATTTTGATTCTCTTTAATGCTTCTATTATTTCTGAGCTCTGCTCTGTCGTAACGTTTTCCGGCTTACTGTGGCTGTCAAAGATATTTCTGATTAAATCAGAGTCAATACTTGGGCATTCCTTATTTATATATTCAATCAGGCTCTCATCTACCATGAAGTTAACAATTTCACGAGGCGTATAAAAAGAACCTGTTGATTTTCTCGCAGACTCTTGTGTCTCAGGATTGTAATCTGCTAAAAGATTTTCAAATACACGTCCCAGCAATTCAGGATCAAGCGAAACCTGTGCGTCATCGGTGGAGTTTTCTTCTATGGTGAAATTATACTGCGATAGAAGGGGAAACAGTCCTAAATGTTTGTCATCATTTTCATTATTATTGAAAAATAAAATGTTAGGCACAAAAGCACGGTATTTAAAGTTCCCATTTGAATCTCTTGTATTGTTTCTGCTAAATCCATCCATGTAGATATCTGTATCTTGCTGAATGTCAATGTTCTTAAACTTATCTAAGCATTCAAAAAGACCTCCATTTAGGAAGGGAATCTTATTGAATAGTTCAATGATTTCTTCCTCTGTTATTTGAAACATCTCATCACCGTATCTGTAAAAGGTTCTTACTTCTCGTTTACCTTTTGTTTTGGCAAAACCTCGAGGGTTGCCTTCTTCATCAATTATTGCACGATTAAGGGTTGCAAAGAATAAATTTTGTAGAATTGCATTGTAGTAATTACCATTGTTTTTTGCCATAGGATTGAAGTCTTTTAAAATACTTTTTAGGCTTCGTACATCGAACAACTTATTTCCAACAAGCTCCTTTTGCTTTATGAACCAAACAAAAAGAATTCTGGTTATCATGCGAATGATTTTTACATTCATATCTTCTGAGTTGCTTGTCTTAAAGGTATGCACATCAGGAAATGTAATTCCAGTTTTAGGATCTAATGCCCATTCATACCAATTATAAAGCTTTTTATAGAAATCTTTACTTAGTGCTTCTACCGAGAATGCATCGATGATATCCTTTAAGTTTTTATTGCTCTTTGATAAAGTTTTAAATCGTTCTTCCGCAGTACGACATGGATGTTCTTTGCCGAAGAGATATGTATATCGTTTAGCTTGCGTTTTTTGTTTTGCAAAATTGCCTTCATCATCAAATCCTTTAGTCTCACTTAAAAAAGAAAATCTCCAATCATCTTTATTAGGCTGAAAACTTGCAATAAAAGCACCGTCGTAAAATTTCCATGAATTCCTTAACAGGTTTCTAATGCCTACACGGTTGCGAGATATATTACAAGAGTTGCTCAGAGTTGTTTCATACACAGCCAACTCATTACCATCCGCTAATTTAATAATTCCGAGCATGTATGCTTTGGTAGCTAAAGTTTTATCACTAAGGTAAATTGCTTCTGGATTTCTAAATTCCTCAAATGAGTTTGCAAAAACGTAACGGATAATTTTGATATAATTTTCTCTTGAGTATATGTTCTGGAATAATGCTTTCATATTTTCAGGTTATTTAATTAAAGGATTCTGACAAAATAATTATTGGTTCTGCGATATCTTCTTGTTTTACTTCATCTAAATAATAAGAGTTATATTTTTGTGCAAGTTCTACAATTAAATGGAGACAATCTTCACGACTGATCTGCTTTTTTTCTAACTTTTTTTCTGCTCTATTCAAGTCACCGGCTAAACTTGTAATTGTGCCCCATTCAATCATCTTAGAGAGTTGTTCGACTTGTATTATCATCTCAGGGTCATCTATCAGAGTTTTAAATTCTTTAATTAGGTTTTTAGCTTTAATAACGTGTTGTCCAGCTGCACGAACAGACGATGTTTCTTGAAACTCCTGCTGACGAGCTGATTCAAAGCTATTCTTAGCTCTGTTAACTTGCTCATGATGTTCTTTAATTCTATCAACTGCTTTTTCATTGGGTTCTGCTTTGAAAAACTCAATTGCCTCTAAAGATGTCAATTCTACAGCATTGTTTGAGTCAACCAAATAAAAATTGTTTCTAATATCTGTTTTCAGAAACACTAGAGATGATTTTGTCAGCTCTGTATCGTTAACTTTTCTCCTATTTCTTCCTGTTCTGCTTCTTAAGTTAATTTTCTCTATTCTCTTAAACTCTTTTGGTTTTTCTTTTTTGAAATCTCTTATTTCTTCAAGATAAATAAGCTCTTTATTCACTTCTTCATTTTCAATGGACGCTTCAAACAACCTGTCTAAATCAAGATCAATAATTTCGTCCGGAGAGTATATCTGACTATCTTCTCCTAATGCTGTATGAAATGACTGTATCTTTATAAGTGAGGTTTTAATTAGATTTATTTGCACATTACCTTCAGCCGAAGGATAAAAAACGTAATTATAAATATTTTTAAACTTAGATCCGATACGATTAACACGACCAATACGCTGCATCAATCGAGTTGAGTTCCATGGAGTATCATAATTTATTATTACATTACTCCTATGTAAGTTAACACCTTCTGCCAGCACATCGGTTGTGAGAATAATATTATAATCGTTTTTTTGTTTTTTATCAAAATTGGCATCAAAGTTCTCTCTAATGGTAGTGAACATATTTCTTCTATTCTTAGCTGAAATAGATAATACATCATACCTATTGATTTTATCGGCAAGATAATTTACAGTATCAGTGGATTCAGAAAAAACTACAAGCTTTTGGCCAGGATTAATCTCAACATCAAAAAGTTCACTATCCAACAGTTCTATAAACCTGTCAAGTTTTGGGTCATCGTCAACTTTGTTCCAACGTTCACAAAGTTGTACCAAAAGTTTTTGATCAGATATTAATTGAGGTAGAAAGTCAGGTTCAAAATCATCAGAACTGAAAACTCTATTTTTGGGATTATCCACTTGGGCTTTATTTATTTCCTCCTCTATCTCCTCATCTGAGTAACCCTTATCATAAAATTTATTTATGTCCAAGTCAGGTGAAATAAACACTTTATTATTATTGAACATTTCAATCATTCTCTCGTTTGCAATCTTAAACCTATTCAGTGAGTTTTTAAATGCATAAAAACTACTCTCTAGACGTTTGACTAATAATGTTTTCATGATAAATGCCAACGACTTAGATACTAATTCAGCTTTCTCGTAATGCTGATTTCTAATATCATCTCTCAGTCCGGCGATTGCTTGGTACCTGTTAAAAGTCATTCTCTCAGTTAATACATCTACTGTCACCTGAAAAAGCAATGCTTGTTCATTATTTAGTACATATTCCGTCTTTCTTGGCTTTTGCACTTTAGGAAACTCGCCTATATCTTTTCTATACCTCTCGATTTTCTCAATGTCAGTCCTGGTTCGTCTTATAATCAGGGGTTTGATTACTCTATTTCGGATTTCCTCGTATAGTTTTTTCACTGCATCCACGTCTAACTTAGGTTGTGCTTTTAAACGCTTATATTCAGATATCTTAGGCGCGAAAAATGATGTCAAATTTGCTATTCCATCAAGGTTGTTTGGCTTTCGAGGGTCTTGAAATAATAATATTTGATGATATAGATCTTCTGGAGAGTTATTGAGAGGTGTTGCAGATACCAACATAACTTTTTTTCTCGCCCCTGGTATGTTACCTTTATTAATCCTCGGACATTTACAAATGTCTTGTAGGTGTTTGAACATGCCTGTTTCATGATTTCTAAATTTATGACTCTCATCTACAATAATCAGATCATATTCTTCTGCATTCCAGTAGTTGAAATCATCCTCATCTATTACTTTCTTTAGACTACCATTCGATACAAACCTTACATTCATGATTTCGAAATCATTAAAAGTAGCCTTCCAGTTTTCTTCAACCGCCGGGGGGTAAACAACTAATATTTTTGTCTTCTCTCTGCCATTCTCTAAACTAAAACGCTTAGCAATCATTGCAGCAATAACTGTTTTACCAAGTCCTACTACGTCAGACAGAAAGAATCCATCATATCGTAACAATTTTTCAAAGCCTTCTTCAACAGCATCAATTTGATATTCTATTCTTCTGTATCCTTCGGGCATATCGTAAAAGCTTTCTGTGTCGTAACCTATTCTATTCCCGAAGTACTCTATTAGCATTTTAATATATAATTCGTAAGGCGTAACGTCTTTCGACAGATAAGTTCCAGCTTTAGTCCTCCTTATGTCAGTGGGGAGAATTGTGCATCCATCAGCTTCTTCCCATAATCTGTTAAATTCATTCAGAGCAAAAGATACATCTTCATTATCATGCAGCAGTATATTAAATTCGTATTGCCTTTCATTTCCTGTTCCTAAGCCATTGTCAGTTAAATTGCTTGACCCGGTTATAACTCCTGCATTTAACGTGTGTTTGTTGAAATTATCGGGGTAGAGAATATATATTTTAGCATGTATTTTTTTATTCGGGTGTGCGCGAACTTCTATTTTACCGTTTACAATATCATCAATAAATTGTAACATTCCATTTTCGATATCACTATGATAATCAGAGGTTTCAATGTCTTTTTTGACGCTTTCAAGAAATTCGTCCTTTATTTTATCATTATCGGCATAATAAATTAAACCTTTGGCATTCGCCTCAGCAATGTATTTATCCACATTAATGCCAACAAGAATACGAGTTTTTTCAACATTGTTTAATAATCCTCTAATTTTAAAATATCCTGATGCTCTTAAATAGCCAACCATTGCATCGAAGCAATTGATGGATGGATTGTTGTCAAATACTCCTTGAAACTTATTGTACAGAGTGTTTTCATGATCGTTAGTGAAGAATCTGGAATTCATATATGAAAATTATTAATCAATAGATAGTAGAAGCAAATTTAATAAAATAATATCAAATTATGTATTGTGATTTTGCAATTCTCAAAAATAAATAATAATACCAATAAATTCAATAATAATTGTGATATTTTAATATAAATACTTGCCACACAAATAGCTTTTTCTTTATACTTACTTTCTAAGATTATCACTCCATCAACATATACACCCCTCCCTCCACCAAAAAGAGGGTGCCCACAATTTGTGAAACACCCTCTGAACAATTAGGAACAATTTTATACAAACATTTATTATCTAAAACTTATTTACCCACTCTTCGTAAGATTTCAGTACCTTATCCAAATACTCGGCAGTACTTTTGTCTGTGAGGTTGCCATCTTCGTCAAACAGCGTGTAGGAGTTGGCAATGTAGCACTCAGGCTGTTGCATCATCAAGACATTAACGAACACCATCGGCTGACGCAAAGCATGGTTTGCCGCCATACCTCCCGTAGGACCTGTTGAACTGCTGATAATGGCTCCCGGCTTGCCATTCCACTTGTTGTGTCCGTAAGGACGCGATGCCACATCGATAGCATTTTTCAATACACCCGGTATCGTTCTGTTGTACTCGGGCGTGAAGAAAAGAAATCCGTCGGCTTCGCCTATCTTCTTGCGAAACTCTGCATACTCTGCCGGTTCGTTGGCAACATCATAATCCTCGTTGTAGTGGGGCAACTGACCTATTTCCACAATCTCCATATCCAACGACTCCGGTTGATTCTTTATGGCATGTAGAGCCAACTTTCTATTAAATGAGTCTTTACGCAGACTCCCAACTATAATTGCGATTTTCTTCTTATTCATATCATTAATGTTTTTTTATTCTTTGTGTTAATATCACTACCCATATAAATGCTTATATCGCGATTTTGTTTGATAGATTGTTTCTATCCATCATTTGTTTTTCATAAAGCATAAATTTAACAACATTTTTACTCACCAACAATCTGTCTTCATTGTGCCAACTCTTGATTATATATACGAATTTGTATATATGATGCGGAGTATGTGGGTAGGAGGTTAGTGGTTGATCTTTGTTTCATGATTATGGAATGAAATGGTGCGCCGATTTATTGCTGTGCAGATGCTTGCCCGAATAGAAGAAGTTGTTGAGCTGTGGTGTTGTGTTGATTGGTATGCAATGATATACTTAAATGCAATGGAAGGAGAGTAGGGCAATTAACAGTTGCATCGACTGCAATAATGCCGATGAGTATGTGAATGTATTTTAGATGTAGTTTTATTTGCTGTTGAGTGCTGTTATTGTCGCAGTTTTTGGAAGAACATCTGCATGAGGTCGGCACAGTCGTCGGCCATCACACCGGAAGTTACGGATGTCTTGGGGTGAAGCAGAGTAGGGGAAATCTTGCTGTAGCCACGTTTCTCGTCAGATGCACCATAGACGATGCGTGATATTTGCGCCCAGCGCAGGGCACCGGCACACATTGGGCAAGGTTCGATGGTTACGTAGAGAGTGCAATCGGTCAGATATTTGCTACCTAATGAGTTGGCGGCAGCAGTTATTGCGAGCATCTCGGCATGAGCAGTCACGTCGTTAAGTGATTCGGTGCTGTTGTGAGCTCTGGCGATGACACGTTGGTTTGCCACAACGACAGCGCCAATCGGCACCTCGTCGTTCTTTAGTGCAATTTGAGCCTCGTGCAGGGCTTGCTTCATAAAGTAGTTGTCGTCTAACATCTCTAAAAATCAATAATGTGTTTATCTTCTCATTTCATTTTCGTCGAACAGTGTGGGGTAGTCTTGTGTGAGAACCTTGAGGACATGAGTCATGATTGTTTGGCGGTACCAACGCGAACGATTGCTTATTTTGTATTTCTTTAGGTAGACGTTTATCAGTTCCTCTTCCTCTTTATTTATCATAAAGACTACTCTTCTATCTCTGACTTTAATCTTATCGCTCATATAGCAGTATTTAGGTCGGTTGGCTTAGAAAAGCACGTGCCTATGTTTTCAGTGTACAAAAAAACAAAATATTTTTGCCAAACGGAAGGTTTTATGCGCTAATTTTATATATTTACGAAACAAAAGTAAAATCGCTTGTAGAAAGGTATGGCAAAACATAATGAGCTGGGCAAAAAAGGGGAAGATGCAGCTGTTGATTACCTGAAAAAGAGAGGTTATGTAATTGTTGATAGAAATTGGACTTTTCATGGCTATGAGATAGATATTATTGCGGAGTATGAAGAGTTCTTGGTTTTTGTGGAGGTAAAGACACGGGCAACTAAGAGGTGGGGAAACCCCGAAGAGGCGGTAGGGGAGCAACGGATGCACAGGATGGTGGAGTCGGCAGGATATTATATCGACAGTCATGATATAGACAAACAGGCGAGGTTCGATATAATTGGAATTGTCTGTAGTGGCGATAATTTTGAGGTAGAGCATTTTGAAGATGCATTTTATTCATTCTGAATTTGATGTGATGAACTCTTTAGGGGAAAAAATAAGTTTTCATTGGGAGGGAGAGGTCGACTCCACTAACGACTTTATGAAAAGAATCATAAAGGAGGAGCCGGATGAAGCGGTTGATGGATTGATGGTGCTCACCGATTATCAAACAAAGGGGAAAGGTCAACGTGGCAATTCGTGGCACTCCGAGAGAGGCGAGAATTTGCTGTTCAGTCTGTTGATATACCCAAATAATCTGCTTGCAAACCAGCAGTTTATTATCTCACGCATCGCATCACTATCTGTTAAGAGCCTGCTCGACCTTTTTGTAGACGATATCACAATAAAGTGGCCTAACGATATCTATTGGCGAGATAAGAAAATTTCCGGAATGCTTATTGAGAATGATTTGGAAGGTAAGTATGTGAAGAATTCAATTATTGGGATAGGTATCAATGTTAATCAAGAAAGCTTTCCCGATGATATACCCAACCCTGTGTCGGTAAGACAGATTATCGGCTTGCCTTGTGATATGGAGAATATGGAATATATCTTTACGAGGAATTTTACATATTACTATTATGGCCTTTTTGAAGATGGAAAAATTGAGGAGATAGAGGATGAGTATATGCGCAGCCTTTACAGAGGAACCGGCTATCATAAATATAAAGACAAAGATGGCGAGTTTGTGGCGAAGGTTGAACAAATATTGCCATCGGGGCATTTGGTATTAAAGACTTTGGACAGCGGAGAGGAGAGGAAATATGCCTTTAAGGAGGTTGAGTTCATAGATTGAGATGTGCAGATGAAGTCAAATAGATTATAGAGCCGTCGGCATAAAATGAGATAATTATTGCGAGTTATTATATATTACATAGAAAAAATTATAATTATATTATGAAATACAAGAGAGTGTTATTAAAACTCAGCGGTGAGTCGCTGATGGGTGGCAAAGATTATGGAATCGACGAGGTGAGGTTGAGCGAATATGCAGAACAGATAAAGGAGGTCGTTGGGCTTGGCTTGGAGGTGGCTATAGTGATTGGCGGAGGAAACATCTTCAGAGGATTGAGTGGCACATCAAAAGGTTTTGACAGAGTTAAGGGCGACCAGATGGGTATGTTGGCAACCACAATCAACAGTTTGGCTTTGAGTTCTGCATTGTCGGCAATAGGTCAGAAAAACAGGGTTTTCACTGCCATACGTATGGAACCCGTAGGCGACTATTACAGTAAATGGAAGGCCATTGAGTCGTTGCAACAGGGAGAGGTCGCCATATTGTCTGGTGGTACGGGTAATCCGTTCTTTACTACAGATACGGCATCATCGTTGAGAGCCATTGAGATTGAGGCCGATGTTATGCTAAAAGGTACGAGGGTGGATGGCATTTATACTGCCGACCCTGAAAAGGACCCGAATGCAACAATGTTTAAGTCGATAACTTTTGAGGAGGTTTATGAAAAAGAGTTGCGTGTGATGGACCTTACTGCAACAACCATGTGTAGAGAAAACAACATGCCTGTAGTGGTGTTTAACATGGATAAGCCGGGCAACCTGAAGAAAGTTGTTACCGGTGATGAGATAGGCACTTTGGTGCATGTATGATTGCTTTAGGTATTGGATTATTGATTATTTTAATTATTTTTGTTTAAAACAGCATAAAATATTTATATATGGCAATTTCAACAATTAAAAGTGAGGCCGAAGATAAGATGAATCTGGCTATTGAGTTTTTGGATGAGACATTTTCAAGAATTCGTGCCGGTAGGGCCAATGCACGTATATTAGACGGCATACGTGTTGAATATTATGGCAGTGTGGTGCCTTTATCAAATGTTGCTACTATTACCACTCCCGATGCTAAGACCATCATGGTGCAACCTTGGGAGAAAAACATGCTTAAAGTGATAGAGAAAGCACTGCTCGACTCTGATGTGGGTATCACTCCGGAGAATAACGGTGAGGTGATAAGATTAGGTATTCCTGCACCAACCGAAGAGCGAAGAAAACAACTCGTTAAGCAGACTAAGCAAGAGGCTGAAGATGCTAAGATAAGCATCAGAAATGCTCGTAGAGATGCTATCGACGCAATAAAGAAAGAGGTTAAAGACGGACTGCCCGAGGATGTGGGTAGAGACGGTGAGGACCAGATGCAAAAGCTTCACGACAAGTTCATCAAAAGGGTGGACGACATGTTTGCCGAGAAGGAGAAAGAGATTTTGACCGTATAAAATGGGCAAAAGCGATAAGGGTGAAACATTGGAGAATATGGTAAGCGGACTTGTTGTCAAGAATACAGGTAACACTTACTATGTTCGTGACGCCAGCCACAACGAGTATGTTTGCAAAGCCAAAGGCAACTTACGACTTCAGGGTATAAGGAGTACCAGCCCGGTGGTGGTTGGCGACGAGGTGGTTGTTGAGGTTAAACCGGATGGTACGGGATATATAACGGAAATAAAAGACCGTAAGAACTATATCGTTCGTAAGGCATCGAACCTATCGAAGCACTCACATATATTAGCGGCCAACATTGATTTGGCTCTTCTTTGTGTGACCATCAAACTGCCGGAAACCACCACAACCTTTATCGATAGATTTTTAGTTACGGCGGAGGCATATTCTATTCCTGCGAGCATAGTTTTCAACAAGTTAGACCTCTATGACGAGGAGGATTTGGAGTATCTTGATGCAGTTGAAAATTTATACAAGACGATAGGTTACAACTGCATCAGGACGTCCATGGAAACGGGTGAAGGTGTGGATGAGTTGAAAGAACTAACCGAAGAAAAGATTGTTCTTCTGTCGGGGCATTCCGGTGTGGGCAAGTCCACGATAATAAATGCCTTGATGGGTGAGAATGTGCAGAAGGTGGGAGACCTGTCGGTATTCCATAAGATGGGTATGCATACTACCACCTACTCGGAGATGATTGAGCTTGAAAACGGTGGATACGTTATCGACACTCCCGGCATAAAAGGCTTTGGCACGGTGGATATGACAGAAGATGAGATTTCGCACTATTTCCCCGAGATATTTAAGATATCCAAGCATTGCAGATACAACAACTGCATGCACATTAACGAGCCGGACTGTGCAGTCTTGGATGCGTTGGAGAAACATTATATCAGTCAGAGCAGATATGACTCATACATTAACATTCTGCAAGATGTTGACGAGGGTAAGTATAGAGTTTAGAGATGCAGATCAACACAACGGTTTTATTGATAATTGAGATTATTTACATACTCACCGTTCTGAGTGTGGTGTTGGTGGTAATATCTGAGAATCGCGATCCGGTGAGGAGCGTTGCCTGGATTTTAGCTGTGATATTTTTACCGGTTATCGGGGTGATATGGTATGCCCTTTTTGGTCAAGATATCACTAAGAAGCATGTCATCTCGAAGAGAATGTACAGCAAGCTGAAAAGGAGACCGCTCGACGAGATGGGAACGCCTGTGGAGCAATATGATGCGGGAGATCACGAGAACCTGGTCAATCTGTTGAGAAACATGGATTACAACCCTGTGTTGGGAGGTAACAGCGTGGAGCTGTTCACTACCGGCAAGGATAAATTTGAGCGACTTTTTGAGGATATACGCAATGCGCGCGAACATATACATATTGAGTATTATGTTTTTATGGATGATAAGCTTGGTCTGAGACTTAAAAATTTGCTTATAGAAAAATCGAAAGAGGGAGTTGAGATTAGGATTATTTACGATAGTTTTGGTTCGCGAAAGATAAAGAAAAGTTTTTTGGAGGACTACAGAAAGGCCGGTATTGAGATTGAGCCCTTCTTAAAGCTTACATGGAACGCCATAAGCTCGAGGCTTAACTATAGGAACCACCGCAAGATTGTTGTTATAGACGGAAGGGTGGGCTACATAGGAGGAATGAATGTTGCCGACAGATATATTGACGGCTTTGATTGGGGTATTTGGCGCGACACACATGCAAGGATTGAGGGAAAAGGAGTTCAGGGATTGCAATCGGTGTTTTTTATCGACTGGTACTTTGTTTCTCAAACATTGATTACATCGAGGAAGTATTTTCCATTGCTTGACAACTATGGCGATGCACACATGCAGATTGTGAACAGCGGTCCAAATACCGACAGTAACCAGATTGCAAATGGAATACTTCAGGCTATTTATGATGCCAAAAAGTCAATATGTATACAGACTCCCTATTTCTTGCCACCGGATTCTATGAGTGATGGTTTGCAGGCCGCCGCAGTGAGAGGTGTTGATGTGAGAATAATGATGTCGGGACGGTCGGATGTGCCACTTGTGCAGTTGGCATCGCGCTCTTTTATTAAAGAGATGCTTGAGTCGGGTGTGAAAGTGTACTTCTATAACGAGGGCTTTTTGCACTCTAAGTTGATGACCTTTGACGATTCGCTGACAATAATTGGCTCGGCAAACTTTGATGCAAGGAGTTTTTCTCAGAATTTTGAGGTTGTATCGTTTGTGTATGATGAGGATATTGCCCGAAAGGCAAACGAGATATTTGTGGAAGATCTGAGAACATCATCGATGTTGACGCTAAGAGAGTGGAAGAAGAGACCACGGCATCTGAAATTTATTGAGTCGATTTTGAGACTGTTTGCACCATTGTTGTAGTATGAAGAGAATATTTGTGATAGGCTATATGGGTTCAGGGAAAACGACGGTTGGCAAGAGACTTGCTACCTATTTGTCGCTATCCTTCATAGACCTGGACCATTTTATAGAGGGAAAGTATATGAAGACCATTCCCCGGCTTTTTGAGGAGGTGGGTGAAGAAAAGTTTAGAAAAATAGAGAGTGTTGCACTGCAAGAGGTTGCCGCGTTTGAGGATGTTGTCGTTGCCACAGGTGGTGGCACCCCGTGTTTTTATGATAATATGGAGGTGATGAACGACTCGGGTGTGACAGTCTACATAGAGGCCGATGCCGAGGAGCTGACAAACAGGTTGATGGCATCAAAAGGGGTTAGGCCATTGATTAAAGGAAAATCCAGAGAAGAGCTGTTGCCCTTCGTTGCCAAGCATTTGGCGGAGAGAGAGTCTTTCTACAACCAAGCAAAGATAATTTATCATACTGACAGCATGATAACAAAAGAGGAGGTGTATCTGACTGTTGAGGGTATTGCCGAAGAACTTCGAAATATTTATGGCGAAAATGAACGACAAAAGTAGATGCTATTCATTCATCACTAAAGAGCAACTAAAGACCGTTGCTGTGAAAAAGGAGTCATGTGTGATAGGAATTCCTAGAGAGAATCAGGATATTGAGAAACGTGTTGCAATAACACCGGAAACGGTTGCCACTTTGGTGGACTTAGGCTATAAGGTTGTTGTTGAGTCGGGCGCTGGCATTCCGATAAACTATACGGACAACTACTATTCGGAGAATGGTGCGGAGATAGTTGAATCGCCAGGAGAGGTTTTTCGTTCAGATATTATTTTGAAGATATTGCCACCAACATTGAATGAGGTAGAGATGATGCAAAAGAATGCCATCGTCTTTTCTTTTATGTATGTCGGGAGGTTTTCGAAGCACCTGCTTGAGGCGATGATGGCCAAACACATCAGAGGCGTGGCGTATGAGTTGATGTGGGATGACACAGGTGTTTCTCCGTTTGTTACCTCTATATCGGAGATTGAGGGTTTGACATCGATAACTCTTGCCGCAGAGATGCTTAGCAATGCTCACGGAGGCAAAGGCATTATGCTCGGCGGAATACCGGGGGTGACCCCTACGGAGGTGGTAATCTTTGGTGCCGGAGTGGCAGGAACGATGGCTGCAAAGGCTGCCATAGCATTGGGAGCTGAGGTAAAGGTGTTTGATGACGACCTGGTCAAGTTGCGCACAATAAGACGCGACTTGGGAATATCGGTGTTTACGTCGACTTTGCAACGTAATGTCATGAACAATGTGTTCAGATCAGCCGATGTGGTTATTGGAGCGATGCGTTATATAAACAATAGGTTCAGATACAGAGTGCCTTCCGACCTTATCATGGGAATGAAAAAGGGTTCTATAATAATTGATTTGAGAATGGCGCAGGGCGGATGTTTTGAGACCACCATGGAGTCATGTCTGTCGGGTGCACCGGCAATATTTGAGAAGTTTGGGGTATTACACTTTTGTGAGATGAGCTTGAGCTGTCGTGTTGCAAGGACTGCATCGATAGCGGTAAGCAATGTGTTTGTTTCGCTGTTCAATGCTATACAACATGGCGGTGGCATAGACCACTTTGCTAAGTTTGACCAAGGTTTTGCATCAGGATATTACACCTATTCGGGTAAGATGGTGAACAGGTTCTTGGCAGATTATTTTGGTTTGCCTATATCAGATATAAATCTATATATTCAACAAAGCAGTTGATTGTTACACCTGCTTGGGTTTGAGTCTTTTGTTGGCAATCAGCAACCAGACGGAGAGTGCCAATCCTTTGATTATGGAGGTGATGGATATTGCCCACCATACTCCGTTGACACCAATCCTTGCGCCCAATATTATAGACAGAGGTATTCTTAGAGTGTTAAGCGTCATACTGACAATAGCGGGAGGTGCTGTTCTGCCAAGCCCATTGAAATAGCCTTGAGATGTTACTTCAAGCATCATGAAAATTTGAGATATTCCCATGATGAACAGATATTCGCCACCGGCTGTGTAAGCATCAACTTCGGGAACAAATAGCGAGAATATCTCCTTTCCAAAGAGCATGAACGATAGAGAGACTATTATTCCCAATATTCCCATTATGGTTAGAGTTATTCGGAATGCACTTCTGGCTCGGTGCATCTTGTTGGCGGCATAGTTTTGGGCGACGAAACTGCCTAAGGTGGTTGAAAATCCGGCTGAAGTGTTCCAGGTGATGCCTTCTATCTGTCCACCCGTTGTTTGACTCATGATGCCGAGATGACCTCCATAGAGCGATGCCGAGCGTGCCAGGTTCATATTGATAAATGCGAAGTAGACATTCATGGCAGCAACGGGAAGCCCTATTTTAAGTATGCTTAGCGTGTAGCTGTGACGAGGTTTGATGATGAATTTGAATCTGCCAAGCAGTCCGTTTTTTCCTTTCAGCTTTATGATGAATAGTATGGTTACCACCGATTGAGAGATAAGCGTGGCCAATGCAGCGCCTTCGATGCCTAAAGCATTGATGGGGCCTACACCGAAGATTAACAATGGGTCGAGGATGATATTTAATGCCAGTCCTATAGCATTGAACCTGAATGGAATATTACTTCTTCCTGTACCTACATATATGCCTGAGAAGTTGAGGGTAAGAAACATGAAAGGTATGCCTAATGTGATGATTCTCAGGTATGACACTGCTTCACCTTGGATTGAAGCATCAAGTCGGTAGAAAGAAACGTATGAGTTGGGAAATAGGAAGAATATGATTCCGAACAGTATGCCGAGTATAAGGGCAATAGTTGTGGTGTGAGAAGCATAGATTGATGCTTTGTCAGGTCTCCTTGCACCGATGGACTGCCCGATGGATATTTCGGCACTAACCTTAGATATGAGTGCTACGGAGTTCATCATCCACATGAGCATGCCTATGGAGCCAACAGCGGCTACTTTCTCGCTGCCTAATCTGCCTATCCAGAAGATGTCTACGAGGTTGTAGGTCATCTGAATGAAGCTGATGGCAAGAAGAGGCAACGCTAAAGAAAACAGTTCTTTTAGTATGTTTCCTGAAGTGAGATCTTTTATGTTACTGCTCATATTGGAAAGTATGGTCGTACGAAACTAAAAAGGAAGTAACTTGAGCTACTTCCTTTTAATTTTCGTTGAACGAAATCTTATTTATATTTTTGATTAAGCTCAATCATCTTGAGAGCTGTTATTGCAGCTTCGTCGCCCTTGTTGCCATGTTTACCACCCGATCTGTCGATTGCCTGTTGAAGTGTGTTGGTTGTAAGCAACCCAAAGATTACAGGCTTTTTGTATTTCAGGTTCAACTCGGTTATCCCTTGTGTCACACTTTCGCAAACGAAAGTGAAGTGTGGAGTTTCACCCTGAATAACGCATCCTAATATGATGGCTGCATCGACATCAGTCTTTTTTAGCAGCAACTTTGCTCCGTAGGTCAGCTCGAAACTACCGGGAACATACTCAACGATAATGTCTTCCTCCCTGACGCCAAACTTTACTAATGTTTGGAACGCACCGTTGAGAAGGCTGTTTGTGATTTGAGAGTTCCACTCAGAAACAACAATAGCAACTTTTCTTCCTTCACCCGAAGGTATGGCCTGAGGGTCGTACTGTGATAAGTTATGTAGATTGGTTGCCATTTCTTAGTTCTCCCCTTTAAGCATTTTTGCTTGAGTGATGTATTTGTCAGCTTCTTGACCTTCAGGAGTGTTCAGATATTTTGTTTTAATAGTGGTGAACGTTTCGATGGCTTTGTCGTAGTCACCTTTACTTATATAAACCTCACCGGCTTTTTTGTAGAATATTGGACTGATAAGATTGTCATTAGCACTCTTTGCAGCTTTCATATATTGAGAGATTGCATTATCTGAATCACCCATATTGAGATATACATCACCGATGGAACCCGTTATGGCAGGAGTAACCAAAATATCTCCACCTTTGAATTTTTTAAGATGCTCGAGGGCTTTTTCATTGTTACCCATTCTGCTGTATGATATACCTGCATAGGCATGTGCAAGGTCTGCAGTTTGTGTGCCTTTATACTTATCTATGATGGCTTCGAAACCTATGTAGTCGTTACCATTGCCGAAGATGGCGAGTGAATCTTGTCCCTCTTGGAAATATCTTTCACCTTTGAATATTGCAGTTTGTGCTTCTTCTCTTTTAGGTACTCGGTGTAGATAGTGGAATGCTAATATTCCGCCTACGACAACTACAACAGCAAGTAGTGCCAATAGAAGTTGTTTTTGATTTTTCTCTAAAAATTTTTCAGTAGATGTAAGAGCCTCGTTAATATTCTCTAAGTTCTTTTCTGCTCTTGTCTCGTTTTTGTTATTAGTAGACATACTAAATTGATATGAATTAGTTGTTTGTTGTTTTTATTTTGACTTGCAAAAGTAATTGTTTTTAAGGTATAAATAAAATTTAAGTCTATTTTTTGTAGAAAAGATGTATTATTTTAATCTTTTTCTTACGTTTGTAGTCAAATAAGGGAATGGTAAATTATAAAAGCGATTAGGTATGAGAAAATGTTTGATTTCAACAGTATTGCTTTTGTCGATGGTGTTTTCTTTGGTTGGACAGAACAAGACCTATTTTAACAGCGTGCCTGTTGTTAATGGTAAAGTTGTGTTTGAGCAATTTATAGTGACTGAACAAGGTAACAACACTAAGACTAATTATGCAAAACTTCAGATTTGGGCAAGGAATAAGTTTGCACGCAGTCCCCTGCTTTCCGGAATGAGATTTGACGAGAAGACAAATTCTATTACTGTGAGTTCGGGTGAAAAATTGTCTGAACCTCAAGATATGGTTATGAGCTACAGGTTGGATCTTTCGGCAACAGATGCCGGTTATCTTCTGATAGTTCGCGATATAAGTTATCAGGTTAAGAATAAAGATTCTGTTTTTCCAAAAACTACTCCGGCAGAGATGATGATAACTGATGAGGCTGTGAACTCGGGAGGAGAAAAGCAGATGAAGATGGATGCAAAGAAATCGACGCTCGATTTTGTAAACGGCTTATTCAACAGCCTGTAGAGGTTTTAGAATACTTTTTGTAAAGTTTTTTGGCTAAAACTTTGGTTATTAAAAATTAAATTGGTAATTTTGCGCCCTAATTTAATAGGAAATCTATGTCCAATTTTTTGGGCAACTAAAAAATATTGAGTTTAGCAATGTCTAAGATTTGTCAAATAACAGGAAAAAGAGCAATGGTTGGGAACAACGTTTCTCACTCCAATGTTAAAACAAAACGTAAGTTTAACGTTAATTTGTTTAGAAAGAAATTTTATTGGGTAGAGGAAGACGTTTGGGTTAGCTTGAACGTGTCTGCAGCAGGATTACGTACCATCAATAAAATAGGTTTGGATGCAGCTTTGAAGAAGGCCGCAGCAAAAGGATATTTAAACGTTTAAAAAATAGGGGAGGACGTAATAATGGGAAAAAAGGCAAAAGGAAATAGAGTTCAGGTTATACTTGAATGCACAGAGCACAAGGAAAGTGGTATGCCGGGAACATCAAGGTATATTACAACAAAGAACAAAAAGAATACTTCAGAAAGATTGGAGTTGAAAAAATATAACCCTATCTTGAAGAAGATGACTATTCATAAAGAAATTAAGTAAAAGAAAGGATAGATTATGGCAAAGAAGGCAGTTGCGGGATTCCGTGATAAAACAACGACAACAGGACGAAGCCACACAAAGGTTATCAAAATGGTAAAGTCGCCTGAGACTGGAGCATACAGTTTCAAGGAAGAAATGATTCTTAATGACAATGTGAAAGATTACTTTAAGTAGTTATTTCTTGTTTCTGGAAAAAATATATAAAACTTCCCTATGCCTGCCGGCGGGGAAGTTTTGTGTTATATAGTAACATATAAATAGAATAAAATATGGGCTTTTTTGGTAAATCTTCAAAAAATAGTAAAGAGACTTTGGATAAGGGTTTGGCTAAGACGAAGTCGGGTTTTTTTGCCAAGATAACTCGTGCAGTAGCCGGTAAATCTAAAGTTGACGATGATGTTTTGGACGAACTGGAAGAAGTTTTGGTCACTTCTGACGTTGGGGTTGATACCACACTGAGGATAATTGACAGGATTGAAGCCCGTGTTGCAAGAGATAAGTATGTTGGTACGGATGAGCTGACCGAGATACTAAGAGATGAAATAGCACAACTGTTGACAGAGAACAGGTCGGATGACATTGACGACTTTACCGTTCCTGAAGGTGTGAAACCTTATGTCATCATGGTTGTCGGAGTCAACGGAGTTGGGAAGACCACAACGATTGGCAAGTTGGCACATCAATATAAACAACGAGGATTGTCAGTATATCTGGGTGCGGCAGATACCTTTAGAGCCGCAGCGGTGGAACAGCTGGATATTTGGGGTGAGAGGGTAGGAATACCTGTCATCAAACAGAAGATGGGTGCTGATCCGGCATCAGTTGCTTATGATGCAGTTAACTCGGGAAAGGCTAACAACGCTGATGTGATAATCATTGATACGGCCGGTCGTCTGCACAATAAGATAAACTTGATGAACGAGCTGACTAAGATAAAGAATGTGATGAGCAAAATTGTTCCTGATGCTCCGCACGAGGTGTTGCTCGTTGTTGATGGATCAACAGGTCAGAATGCTTTTGAGCAGGCAAAGCAGTTTACAGCTGCTACGGAGGTTACCGGGCTTGCCATCACCAAGTTGGATGGTACGGCTAAGGGTGGGGTAGTTATTGGAATATCTGATCAGTTTAAGATTCCCGTCAAGTATATTGGTTTAGGTGAAGGCATAGACGATTTGCAAGTGTTTAGAAGAAGAGAGTTTGTAGATTCACTATTTAGTAATGATAAAAAATAGAATAGATGTCGTTACTCTGGGATGTTCTAAGAATTTGGTGGATTCGGAACATCTGATGAAACAGCTGTTGGCAAATGGCTATACAATAGAGCATAACCCGGAGGACCCGAAGGGGGAAATTGTAGTTATCAATACTTGCGGATTTATTGGTGACGCCAAGGAGGAATCAATAAATACCATACTCTCTTTTGCAGACAGGAAAGGCAAACAGGGACCTAAGAAGATATTCGTTATGGGTTGTTTGTCAGAGAGGTATAGAGAGGAACTTAAAGCAGAAATACCTGAAGTCGACAAGTTTTATGGCAAATTTGACTGGAAAGAGCTGATGTCAGATTTGGGCAAGTCGTATTATAAAGAACATGAGTTTGAGCGTGAGTTGTCCACCCCGCAACATTACGCATACTTAAAGATTTCGGAAGGGTGCACCAGAACCTGTTCGTATTGTTCGATTCCTTTGATTACAGGAAAATATAAATCAAGGCCAATAGATGAGATTGTAGATGAGGTTAAACTGATGGTTGATGAAGGAGTTAAGGAATTTCAACTTATTGCTCAAGACCTCACATATTATGGTTTGGACCTATATGGCGAGATGAAATTGGCAGAGCTTGTTGAGAAAATTTCCGACATTAACGGTGTTGATTGGATAAGATTGCATTATGCTTATCCGGCACATTTTCCCTTGAATCTGCTTCCCGTAATTAGAGAACGTGACAATGTGTGCAAATATCTTGATATTGCCCTTCAACATATCAGCGACAACATGTTGAAGATTATGAGGCGTAATATCACCAAACAGCAGACCATAGATCTTATAAACAAGATAAGAGAAGAGGTGCCTGGGATTTACCTGAGAACAACGATGATGGTTGGGCATCCGGGTGAAACAGAGGCAGATTTTGAGGAGCTATACGATTTTGTTAAAACAACAAGATTTGAGAGACTTGGCGCATTCCCATACTCACATGAGGAGGGAACATACAATGACAAGCATTATGTGGATGATGTGCCGGCAAAGGTCAAGCAGGAACGCATGGATAGGTTGATGGAGCTTCAAGAGGGTATCTCGCTATCATTAAATGAGTCACTTGTTGGTGAGCAGTTAAATGTCATAATAGATAGGGAAGATGCCGAATTTTATATTGGCAGGACAGAGTTTGACTCACCGGAGGTTGATGGAGAAGTTTTGATAGAGAAAACCAAGAAGTTGAAGATTGGAAATTTCTATGATGTGAAAATTACCGATGCTTATCCATTCGACTTGTACGGAAAGGTATTTTGATTAAATTTGTACCATGACACAAAAGGAACTGATACATAAAGTGGCAGTTATGGCCGATTTGGACGAGGTTAAGATATTTAATTTCGTTAAAACATTTACGGAAATTTTGATTGAAGAGGTTGCGTCAGGCAATGATGTGACAATCGATGACTTTGGCGATTTTGAGGTAAAGAAACAGTCGGAATATATTCTGTTGGACACCGAGTCTGGAGAACGGAAACTTATGCCACCATCAGTTGTCCTAGATTTTAAACCTGTAGATGGCTCTGTCGGTTTTACTTTGGATGAGTCGCTCGAAAAAGAGTTGAACAGCGCCTTCAACAACTTTGAACCGACTTTACTGAATGAAGGTGTGGAATTAGAGGGTGTTGAGGTTGTTGTAGTAGGACAAGATGCAGAGGATGAGCTTATTGACGACGAACCTGAGGATATAGTTGAGGAAGAAAGCAATGAAGTTTATGTGTCAGAGGAGGCTGAGAAGTCAGATATAGATTTGGATGAGAGTGAGGAGGTGGCCGAGGAGGTCCTACAAGATGATGTTATATATGATGAAGATGAGCCTGCCGGTGAGGCGGTAGAAGATGGTGTTGATGAGTCGGAGGTAGAAAATGATGAAGAGGAGGTAGTTGCAGAGGAGGATGTTGAAGTTAAGAATGTTATATATAATGAAGGTGAAACGTATAGCGAGGAGAGAGAAGAGGAAGTTTATGAGTCAGAGACTAAAACCGAAGCATCAGAAGATGAGATAATCATTGATGATGCCCCAGAGGCTGTGAATGCAGAGAACAATGAGGCAGAGGAAGATTTGTACAATAGGGAAAAACAGCTAATACATCGGAATGAAGATGTTGGAAAGAAACGGAAGAATACTAAGTCAAAAATAATAATTCCAATTATTGGAGGGGTAGCGATTGCCCTGGCCTCACTTTTTTTTTTTCAAGAGAGACGGGGAATAAAGAAAAGTTAGTTGCTACACAAGAAGAAAAAATACCTGAAGTAGTAATTGATACCATCGAAGTTGCAACTACGCAAGATACTGTTAGCTTTGTAAATGAACCGGTTCCACATCGAACAGTAGTATTGAAAGATGGTCAAACATTGAGACTGCTGTCGTTGGAGCTGTTTGGAGCCAGAGAGTTTTGGGTATATATATTTGAGGAAAACAGAGACGTATTAGGGAATCCCAATAAAGTTTCGCCGGGAATTGAACTCAAAGTGCCAGATGTTAACCGGTATGATATTGATTCTAATAATAAACAATATATAGAAAAAGCAAAGATGTTAGAGTCAAGAATATTGAATAAATTTTAGCTGTATTTTATAATTTTTTGTATATTTGTGATTTCTTATGTGACTATAGAAGGTTTGAGTTTTAAAAAAAGTGATTATTTATGAACAAAAAATTTTTATTACTGGTGACGCTGGTGCTTAGCATCACTCTTGTAGTTGGATGTAGCTCTGAGAAGAGTAACGATAAAGCACAAATTGGTAGGGTAGAAACTATTAAGACAGATGTTCCTGCGAGGCCTGCAGGGCAAAAGGATGTTTTGAACTTGGTTACTCCTAAGTTAGACACTGTGAGAGTAGGTTTTATCGGTCTTGGTATGCGAGGTCCCGGCGCAGTGAGGCGATTCACATTTATTCCAGGAACTAAGATAGTAGCTCTTTGTGATAAATATGAAGAAAAAGTTGAGAAAGCTCAAACGATATTGGACAAAGCCGGTTTGCCAAGAGCTGTAGGATACAGTGGCAGCGAAGATGCATGGAAAGAGCTTTGTGAAAGAGATGATATTGATTTAGTGTATATTGCTACTGACTGGCAGCATCATGCTGAAATGATGGTATATGCAATGGAGCATGGCAAGCACGTTGCTTGTGAGGTGCCTTCAGCAATGACTTTGGATGACATATGGAAGATTGTAAATACTGCAGAGAAAACCCAGCTGCATGCAATGCAATTGGAAAATTGTGTTTATGACTTCTTTGAACTTACTACTCTCAATATGGCACAACAAGGAGTATTTGGTGAGGTGTTGCATGTTGAAGGTGCATACATTCATAACCTGGAAGAGTATTGGGATCACTATCAAGACGACTGGAGGTTACAGTTTAATAAGAAATTTAGAGGTGATGTTTATTCGACTCATGGAATGGGACCGGCCACACAGGTATTGAATATTCACCGTGGCGATAAGATGAATACTTTGGTTGCAATGGACACTAAGGCTGTAAATATTCCTGAATTCTTGATAAGGGATAGAGGTATGTCAAGAGATAGTGCTTATGACTTTGCAAATGGTCAGCACACAATGACAATGATAAGGACAGAAAAGGGCAAAACAATACATATTCAACATGATGTTTCCTCTCCGAGGCCATATAGCCGTATGTATCAAGTTAGTGGAACAAAAGGTTTTGCAAATAAGTATCCTATTGAAGGATATGCAATATCAGAGGGTTCGGTAAGCGGCGATGAATTACCAAATCTAGAGAATCTTAATGCTCATTCGTTTGTATCTGCAGACATGAAGAAAGCATTGATGGAAAAGTATAAGCATCCAATACATAGGGAATTAGAAGAGAAAGCAAAAGAAGTAGGTGGTCACGGAGGTATGGATTTTATTATGGACTATAGGCTGGTGTATTGTTTGCGCAACGGATTGCCATTAGATATGGATGTTTATGATTTGGCAGAATGGTGCTCAATGGCTGAACTTACACGTATTTCAATAGAAAACAACAGCGCTCCGGTTGAGGTACCCGACTTTACAAGAGGTAACTGGGACAAAATAGATGGCTACAAACATGCGTTTGTAGAGTAATTAGCTTGAATTTATGGAGGGCATAGGTGAAATGATCATTTGTTGATGATCCAACGGGCTTTATATATTTTGTAGCCGTATGCTCGGAATATAATATCTCCGTTTTCATTTATCAAATGATCTGCCCACCACTCTTCATCAGGGCATAGCATGATAGTTCCGTATTTGGAGTTTGATACGCTCTTTATAGCGGGGAAACGATATACAGATGTTATCGTGTTGTTTACTTGATCATACTCCCAAACTTTTTCGTTGGTTGTAAGCCACAGTTTGTCTTCTTGTCCGTCAATTGGAAATAAATCATGGGATGAGTTTAGTGGCTCATCATTAGAAGTTACTTCTATCTTTATTTGATTTTGCAGGAGTGGGTTATCCTTTTGTCCATTATAGTCGTATATGTTCATAACTCGTGTGGCAGAATATAGCTTTTCTCTCTTTTTGTCCCAGTAAACATTATGGGCGGCTGGGAGGTCATATTTGGCAATCATCTCTCCGTAACCACTAATAGTATCAGTTTTGAATGTAGCTAAAATTCCATCTGTGGATGATGCAGTGACGATATTCCCATCAGGTAGTAGTTCTGCGGAGTGTGGATTAACGCCTGCATAACCATAGAACAAAACCTTTTTGTCACTAATACGAATTAATGCCATTGCACCACCTGAAGCTGTCATTAATATACAGCTATTATTATATACAGGTTTTACTTCGCTTGGATTACTGAACCACGATCTGCGCTCTTGAGGTATTTGCCCTATTATCGGGTCCCATTTCCATACTATTTTTTGAGTTGTGATGTCTGCTATAACGATTGAGGCATTCGATTGATTTGTTAGTACTATTGTCTTATCGGGTAATTTGTCTTTATCCTCTGACTTGTTGTTGATTGTTGCAACTTCCTTATTACAGCCACAACTAAGGATGATGATGGCAATCATCATAAAAAACATAAGATATAATATGACTTTTTTATTCATATATTTTTGATATTAAAAGAAATAGTAGGGATAACCCCCTACTATTTCTAATTACTATTTTATTATTATTTAATTAATTGCCGGAGTATTCGTAAGCTCCGATATCAACAGATGATCCTATTATTCGTGTATCTCCCATTATGTCTGTGGGTAGATTGACATGCTTTGAATTTCCTGCATCAATACATACTGATCCGGTCGCAAGTGAAAAATCGGGATTATCCCCGGTAGGATTGACAAAATGAGGACCACCCACTGAATTATTATCAACTTCCAAATTAATAGAATTGTAACTGTCCAGCCCCTCTTCGTTAACTCCTTCCAAAAATGCACAATTGAATGCTTTGACATCTTTCCAGCAAGACAATGCACGATTAATAGTTCCTCCTGATTTTCTTACATTCCAAATCACGGTATTATATAATCTGCTTCCATTTTCAAAATAATTAGAGTTCCATAAACCTGTATCATCTGTTATGCTATTAGCTATTGTGACATTATAAAACTGAGAAGTGGTTCCCCTAATCAGATATTTTTTTGAATGCATATTATAAAATAAACAATTATCGATTTTACACTCGCTAAAGAAGAATATTTGTTTTCCATGCTTAAATTCTTTAAATTCGCAGTTACGGAACCCATGATTTTTATAGATTTCAAAACAGCCCATACCTGCGTTATTGTAAATATTGCAATCGGTAAAAACTATTCCATCCATCCAGCAAATATCACCATTATTGTTCCAGGCTTTCACGAAATCAAAATTACCTCCCTTGAATATTGGCTTTTTCTTCAGATTACGTTCTTTTACTTTTGTTTCTGTTCCTGAGAATCCTCCATAAACATTTACTGCTTTCCATATTAGTGTTGAAGAAAACTGGTAAGTTCCGCTTGCCACCCAAATTTCCATATCGCCGTTATTGGAGGCTTTAGCCATGGCATCGTGTATAGATCCAACGGCTTGTTCCCAAGACGTACCGTCGCTATTACCTCCCGGTTTTACATAAATTATTTGATTTTTACCTCTTTGTGTAACGAACAATGTATCTGAAGCCTCGACTACATCTCCTTTGTTCTTTAAAACTATAAATCCATCACGTTCAACGCCGGTCTGGTTAATAGCAATATCTACCGAGACCGTAGCATTTTGAACATGGGTTCCTTCAGGTTTTTGTGCTGAATTTATTTTAATCCATGAAACAGAAGGAACGCACTCGTAATCAACATTCAATGTGACAGGAATATCAATGGAAAAGCCTTCTTTTTTAATGACAATATCTTTATCCTCTTTTACCATTGGTATGAACAGAAGCTTGTCAACTGGTTTCTGTATGATAGATAATGTAGCATCAGTAGTCCTTTCTTTGTCATATAGCTTTACTTCTGTAGATAGATCCTTTCCGGTAGAATTAGCTGATGCAGTGATCTTCAAATGATTATTATCAACTTTAGTAAAGGTGAATCCATCTTTGGAACTTACTTCCGGTTGCCAATCCTGATGAGTTACAACTTCTATAATAACATCACCTCCTTGTTTGTTGAAATACACTAAGTTCTGAGGTAACGTGATTAATGCTCCTCTTCCTTTTTGTATCACATTTATTCTCTGAGTGAATTGATCCATAAGTCGCACTTCAATCCAGCCTTCACGATCCTCCATATCTTGGTTTTCTTCACAAGAAAAGACAATAGAATCGGCCTTTAAGGCTTGACCTCTATATCTGGTTAGATTAATCCAACTATCAGAAGCCTCTGCATACCAAGGATAAGATGAGGTTAAAGGTACAACGACTCTCATTGTTTTAGGGCTACTTGTAACAAGCTCCTGCACATCTATTTTTGGCTCGACTTTTTTAACGTCATATGAATCCTCGCATGATGTTAGTATGGAGATAAATATCCATACAGTAAATAATATTAAGTAATGATATTTTTTCATGATTAATTTCATTTTTTTATAACTACTAATCCATTCATAACCGGTCGTGGTTCGCCATCAGACGGCCTGTTTAAAACGCTAAAATTGCCTTCTTTGTCTTTAATAACAAATGTACTTGAACCTCCTCCATCAAGGTTGATTGCATTGTAGCATCCAGCACCTTTACAAAGCGTTGCAACGTCTTCAAGACGCATACCTGAAGAATAATCTTCCTGACGACCATCTAATACAAAGAGGTAACATCTGTTGCCATCTTGCGATAAGCCGAGAAAAGTACGAGGGGCAAACTGCATGTTTAGATCATCTATCGGTAGTTCTATATTTTCCTCACCGTCCTTCACTAATGAATGATAGCCACCCATAGCTTCTTGAACTTCATCCTTAATTGTTTCAAAATCTTTAGGGTGAATTATCTTACTTTTACCATTCTTCAACACTACAAACAGTCCTTCATATCCTGGGTGATAAGTGTCTTTAATTATCTGTCCGTCCTTTACGAATATGTTCATGCTGTAATAATTATTATTAGAACTCTTACCGAAAAAGTCGCCATTTATTCCCAGATATACATCTTTGCCAGACTTCTTAGCCCATGCCATTTGTTCCGGTATAATTTGCAACTGATCCTGGACATTCTTGTTGTTAGGTGTACATGTAACAACCGAGAGTTGCTTTGTTAAATCAATTTCAGCTATCAACATCCTGGTAGGACGAGTTAAATATTTAAATTGAGTATCTATGATGGTTAAGCCGTCAGTTATTGTGTAGGAAGAATCTTTCTCAACAACTTGAATCTTATCCATATAATCTGCAACTGATTGCATCAATGGTGTCTTTGCTCCTTTGTGCAGACCTAGTTCTGATATCTTATCTGTTGAAGAACAGCTAATCAATAAGATACATATAAAGAAGCAAAATGAAATATATCTATTTATTTTCATGTTTTTTAATCTTATCATATTAATCGTTATTTTTTATTTTACCACCCCGGATTATCGGGCAATAGGTTCGGATTAAGCGAGGTTTCTTCGATAGGTATATTAAATAGATAGTTTTTTTCAGTAAATGATGGCTTGTACGTAACTCTTATAGCATAAGGAGTTATGAATCCATCATTGTCGAAACCTATTTTTTCCTTAATCATGTTGATTTCCTTTTGAGAATAGAACTTAGGGTCCATTATTGCACCTCGTCTCTCACGGTTCAATAAGTTAACGCCAGCCCTCCATCTACAAAGATCATCCCAACGGTAACCTTCGGCAAACAGCTCAATGCGTCGTTCACGCCTAATCTCACGTATAAGATTTGCATTTGGCCCTTTGATGTCAGGATATTTACTTACCAAATCTGGATCTTCGATTGGGTCTGTTGTCAGATCGAATGGGAATCCCACACGACGCCTCAAAGCATTGATGGTTTTATCCAATTCAGGGTCAAGTCCTAATTCGGCGCCTGCTTCAGCTCTTATTAGAAGTACTTCAGCATAACGCATTACAGGAGCATCCACGCTTCCTTTGAATGCTTCGTTACCTTCCCACTCCGAAGTTTTATAGAATTTGCTTACACAATATCCGGTAACCGATGCACCATAAAATGGGCGTTCGTTGGTTCCATCAAAAAGATTGAAAATATTCGGAGCTCCACCTTTTACAGAATTGCCGTCTTTTCTGTAAAGATACTGTGCATGAGGGCTATTAGGATCGGGAACGCAAACTGTCTGTAAAAGACGCTTATCACGATTCATCATCTCTGCTAAATATCCCATGTGAGGATTATGACACCCACATATTGATATCGGCTTACCGGTTTTTGAACATAGATACTCTTCAAAACAGTCTCTGCTCATGCCATAATTACTCATAGGGTATTGTCTGGATATCTGATGTCCCATATTAACAGAAGGATCATACTCTCTTGATAATATAATTTCACTATTACCATTATAATTATCTTTTATAAAAAGATTGAAGTAACTCATCTCAGTGCCATCAGCAATATAGAGGCTATGTCCATATTCATTTTTCATAAGTTCTCCTGCCGTTTCGTAGGCTATCTTCAACAACTCTTCGTCACCATCCATGTCACGGTATCTTCTCCATGTTCCTTCATAAAGACACACCCTGGCTTTTAACAATAAAGCTGCATCTTTACTAACCTTACATACATCAGTTTGCTTGGGTAGATACTCGATAGCTCTGTCTAAACACATTAGGATAGAATCAGTTACCAATACTCTCGAGTCTCTTTTCTTATATAGCCCAGGATCTTTTTTGTCAAGCACTTTGTCATACCAAGGCACATCGCCGAACCTTTTCATCTTGTTGAAATAATCCCATGCCTTGAAGAAATATATTTCCCCTGCATAGTGCCTCTTCTCACTTGGAGAGGCAGGACTGCGCATATAATTTTCCAAAAATGCATTGCATCCACGTATTACGCTCCACCTCCAAGCGCCGTCTGTGTGACTCTTTACGTTTTTTCCGTATGCTATTTGATTAGCACCTCCACTCAGTAAATTATCTGACTGTAAATCCCCTGCAATCATTGGGCTTGGGTCCCACGAATTTGGATTGCCATGTCCGATTACCAAACTGGGATAATATGTGTGGCAATACTGTTCTAGTGCAACTCCGTTAGCTGTTGACCAAAACCTATCTTCAGTAATAGTATCACCAGGTTCAACATCAAGATAGTTGCAACTCGATAGTAACAACAATACAGAGGTTAATAGATATATATATTTTTTCATAATCTTAAAATATTAATATTATACTCAAAATGTTATATTTACACCAAGTGAAAAGTTTCGCATGAAAGCATATTCTTTTCCAGAGTTAGAACCACCATCACTTAGACTTTCTGTTATGTCGGGAGTCATAAACGGTGGCATATATGTCTTTTCCCATAGGTTATTTCCACTTACATAAACCCTCAACTGATCTATTGCCAAACTGGATAACAACTCTCTTGGCAGATTATAACTTACAGTCAGGCTCTTCAGTCTTAGATAAGCTGCATTCAATAAATACTTCGATTGTCTTTGTATATTTCTGTTGTTCAAAGACTTCCTTGGATAGTATGCATCTCTATGTTCAGGGCTCCATGTGTTGTCGATGTGATACTGGAAGATATTACCATTATAAATTCCACGAGGAAATCCCCAGAATTGGTCACTGCTCGTCCATACATCTCGTTTACCTACTCCATCTAGCATAACCCATAGGCCAAATCCTTTCCAATTGATATCTAACTTAGAGTTATAACGGTATCTTGGTGTATTGTTACCTATTATGACACGGTCCCCGGGATCATCTAATGTGTTTTTGCCAATGTTAACAACTCCATCATTGTTGACATCCTTGTAGCGGATATCTCCCGGTTTCCAAGTATGGTATATATAACTTTGTATATAATTCATGCGAGCTGCTTCATGCTCATCCTCAATAAATCCATCAGTGACATACCCCCAGTAATCACCCATTTTATATCCCTTATAATATGTAGCTAAAGATCCTGTTGGATTATCGAACTTAGTGATTTCAGCCTGATAATCGTAAAGACCTGCTGAAATAGAGTAGGTCAGAGGGCTGCCTAAAACATTGTTAATCTTATCTCTCCATTCAATTTCAAGTTCCCATCCTTTAGTTCTCATATCTGCAAGATTTTCTTGGCCACCACTGGTACCTAGTACTGCAGGAAGGGTAACAGGACGTATCATATCTTTTGTATCGCGAATGTAATAGTCAAAAGAAGTTGATAGTCTATTACCAAATAAAGCCATATCAATACCAAAATTGGAGTTAACCACTTTTTCCCATGTTACATTGTTTGGTAGTGAAGGTGCTGATATAAATGTCAGGGGTTCGCCGTTCATCATATAATTAGTCATTGCGCCACCATTTAGAGAGGCTACATACGAGAAGTAAGAACTAATTGCTTGATTGCCTAGTACACCATATGAAGCTCTAAACTTTAAGTTATCCACTACACTGCGTAAAGGAGAGAAGAATCCTTCTTCTGAAATTCTCCATCCTGCTGACGCTGATGGCACAAATACGTGACGTTTTCCTGAAGGGAACTTAGAAGAACCATCATAGCGTCCGTTTAATTCCAATAGATACTTTGATTTATAATCATAATTAAATCTGTAGAACAAACCTTGTACCCTCCATCGAGTGTCAGTTTCACTATTGCTGACATAGTTTATTGCTAAGTCGGAAATAGGTGTTTCATTATCAAACAGGTCCGACATTTTTAAGGACAAACCGGTGTAATCTTTGCCCTCCTGGTTATATCCTCCCATAGCTTTGAAGTTGTGTGACTCGTTAATATTCCAGTCGTATTCAGCCCACAAGTTAAATGTTTGATATGTATTCTCAGTATTTCCATTCTGAACAAAATTAGGCGTCTGACTCTCAATCGGTGCTACACCTTCAGGCATAGTTTGGTAAACAGTCTTTCGATGTATTTTTCTTTTTCCAAAGTATTTGTTCAAAGTATAGTTTCCCTTTATTGATAGTCCTTTAAGAGGGTGCAAATCAAAACGACCGGTGTACCATGCATCATTTCCTGTACCGATATTTCGTCCTGCTTCAGCCATATGTCCTATAACATTGTAGTTTCCGCGACTAAGCGACATTCCTGCAAAATCACCGTTGGGTAAAAAGACAGATAGTGTTGGGAACATTCTATACACTTCGTAGTACCATGTTTCTGCCGATGACCCTGCTCTATAAGGTTCATCGTTTTTTGTATAATTGTATTTAGTAGAAAAGCCTAAATCAAGCCAGTCTGTGATTTTGGTGTCAAAGGTAAAAGCAAGGTTGTAACGTTTATAACTATCGTTACCATAGCGGAAAATACCACCTTGATCCTTAAAACCTCCTGAAAGATAGTAACTTGATTTGTCAGAACCTCCTGCAACACTAATATTGTGTTGTTGCATAAATGCAGCATCCTTATAGAATTCGTGTATCCAATCCGTATTACCTACATATGCCCAACCCGGATTATTTGGTGTATAGTTAGGGCTTTGAATACCTTCGGTATCCACCAAAATAGCTGGATTATGTTCAGGGTCAGCTATGTGTGCATCAAGTGCTTCCAAAAAACGATCATTGAAATAGTAGTCTCCCGGCGATTCACTGTCATATGCATCGTTCCATGCCCTTGCCCATACGTCTGCTCTTGGCATTTTTGGCAGACGTGCCGGAGTGCTCCAAGCCAAGTTGTTGTTATAATTAATCTTTACTTTTTGACCTTTACTACCTTGCTTAGTAGTCACCAGCATAACACCAAAAGCAGCACGAGCTCCATAGATAGCGGCAGATGAAGCATCTTTTAAAATAGATACGCTCTCAACGTCTTGTGGGTTAATCATAGAAAGGTCTCCCTCAACTCCATCTATCAACACTAACGCCGAGCCTCCATTTAAAGATGTGTTTCCTCTAATATTGATTCCTGCTGATGATGATGGTTGACCGCTCTTAAAACTAATGTTTAAGTTTGGTATTACTCCTTGCAATCCTTGAGCAATGTTGCCTATAGGCCTGTCACTTAGCACATCGCCTGATACAGACGCAACTGCTCCGGTCATATTCAGCTTCTTTTGAGTGCCGTATCCCACAACAACTACTTCGTCAAGAGTCTTTGTGTCTTCTATAAGAACAATATCAAAAAAACTTTTTCCATTAACACGAATCTCTTGAGCCTCATAACCTATATAAGATATTGTTATTGTTGCGTCGCGTCTTACATTTAATGAGAAGTTGCCGTCAATATCAGTTACAGTTCCATTTCTTGCTATATTTTTATCGATAACGTTGGCTCCTATAATCGGATCGCCCGCTTCATCTGTTATTCTACCCCTTATAGTTAATTCTCTCTGCGATTGATTCGATGAGTTTTCCCTTCTTCTATTAGGAGGTGTTGAACTAACCGATATTGTATTATCCGTACGGTAAAAGTATAGACCTGTTTGTCTGCTGATCAAATCTAGTAACTCTTGTATGGTTGCATTCTTAACATCAATAGTCACAGATGGCACATCACGCAATGTATTCTGATCATATAAAAATTTGAAGTTTGTTTGCTGGCTGATGTTTTTTAGTACATCAGCTAATTGTCCGTCTTTTACATTAAATGTAATATTTCTTTCTTTTACGTTTTGCCCATAGGATGGTTGTACTAAAGCAAAGGTCAAGCAAAAAAAAGAAAAAAACAAAATGATGCTTTTAAGTTTTTTGTTGACAAATGTCATGTTATTCATAACTTATATAGTTTAATAAATTTAGTTAGATTGTGAAACTTACCAACACTAACTACAATAGAATTTTACACAATATTGCAATTTTGTAGTGTCTTTATGGCATCCCCCATAAAAAAGGAAGCACATATTTATTAAAAAGTAAATAGTAAATTAAGATGGTTGTTTATTCATAGGCATATTTGTTTTTAGATTAGTTATTTATACAAAATAAAATCATTGTCTTGTTTCTTATATTTGATTCCTGATGTGTATTCAAGCGATTGTAAAACTGATTCTAAACTTTTGTTATCATGTTCTCCTGAAATAAGATTATCAAACTCTTGCCCTTGTTGAAATATTATTGAACAATTGTATTCTCTTTCCAATTGTCTTACTACATCCTTAATTGGGGTCGAATCAAAATATAGACATCCTGTTTTCCAACTTGCCGTTTTACTTGAGTCCTTATGTTTTTTTATAGTATTGTGCAGAGAATTTACCTCTATACACTCTTGTGCGGTAAGTTTCATAGTTGCGTCAGGCATATCAACGCTTACTTTCCCTCTCTCAACTTTAACCGAAGATACTTCATCTTCATCATACGACCTTATATTGAATGCCGTACCTAATACCTTTACATCGAATTTATTGGTGGTTATTATAAATTGTTTTTCAGGATCTTTTGCTACATCAAAAAAAGCCTCTCCAATGAGCTTCACTTCACGAGTTTGTTTCGAAAAAAATGCTGGATAGCTTATCTGTGAGCATGAATTGAGTGTAACTTTAGAGCCATCCGGAAGCAGAATATCCTTTCTTTCTCCGAATGTTGTTTCAACAAGTATTTGATTAACATCAAGAGTAGTCTCTTTGTTATAAAAATGGAATAATGATACAAACACCGCTATCGTAGCTGCAACACTTGCGACTGCTGCCAACCAAGGTCTCAATCGTTTTTTTCCCTTTTTTTCAATGTTTTCGATAAGCTTGTAAGCCTCTTCTTTATATTCGCTGTGTTGGGCATCATAACCCATCTCCATAGACATTGCCTCATCCCATATTTTTGAGGATAGTTCGTCTATAGCATATTTGTTACAAGGATTATCCCACTCCTCTAAAAAAGTGCGAGCCTCATCCAATGTGTACGTGCCGTTTAGGAAACGGTGAATAATCTCTTTTATTTCCTCGTCTTGTTTCATGAACATTAATTAGGGTGTCAATAAGAACAACCTTTTTTAATATTACACTTGAGCCGGACGATGCAGGGGTATGGTTAACGTTATTTCACAAATTTAAGCAAAGAAATACCAATATCAGACTACTAAATTCACCGGAATTTTTAATCAAATAACTTCTTATTGACTTAAGAGCCAGAGTGGTATGTTCCTGTACTGTGTATAATGATATATTTAATTTATTTGCTATTTCCTGATGAGACATTAGTTCTTTTCTACTCATCTGAAATATCTCTTTTTGTCTTGGTGTTAAATGGTTTATCGCTTTTTCAATTATTTCTCTCAATTCATTATATAAAATATTATGGCTGGTTACATTGTTGTAATCTATTGATTCAGAAAGTATGGCCTCCATCATATTTTTTTCGTTTTCCACCTCTCTAAGTTTGTTTAATGCTTTATTCTTGACTATTGTATATAGATATGAGGAAAATGAATGTTCAGGATTAATAAAATGACGATACTGCCAAATAAAGGAGAATACATCTTGAAAAATATCTTCTGCAATATCTCTTGATTTAACAATCTTCATTGCAAAAAATATCAAACGATCTTTATAGTTTGCATACAATTCGCTGAAAGCCTCTTTGTCGTTATTTACAAGACGTGTTACAAGGTCTTTCTCGCAAATCTCCTTTGTTTTAAATGAATGATTATTCATGTAACTTTCATTTGTCAACAAAGTTACTATTAAAATGTTACAAATTTATTAAATACAGGGGTTTATTTCTAAAATAAATAACTTTATGTACGCTGTTGTTTTTTATAGTAGTGTGAGAATCACGCCATTAATTAATACATATAATTGATTTGTATTATATAAATATTGGGATATTTGATAAGTCACAACATCATGGCTACAGATATATATTTCTGATAATATCTACTCTGTTTAAGGTATTCTGTATGGAAAACACTTTGCAAGTAGCCCTTCTATAGACTACTTGCAAAAGTATTATTTATCTCCTCAATAGATCTGGTATTTCACTCGGTTCCTTAGCTACAGGGACACCAACCGCCTCGAATGCTCTAACTTTTTCTGCAGCAGTGCCTGAGCCACTTGATATAATAGCTCCTGCGTGTCCCATCTGTTTGCCTTTGGGTGCCTCCTGACCGGCAATAAAAACTGCTACCGGCTTAGTAACATTTTTTTCTATAAATTTTGCGGCTCTTTCTTCTGCATCTCCCCCAATCTCACCTATCAAAGCTATTGAGTCTGTATCGGGATCTTCTTCGAACATTTGGAGTAGCTCTTCATAGTATAGTCCTACTACGGGGTCACCTCCAACACCCACGGCAGTAGACTGTCCCATGCCTTTCTCCGTCAAGTTGTAAACTACTTCATACGTCAGAGTGCCACTTCTGCTTATCACACCTGTGCCACCTTGTTTAAAAATCATGGAAGGCATTATGCCGACCAAACTCTTTCCCGGTGAAATCAAGCCCGGGCAGTTGGGACCGATGAGTTTGGCTCCTTTATATTTAATGAAATTATAAGCCTCAACTACATCCTGAGTGGGTATTCCTTCTGTAATACACACAATCAGTTCTATTCCTGCATCTGCAGCCTCCATCATGGCATCCTTTGCAAAAGGTGCCGGAACAAAAATAACAGAAGTGTTTGCCGATGTTTCTCTTACAGCATCTTCCACTGTGTTAAATACAGGTAACCCATCGACCTTTTCGCCGGCCTTACCAGGTGATGTGCCACCCACTACGTTGGTTCCGTAATCCTTCATTTTTGAAGCGTGAAAACTCCCATCTCTACCGGTTATACCCTGCACTAAAAGTCTGGTATTTTTATTTATTAGTATACTCATAGATACAAATATTTCAATATTGTGATAATTCAACTGCCTTTTGTGTCGCTTCACCCATAGTTTTTGCAACGTGAAATTCAGTCCCTTTTAATAATTCTCTGCCTTCTTTCTCATTCGTGCCTGTCAATCTAATAACGATAGGAATATCTATAGTTATCTGCTTAAATGCTTCAAGTAGTCCTTTGGCAACATCATCACATCTTGTTATTCCTCCAAAGATATTTATCAGCACAACCTTTACATTCTTATCGCTGAGAAGTAGCTTCATGGCTTCAATAACCTTGTTAGGATTAGAACTTCCTCCAATATCAAGGAAATTTGCAGGATTACCTCCATATAGTTTAATCATATCCATGGTAGCCATTGCCAATCCGGCGCCATTAACCATACAACCTATTTCACCACCCAGATTGACAAAGCTGAATCCTTTACTCTTAGCCTCGTTCTCTTTTTTCTCTTCCTCCGATGGTTCGTTTAGTGCATGTATATCGGGATGTCTATAGATAGCATTGTCATCAAAAGTCATCTTGGCGTCTATTGCTACTATATCGCCACCACCTGTGAGTACTAAAGGATTTATCTCAAGTAAAGAGGCGTCTGAAGTGATAAACAGTTGATAGAAATTCTTCATTATGGGAACCAGCTTGTTTACCAGTTTTGCATCATCAAATAGAATGAATCCTACCTTTCGGGCAAAGTAATCGGTAACACCAACAAATGGGTCTATGGCAAACTTCTGAATCTTATCAGGGCTTGTTTTTGCTACTTCTTCAATGTCCATACCTCCTTCGGTGCTTAGCATGAGTATGGTTGATTTAGTGTTGCGATCAACTACATAGCTCATGTAATATTCTTCCTTAATGTCTACAGCTTGTCCTACAAGAATTCTGTCTACAATGTATCCTTTTAGGTTCATGCCTAAAATGTTAGAAGCATGTTCTTTAACCTCCGTTAGGTTATGAGCAATTTTAACACCTCCGGCTTTTCCCCTGCCACCTGTGTGCACCTGTGCCTTGATTACTACTGCGTCTGAACCAAGTTTAGAATATGCTTCAACTGCCTCGTCAACAGACCTGCATACTTCGAATCTTTCAATGGGTATTCCGTATTTAGAGAATAACTCCTTTGCCTGGTATTCATGAATTTTCATGGGCATCCTGTGTTTTAATTTGTTTAAACTTCAATTTAACTATTTTGTAAACGACGATAATTATGTATTTATCAGTTTGTTTGTATCGGTTTTTAGCCACCGACTTTTTTGTAACGTATTTTATCTGTTTATTGTTTATTGCGTTTAATTAAATATGCAATTTTTGCTCACTATTTAGCATCAAATATTAAAGTAACCATATTTAGGTATATCGTCTTTTTTTAGTAATATTGTATGTAAATTTAAACGTATCAAAATGGAAAGTTTTCAACAATTGCTCATTAAAAGAAGAAGTATAAGAAAATACACTGATGAAAAGTTGTCACCGGACGATGTCAAAATGATTCTTGAGGCTGCATTACTATCACCAACATCAAAAAATAAACATTCATGGGAATTTATTGCGGTTGAAGATAAAGAGATGTTGACTAAGTTGGCTAACTGCAAGCCTAACTATGCCGGTTTCTTAAGTGATGCAGCATTGGGAGTGGTAGTCGCCGGCAACACTATTTTGAGTGATGCCTGGATTGAAGATGCTTCAATAGCTGCCATCAACATGCAGTTGCAAGCTGAAAGTCTGAATATTGGCAGTTGCTGGATTCAAGTCAGAGGCCGTATGTTCTCAGAAACTATCACATCAGGGGACTACATAAACGATATCTTGGATATTCCCATGCCCTTGGAAGTGCTATGTATAATAGCCTTTGGTAAGAAAGTAAAAGAGCGTTCATTAGCCGACGTTGACAATCTTAATTGGGAGAAAGTACATATTGGAAAATATAATTTATTAGAAAATGATTGATTACTCTACTATTCCCTCACCATGTTATGTAATGGATGAGAAATTGTTAAGAAAGAATTTAGAGCTTATTACATCAATACAGGAAAGGGCAGATGTCGAATTTATACTTGCATTCAAAGCATTTGCAATGTGGAAATCTTTCTCGATAATAAGAGAATATATAAATCATTCCACGGCCAGCTCCATTGCTGAAGCACAACTGTCATACGAAGAAATGGGAACTTTGGCTCACAGCTATTGCCCGGCATATACCGATAAAGAGTTCCCAACATTTATGAAGTACAGTAGCCATATCTCTTTTAACTCACTGTCACAATTCAATCGTTTTTATGAGCAGGTAAAATCATATAAAGAACGAGAAATTAAATGTGGACTCCGAGTTAATCCTGAGTATTCTGTTGTGGAAACAGACCTTTATAATCCCAGTTCTGCCGGTTCAAGACTTGGTGTAACGTCAGATCAGTTGAGCGACCGACTTCCTGAAGGAATTACAGGGTTGCACATGCACAATTTATGCGAGAACAACTCCTACGATTTGGAGAAAGTCCTACATGTATTAGAGGAAAAGTTTGGCCGTTATTTCAATCAAATAGAGTGGCTTAACCTTGGTGGAGGACATTTGGTAACTCATAAAGATTACGATGTTGACCATCTGGTCGAACTTCTACGCGACTTGAAGAGTAGATACCCACATCTAACAATTATTTTAGAACCGGGAAGTGCATTCGTTTGGCAAACAGGAGTTTTAGTAGCTTCAGTGGTAGACATTGTGGAAAATAAAGGAATAAAAACTGCAATGCTTAACGTGTCATTTGCTTGTCACATGCCCGACTGCTTAGAAATGCCATATAAGCCGAGAATAGTAGGAGCCTGCAACGAGCCTGTTGAGGGCAAGCCAACATATCGAATGGGGGGTAACAGCTGTCTCAGTGGAGATTTCATGGGCGATTGGTCGTTCGATGATTCTCTGCAGATAGGCGATAACATCATATTTGAAGATATGATACATTACACCACCGTCAAAACTACAATGTTCAATGGGGTTACTCATCCATCAATAGGATTGTGGACAAAAGACGATAAGTTTATTCTATACAAAGAATTCGGATACGAGGATTATAAGCACAGAATGAGCTGATTTTTTTGCAGAAATAAGTAAACTATTTTTATCAATAAAGCGTTAGGTTACTATATAAGTTGATATACAATCAACGATTATTATTTATTATTAATTAAAAAAGACGATTATGGGATGGTTATGGTGGATGCTAATTGGAGGAGTAGCCGGATGGCTCGCAGGTAAATTGATGCGAGGCGGTGGCTTTGGGCTCTTGCTTAATATAGTGGTAGGTATCGTAGGCGCAGTCATTGGAGGCTGGGTTTTTGGCCTTCTTAATATCACTGCAAACGGTGTAGTAGGTAGTTTGGTTACCGCACTTGTCGGAGCTGTTATACTCCTTTGGCTAATATCCTTGTTAAAAAGGTCTTAGCTTAGATTTAAAGCTAAAGATATTCAAGTAAACAATCGGTGTTCTTGTATGGTAGAGCATCGATTGTTTGCATTACTAATAATGTATATTTATTTTGAGTACTTATAATAATAGTCATTCAAAACGTAGAATAGGAATTCTATCAGGCTCGTTTAACCCTATCCATATAGGTCATGTTATGCTGGCAAGCTACATCAGTGAGTTCAGTGACCTTGACGAGATCTGGTTGGTTGTTACTCCAAACAATCCTCTCAAAAGCTCAATGACAATGGTTGATGAGAATCTTAGATTGGATATGGTAAAAAACTCCCTTAAGGAATATGATAATATCAGAGTGTCTGATATAGAGTTCGATATGCCCAGACCTTCTTATACTATCAACACATTAGAAAGGCTGTCAAGCCAATACCTAGATTGTTACTTCACTCTGATTATAGGTGCTGATAATTGGACCAATTTCTACAGATGGAAAGATTATCGGAAAATACTAAATTCTCACGATTTACTCATCTACCCGAGGTTGGGTTCAGATGTAATAATTCCTGATAATCTTAGCAATAAAGTGAAATTGATACATGCACCAATCATAGAAATATCTTCGACCTTCATCAGAAAGTCTGTAGCGGAAGGAAAAGATATCAGAGCCTTTGTCCCTGACTATGTGTATGATACCATAAAGAAAAATAATCTATATATGCAATAGATGCTTATTTTTCCTCTTGTATGTCATATTCTATGCTGTCAATTATTTCGGGTATTGAAGATGTGTCAGCACCCAAGTTCTCCAAGTTTGCTTTGTCATTGATAAATAGCTCTCTGAATGATTCGGCATCTTTAGCTTGTAGTCTGGCCTTCTTGTAAAGTGCTATGGCTTCATCTATTCTATCTGAACAATACTCTACATGCCCCGCATTCAGATAATCGTGCAACTTTGGCCCATTCTCCAGAATCTTACCATAATATCTCTTAGAAACATCAAACTTTTTTGACAGAAAGGCACTCCAGGCAATTGAGCGCCAGACCTTTGTATTGTTGCTGTCGATTAGTTCAACTTTAAAGTAATAGTTCAATGCTGTTTCAAAGTCCGATAGCTCCAGATAGCAGTGCCCTATGTTTATTTGTGTCCTAAGGTCGTTGGGCTTTATATCCTCCAATTTTGAGTAGTATAGCAGAGCAGTCTTTGGTTCTTTCAATATCCTGTAGCAACTTCCAATTCTCTCTAATACCCAAGAATTGTTTTCCTCTATCAAGTCTGCACGAAGATATGCATTCAATGCTCCTCGCACATCTCCCAGTACTTGTTTAGAGAATCCAATCTTTTGCCATATTTCACTAACCCCCGGCTTCAGTTCAGCCAAAAGGGTATATGCACTCAAAGCTTCTTCAAATTTATTCTTATCAAAAAAGTATAATGCAATTTTCTCCACGTTGTCAGGCAACGTTACAATTGGGCTGAATGCCTGAATATCAATATAGTTGAGGTTCAATTCGAAAATGTCTGTAAAACCATGCTTGTTGTAGAATAGCTTATGGAATCTATATAGGTCTTGTATATAGTGGTTTATTTTTGTTTCTTCCTTCTGATTATTGTTAAGTAGTTGCTCCTCGTCCTTTAGCTCCTTGATCTGTTCATTCTCCATATTAAGCTGGTTAAGCATAATGTTCTTGTAACTATCCGGCATACTTATCAATGTAAAGCATAACGAATACTTATCGGAGTTACACAACACAGACGAGTCTGTCAAAACAGATACTAACGACTCATCGCCTTCGTTACCTGAAAACAAGCTCATAACATTACTGTTGTTCTTGCTAAAAGGCAAAAACCAATTACCTATTTGCTGGAAGAACGGATAATTCTTAAGATTAGAAAACGTAGAATGAAACACATCAGAACCTTCTAATTGCAAATCAGATATCTCCCTCAATTTATCTGTAATACCGCTTTCATCCAATATCTTTTGCCATTCTGGATTCTTATCATTACTGTCTATTTCGCTTATCCATTCATCGAGTTGAATCTTTTTACCAATTATTGGACTTAGTCTCATCATCTCGGGAAGAATCTCATCTTTCAACTTTCTTGTTATCTTTTCTGTCTCGCTCGATTTTATGAAACCAATTATTGAAGACATAAATCTTCTGACAAAAACAGGATTCTCAGATAAAACCTTTAATCTATCAATGCATTCAGGATAATACTTCAGCCTAAAATCATACACCTGGAATATTGGGATTATCCCAATTATTGCACGAATTGCAATATCTTCATCCTCATTATTGCATAATTCGAGTAGGAAATTAACTTTCATGCTGTCGAATTTCTGCATAATATTAAGAGTTAGCGCAGATACGAACAGGCATTTTACATCATTGGTAATTACTTGATCTCCTATGAATTGCGTATAAGACATGATTAAATCCGAGTCAGCTCTATCTTGAACAAAAACATGATCAAATATTTTTCTGCCTACCGCTTCGTATGATTTTCTATTTTCTAAAATTGTAGCTCTATTGTTCTCTTCGTTTTCCAAAAATGTCATAACAGACAAACTATCCTGTAGAGAGTGCAACGAATCCTGATAATTACCGAGTGATATTTCTTGTTCCTGATTGGCTGTGCGTTTAATTTTGAAATATATCTGACTGCTCTCATTCAGCAAAACATTCTCTTTGGCATCGTCATATATAGCAAATATGTTTCTAATCAGATTGAAATACACCTTCTGTTTGTCCGGATCGTGTTTTCCCGCTGTTATGTATTTAAGCATATATCGATAATCCGTCTCAACTTTATTGATTCGTTCAGTCAACGCCCAATTCTGGTGCTTAGATATTATCGATTTTATTAAGTCGATAGCATCCTTAATCTGATTGTTCTGAATTAAAAGTTCAATATCCGAATATTTCTGCATAGCTATGTTTGACATATCATTTATACATTTTGTTGCAATTCGTAAATTAACAAAGAGGGCATGTCGTCAAGCCAGTCAAGTTGAGTAGTTAAAAGCTTCTTCAGACTTTCCACGCTTATTATCATCAGGTCTTGCCTTTTGATATAATCATCTGATATTTTATTATCATCATCCCAGATGTCAACTCTTTCCCCAAATTTTTTAAGTGACTGATACGATTTACTCGTATTTTGGTCATTAGTAATTGCTCCTATTGCATCCCAAATCATAAGCTGAACATTCTCCTTGTTCGACAGCCTGTTGTATGCAAACCTCAATGACTCTGCATCATCCTTCCTGATAATTGGGATAAAGACATTCTTCACATTGCTGAGCCCTCTATCTATCACAACACAATAATTGCTGATGTTGTTCTCAACAATATACGTCAAATCGCTTATTATTTGCGACTCATCTTGACTTAACAGACTGAGAATATTTTTCTTTGTATTGATAGGATTGGTTTTAAGGTTTGCATATTGACGTATGGTGCTGTTTAATAACCTTTCGCCACTTAACCCGATCACAATCATATCGTTTTTTCTATCCTCATCAATCTTGACTATCTCATTTAGTAAATAATCATGACTAATTGAAAAGAATCTGATCGTGACATTATCATTATCCGATTGTTCCTCACCCTCATTTTGACCATCACCACGAAACGCATCTATAATAACATTGTTGTCTATCTTTTCATCGTTATTATTATTCAATACTTGAACAAAGTTTGCGGATGCTTTGGCTGACTTCGGAAATAAATACTTCGACACTATTTTGGCCACACCTTCTCCTGACCTTCTCTCACCAAAAAGGGCTAGTATGTGCATGTTTTTCTTTCCGCTGTCATCATTGTCAATCTTGCCTAATATATTATCGGCCATATTCATAATTATCTATGAGTTGAATATCAGTTGTTTAGTATTTCATTGTCAAGCATCGAGTCTTTATATCCTAAGAAGTAGAGTATTCCGTCTATTCCTACCGATGAGAGTGATTGCTCCGCATTCTGTATTACCTTAGGTTTAGCATGGAACGCGATGCCCAAACCTGCAATGCCCAACATTGGCAAATCGTTTGCTCCATCACCAACAGCCACTGTTTGCCTTATGTCCACCCTCTCCACTTGAGCTATCAGCTTAAGAAGTTCAGCTTTTCTCTTACCGGTAACTATATCTCCAATGTAGTTCCCTGTCAGCTTGCCATCAACTATTTCTAACTCGTTGGCATACATGTAATCGAAGCCATATTTGTCCTTCAAATAATTCCCAAAGTAAGTGAATCCACCTGATAATATCGCAGTTTTGAATCCAACCTTCTGCAATACCTTCATAAGCCTTCCCAATCCTTCGGTAATAGGAAGGTTTTCAGCAACTTCTGCAAGGACTGATGCATCTAATCCTTTTAGCAATCTTATTCTCTGCTTGAAGCTTTCCTCAAAATCTATCTCGCCATGCATTGCCGACTCAGTAATTGCTTTGACTTTATCACCTACGCCTGCACGCTCTGCCAACTCATCTATAACCTCAGTCTGAATCAATGTTGAGTCCATATCAAAACAGATTAATCGCCTCATTCTTCTGTACATACTCTCTTCCTGAAAAGATATATCGAAGTCCAATGCAGCAGATAGTTCCATAAACGCTTGTTGCATCTCCTTGTGATTTTTGGGAGTGCCCCTAACCGATAATTCTACACAAGATTTTGCTGCCCGCTGTTTCTCATCGAGTGGTATTCGACCAGTCAACCTCGTCATGTTGTCAATGTTTAGGTTTTGGTCCGCTATTATCTTTGAAACAGCAGCTATCTGCTTAGCAGTTAAAATCCGCCCCAACAAGGTAATGATATATCTGTTCTTACCCTGCATACTCACCCAGTAGCTGTACTTTTCTTCCGAAATAGGTGAGAATCTAATATTCACTCCCATCTCATAACCTTTGAAGAGCAAGTCCTTTATTATCTCTCCGGAGTTGCCATGCATAGACTTGAATAGAATGCCTAAGGAAAGATTTCTATGAATGTCGGACTGTCCAATATCTAATATGAAAGCACCATGTTTGGCAAGTATCTCTGTTAGCGCAGCTGTGAGCCCCGGTTTGTCCTCTCCGCTTATATTTACTAATATGATTTCTGAATTTTCCATAAATTTATTATGCTCTAAAAAGTTTGTGTGACAGTATAAATATTTGATTTAAAAGATATTATATGAGACTTGTGAGTATATATCTTCAATGTCTTCTCTTCTCATCTTTTCGAAGTCTTCTTCTCTTATTGTAATTAGCAGTCCTGCCATGTCCAATGCTCCTGGGCTAATAAGCATCTGGTTATCATCATTGGCAAAATATTGTTTAGGGCGATGAAGCTTCCTTGGAAAAATATTGACATTGTAGTTGTTGTTTTCGGTGTATGCTATGATGTTCATCATTGGTTCAATCTCGTCATCGCTAATTGATGATATGTATTTATAAACCTCTTCAAACAACTCCTTTGTTTCGTTTATTGACTCATTGCGTATGCTGAAACAGAATCTTAGATCATTATTGCTCTGCAACAACTCCTCCCTTTTTAGCCCTGCCTGAAAGTGAAAATGATTGACCATTGATGCACCGCTCTTCGGCCCATTGTAAAACACAATGTACTCAGGCAACTCCTCTGCCAACAACAACATATCTGCTATCTTGTTGCCCAACCTTTGTGGAACATGCGAGTGAAGAGGTATAGTAAGATGATTATGTAAAATTGGGAAAGGATTGCAAAGTATTATGTATTTGTCTTTAAAGACTATTCCTTCTTGTTCGTCAGGCCTGTTCTCCTTGCACAAGTAGCATACATTGTTTTTCTTAACGTCGTGTGTTGTAGATACGACTCTTTTGGGATTAAGCTGTAGTGTCACTTTTGAATCATCCCAAACAAATGTTTTTTCTTTTACATAGTCAAGTAGTTGGATGGATTCTTTTAATTGTAACCAGGAATTTTTTTGTTTTTCGAATAGCTGATCAATCTGTAACTGTAGATCCATTTTCTTTATTTTATTTACAACAAAGTTAGCTATAATTTCTTTTATAACGTTTAATGTATTTGTATCAATATTTTTTATACTTTTGTGCAAGTATAATCTGTTGTATATTAAAGGAATGAAAAATCTCTACTCTGTCTTTATCTTCTTCGGTATATATATACTTTTTTGTTCATGTAATCAAACAAAAAGTAAGGGAGGGGAGAGCCTTGGTACGGAGGTGACCAAGAGTGTCACTGTTGAAAACAAAAGTGATGTAAAAAAGGATACTGAGTTGGAGGATTTTGGAGAATTCTTGAAAAAGTTCAGTGATAATGAATCTTTTCAGATGAGAAGAATCAAATTCCCGATAAATGTTATTATTCCAGACACGAGTGATGAGGGAATGGCACCTACAGAGGAAAAAATTAATAAATATGACTGGGAACCTTTGGATTTGAACTATGACAGTACATACCTGACGAGGCCTTACGACCAATATTATCAGGTTGTTAGGTTTAGGAACGATACTGCCATTGTCGAAATTAGAGGTATCGACAACGGTATTTATGCAGATTATTATTTTGAGATGATTGGCAAAAAATGGTACCTCGTAACTCTATTTGAGGCATCATTTTAGAAAAATGAATCGCCAAAACTCAATGGCAACAGGTCTTTGATGGTGTCAACAACGTAGACCTTGTCTTCACCGACCATATAAATTTTGAACGGAGAGTTGAATCTGTTCTCTGTTTCCAACAGCACTTGTCTGCATCCGCCACATGGTGTGATTGGCATAGCGGTGAATTTTCCTTTGTTAAAAGCGGCTATAGCTATTGCCACAACTTTTTGATCGGGGTATTTGGAGTTCGCATAGAACACGGCGTTGCGTTCGGCGCAAAGTCCTTGTGGATAGGAGGCATTTTCTTGATTACTTGCGGAGATAATTTCGCCATTTTCTAAATAGAGTGCTGCTCCAACGTTGAACTCGGAGTAGGGTGCGTATGAGTTTTGAGTTGCCTTTTTGGCTTCGTCTATGAGTTTTTTCTCAAGATTTGTGCACTCCTCTATCATATAAACTTTTATCTTTGTATGTAAATCAATTTCTTTCATCTTGATGCTTAATTTATTATACAAATATAGATTTTTATATCGATTATCCTTATTATATCTGTTTTTATTTATAATAAGCTTTCATGCTTCGGCACAGATTAGGAACCGAAGTTACGAAGAATATATCGAAAAATATAGTTCGGTTGCCATTTATCACATGGATAAGTATGGCATTCCGGCATCAATTACGTTGGCGCAGGGGTTATTGGAGTCTGGAGCCGGATTGAGCGACTTGGCTAAGAGGACCAACAACCATTTTGGTATTAAGTGTCATGGTAATTGGAAGGGTGGAAGGGTGTATGCGGCAGATGATACACCGAATGATTGTTTCAGGCGATATGCCACTGTGGAGGAGTCGTACAAGGACCACTCGGAGTTTTTGGTGTCGGGCCCACGATATAGTGCGTTGTTTAATCTGTCTGTTACGGACTATAAAGGATGGGCGAGAGGTTTGCAGAAATCGGGCTATGCAACGGACAGGGCTTATGCCAATAAATTGATAAAGCTTATAGAAGACTATGAGTTATATAGATTTGATGATAAGAAATATAGGAAAGGAGTAAGCCGAAAAGACAGAAATAGAATAAGGAACAATGAAGTGGTGAGAGCATCGTGGAAGCATCAACCATACATAACACACGGACTTTTGTATGTGATTGCTGTTGAAGGTGACACTTTTGATATTATTGCCAATGAGTTTGGATTTAAAGTGTCAGACTTGCTTAAATATAATGAGGTTCCACAAGATTTTCCTCTCAGCGAAGGAGATATTGTTTACTTTGAGAAGAAGAAAAAAAGAGCCGATAAAGAATATACTTATCACACAGTGAGGGTAGGGGAATCGATGTACAGCATCTCCCAGCTATATGGTATTCAGGTGAGAAACCTATATCGTTTGAATAAAAAGAATTATGAGTATATTCCCGAAGAGGGGGATGTTTTGAAGTTAAGATAATTAGAATAGATACAAATATTACAGTTATGTTATATAATACAAAAAGAGATAAGTTGATTTTGCCGGAGTATGGTAGGAACGTACAAAATATGGTTAACCATTGCTTGACTATTGAGAATGACGAGGAGAGGGAGAAGTGTGCGTATGCAATTATTGATGTGATGGGCGGTATGTTTCCACATTTGAGGGACGATGACAATTTCAAGCATGTATTATGGGACCATTTGGCTATCATGTCCGGTTTTAAACTTAAAATAAATTATCCTTATGAAGTTATAAAAGAGGAGGAGTTGAACACACCTCCGGGAAAAATAGCATATAGTCGTCCGGGTATGCAGTATAGGCATTATGGAAAAATCATTGAAAAGATGATAGATATTGCCGCTGAGATGGAAGATGGTGACGAAAAAGAGCAACTTGTGAGGTTGATACTCAATCAAATGAAAAGAGCTTATATCCAATGGAATAAGAACATTGATGATGATAAGATTTTTCAAGACCTTGCTTCTCTTTCCAATAATAGATTAGTCTATTCTTCTGAAGATTATACTATTCCTGATGTTAAGTTGACGCAAACATATACCAGCAAGAAGAAATCAAAATCTAATCGCAGAAGATGATTTTAGAGGAGGATTTATTTTCGATAGGACATACAGCCAGGCCATTTGGTGTGGTGGGAGAGATTGTTGTTCAGTATGATGATTATGAGTTTCAGAATATTGATGTCGATTTCTATTTTTTGAGACTCGATGGCATTCCTGTGCCATTCTATATCGAAGAAATAATTCCTTTGAGAGATGACGCTGCGAGAGTTAAGTTTGAGGACATTTCGGATGAAACAGAGGCATCAAAGTATTTGAATGTGGAGGTTTTGGTGGAGAAACGATATGTTGAACATATTGATGATTATGATGCAGATTCGTGGAGTGATTTGATTGGTTTTGAGGTTGTTGAGGATGGTGGCGAAGCATTAGGGACCATTGTTGATGTGGATGATTCTACAATAAATCTATTATTGATTGTCAAGGATGGTGATAAAGAACTTTTCATACCGGCTACTGAAGACTATGTTGCATCTATTGATGATGATAGTAAGACTATATACCTTAATTTACCTGAAGGGTTTATGGATATTCAGCCCTGAAAATTTGTGATAGATGTCTTTTTTAGAGATAGATAAGGTTAGTATAGGTTATACACATAAAAAGCACAATAAGATTGTTCAGTCGGGTTTGAACCTGGTTGCCAACAGAGGTGAGCTGATAGTAGTTATTGGGCGAAATGGTTGTGGAAAATCGACCTTGATTCGTTCTGTTGCCAGCATGCAGCCTGTTATAAGCGGTTCGATAAAACTTAACGGGTTGAATTTGAATGATATTAGTCCGTCGGAAAGGGCAAAACTTGTATCGGTGGTTCTTACCGAGCAGAGAGATGTTGCACCTTTTTCGGTTAAGGAGTTGATATCCATAGGCAGAGACCCGTACACGGGGTGGTTGGGAAGTCTTTCGAAAAATGATGAGGATTTCATAAGAAAATCTATTGACTTTGTTTCGCTGGACGGATTTGAGGATTTGAAAATTGATGAGTTGTCGGACGGAGAGCGCCAAAGGGTATTGATTGCAAGAGCTTTGGCGCAAGACACTCCGCTCATTTTGCTTGATGAACCTACTTCGCACCTCGATTTGCCAAACAGGATGAATATATTGCTGTTGTTGCAAAGGATGGCCAGAGATGAAGGCAAGACGATAATTATGTCAACTCATGAGATAGAGGCATCATTGCAAATATCTGATAAAGTATGGTTGATGGAGAAATCAAAAGGTGTTGAGGTAGGAGTGCCTGAAGATTTGGTGTTGAATGGAGCCTTGGAGAGAGTTTTTGAAGACGATATGTATGTGTTTGACAAAGAGTTTGGAAGTTTTGTCGTTAAGAAAGAGTTGAATAAAAGCATCAAGACAAAGGTTGGCAATCCGAACAGCATGATGGCTCGATGGACCACGAAGGCATTGTCGAGGAAAGGATATAAAATATCGGATGATTCGCGTTTGGAGGTTGAGGTTGATGATGAAAATAAGAAGTGGATATTAAATTACGGATATGAGTCAAAAGAGTTTGACAGCATAGAGTCACTGTTCGAGCAAATTTGCCAAATAGATAATTGAGACAGCCTCTTTTTTACTATCTTTGTATGATGTATTCATGTTTCAGATATTGAAGAAGTAAGTGAGAAAGAAAAAAATTGCGATATTAGGTTCTACGGGTTCAATAGGGACTCAGGCTTTGGATGTGATTAAAAGCCATAGTGACTTGTTTGAGGCATACGTCTTAGTCGCCAACAATAATGTAGATCTGCTCATAGAACAAGCGAGGGCATTCAGGCCTGAAGCTGTTGTGATTGCAAATAAAGATAAAAGCGAAAAACTCAGGGATGCTTTGCAAGATTTGCCTATAAAAGTGTGGAGTGGAAGCGAAGCTGTTGGAGAAGTTGTTGAAGATTCGGAGATAGATGTTGTACTTACCGCAATGGTAGGCTTTTCGGGTCTTAAGCCCACGATAAATGCTATTAGGGCCGGTAAGGCTATAGCACTTGCCAACAAGGAAACGCTGGTTGTGGCAGGAGAGTTGATAACTTCGTTGGCTATTGAGAATAAGGTTCCGATTTTGCCGGTTGATTCAGAACACTCTGCAATATTCCAATGCTTAAATGGTGAGATCAACAACAATATTTCGAAGATAATTTTAACTGCGTCCGGCGGCCCTTTCAGAGGATATAACAGGGAACAGTTGGAAACAGTGACATGTGCAGAGGCTTTGGCTCACCCAAAATGGAATATGGGTGCAAAGGTCTCCATCGATTCTTCTACGATGATGAATAAAGGATTTGAGATGATTGAAGCGAGGTGGCTTTTTGGAGTCTCCCCTAAGGATATTGAAGTTGTTGTACATCCACAATCGATAATACACTCTATGGTTCAGTTTGAGGATAATTCTGTAATTGCCCAGATGAGCCAGCCCGATATGAGACTACCCATTCAGTACGCGCTTTCTTATCCATATCGTTATGAGTCGAGCGTTGAAAAAATAGACTTCAGCTTGCTTTCGCAGTTGACATTTGAGAAAGTGGACACAGAGGTGTTCTCAAATTTGGCACTGGCGTATGAGTCAATAGACAAAGGAGGAAATGTTCCATGCATATTGAATGCTGCTAATGAGATTGCCGTGTCTATGTTTTTGGAGAATAAGATAGGCTTTTTGCAGATGACGGAGATTATAGAGCACACATTGTCGAAGATGCCGTTCGTTAGTTCTCCATCATTGACCGACTATTTGTCAACTGACAAGGAGGCTCGACTAATAGCAAAAGAGTATGCGGTTAATATTATGAGTTAAAAGAGTAATTATCAGACAATAAATAATTAAATAAACAGTAATAAAAAAGTCACACGGTGGTGTGAATCAAATATATAGATGGAAGCATTTTTAATTAAGGCATTACAGCTTATTTTGAGTTTATCTATCCTTGTGATAGTACATGAGTTTGGACATTTTATTTTTGCAAGGATATTTAAGATAAGAGTAGAGAAGTTCTATCTCTTTTTTGATGCAGGTTTTGCACTTTTCAGGTATAAACCAAAGAACAGTCATACAGAATACGGTATTGGATGGTTGCCGTTGGGTGGTTATGTCAAGATTGCCGGCATGATAGACGAGTCGATGGACAAAGAGCAAATGAAGCAACCCCCACAGCCGTGGGAATTTAGGTCGAAGCCCGCATGGCAGAGATTGATGGTTATGGTGGCAGGAGTGTTCTTTAATTTGGTATTAGCATGTATTATTTACTCCATGGTTTTGTATACTTGGGACAATACGTATCTGCCTTTGCAAAATGTGACGCAAGGCATGGAGTTCAGTAACGTTGCCCATGATGCGGGATTTAGAGATGGTGACATTCTGCTTAAGGCAGATGATATAGAGCTTAAGAGTTTTGGAGTTAGAACATTATTGAATATTGCCGATGCTGAAACTGTTACAGTTGAACGTGATGGAGAAGAAAAGGTATTGAAGATGGAGAAAGGCTTGATGCAACGATTGTTGGCGGATAAGGAAGGTTTTGCCACTTATCGCATACCGACAGTTGTGTATGAGACCATTGATGGTGGCAATGCATATAGGATAGGTTTGGAACAGGGCGACAGTATAGTAAGCGTGAATGGAGTAGAGACCAAATCGTTTAATGAATTTCACGATCAGTTGGTGAAATATGCAAGTCAAGATGTGGAGATTGGGTACTATAGAAACGGTCAACTGTTGAGTGCTAATACACAGTTGGATTCTACAGCTACGCTGGGCTTTTATGTTATGCCCGCGAATTTAGTTTACGAAACAGTTACAGAAGAGTATAGCTTCTTTGCGTCGTTCCCCGCAGGTATTAAGATGGGGTTTGATACTTTGAAAGATTATGTTGCTCAATTTAAGTATGTGTTCACCAAAGAGGGGGCCTCTTCATTAGGGGGTTTTGGAGCAATAGGTGGAATGTTCCCTGCACAATGGAACTGGTATTCTTTTTGGATGATGACAGCATTTTTGTCGGTTATTTTGGCATTTATGAATATATTGCCAATACCTGCACTCGATGGCGGTCATGTAATGTTTCTGTTGTATGAGGTCATATCAGGTAGAAAGCCTAATGAGAAGTTTATGGAATATGCTCAGGTAGCAGGAATGCTTTTGCTGCTGACTTTGGTGTTATATGCTAACGGAATGGATATTGTAAGGGCAATATTCTAAAATGGTTATTTTATAGATGAGGGTATCAGAGCTAATAAAGAACAATGGGAAAACTGCTTTTTCTTTTGAGTTGTTGCCTCCACTCAAGGGCAACAGCATAAACCAGCTTTATGCCACTATTGACAGATTGAAGGAGTTTGACCCTAAGTATATAAATATAACTACTCATCATAGTGAAAATGTTTACAAGAAGGACGAGAACGGAGTTATTAGGAAGGTTAATGTTAGGAGAAGACCCGGTTCGGTTGCTGTTGCGGCAGCCATTCAAAATAAATATGGAATAAGGACGGTGCCCCATGTAATTTCGCAAGGATTTACGATTGAAGAGACTGAGTATGCGCTTATAGATTTGTCCTATTTGGGGCTGACAGATTTGTTGCTATTGCGAGGAGATGTTAATAAGTTGGACATGGAACAGAAGAAGATGAATTCGCATGAACATGCCACAGATTTGCAGAATCAGGTGAATGACTTCAATAGAGGAATATCTTTTGATGGTTCAAGGATAGACACGGCAGAGGTGCATTTTTCGTATGGCATGGCTTGTTATCCGGAGAAGCATGAGGAGTCGCCAAATATGGAGTCAGAGATATATTACACCAAGATGAAAGTTAATAGAGGTGCCGAATATTTAGTGACGCAGATGTTCTTTGATAATCGTAAGTATTTTGAATTTGTTGATTTGTGTAGGAGGTCGGGCATCAATGTGCCAATAATTCCAGGCATTAAGCCCATCAATATTAAGAATCAACTTACGGTATTGCCAAAGGTGTTCAGGTCGGATATTCCGGAGGATTTGGCGAGAGAGTTGAGAAAATGCAAGGATGACAATGAAGCCAAAGAAATAGGGGTTGAGTGGTGTATAGCGCAGTGTAAAGAGTTGATGGCTGCCAACGTTCCAAGCATTCACTTTTACTCGTTGATGGCTACGGAAAGTATTTATAAAGTTGCAAAAGAGATTTACTAATGTGTCTTATTGATCATAAGACGGCAAGCAGATAGGAGATAAATTGTATTTTAAGGATATCATAGGGTTAGAAGATGTAAAGGCACATCTTGTTGATACAGTTGATAGGGGAATAATACCTCATGCCAGGATATTTTATGGCCAGGAAGGAGTTGGAAAACTACCATTGGCGATAGCATATGCAAGGTACATCAACTGTGAGAATAGGATGAACGGCGATTCGTGCGGTGTGTGTCCATCGTGTCAAAAGTTTGATAAGTTGGCCCATCCCGATTTACACTTTGTATTTCCGGTTGTTAAGTCAAAATTGAGTGACGACTATATCGAAGAGTGGCGTCAGATGTTGTCGTCAGATATGTATATTACCCTTAGCGATTGGTTGAGCTATATGGGTGCAGAAAATTCGCAAGCACACATCTACACTAAGGAAAGCGATGAAATAAGCAGAAAGCTTAATTTGAAAGTATATGAGTCGTTATACAAAGTGATGATAATATGGCTACCGGAAAAGATGCAGATGGCATGTGCAAACAAGTTGCTAAAATTGATTGAGGAGCCTTATGATAATACGCTGTTTTTACTTGTTTCAGAAGACAAGGAGAGTGTGTTGCAGACGATATGGTCGAGATGTCAGCCACTTCACATAAAATCTATAGGTGACGAAGCATTGAGGTCGGCATTGATGTCGAGATATGATATAGCAGCAGATGAGGCAGCTGCTATAGCGCATATATCCAGAGGTAGTTTTACGCGAGCTAAGGATCTTATTGAGTCATCGGAGCATAACTCATCACAACATGATATGTTTGTGAATATCATGCGCTCATCGGTTTCAGGAGATATTAAAAAGATGAAAGAGTGTGCTTCTGAACTGGCATCAATGGGAAGAGAGTCACAAAAGGATTTTCTCAGTTATTCTCTAAGAATGTTCAGAGAGTATTTTGTGATGAATTTTAATGATGATGACACTGTGTATTTGAATAGTGAGGAGAAAAAATTTGGCAGGAATTTTAGTTCGTTTATAAACGAAAGAAATATAGAAGACTTTACGGAAGAGTTTTCAGAGGCATACAGGCAGATATCGCAGAATGGCAATTCGAGGATTATTTTTCTTGATCTTTGTCTTAAGTCTGCGGTGTTATTAAAGAAATAATTGTTATTTTGCGTGTTGAGTGTTAATAATTAATGTGATAATATTATCATCAATACAATTATAAATTGATGAATTGAATATATATGAATAGAGAATCGATGCAGGATAAGTTGGCTGAAATAGAGCCAATTATGGGTCAGACGGTGAGAAACACCAAGTGCTGTAAAGGGTGTACAAGACATAATAATAAGTTGCATGTTTATGACTGGCTGAGTGATTTTGAAGCATTTAGAGATTTATCTAAAATGGTTGAGGTTCAGTTTAAAAATACGAGGAAAGATTATTTTATAAACAGCAATGGCGTTAATATTGAGATAGGAGATTTGGTTGCAGTGGAATCCACTGTAGGGCATGATATTGGTAAGGTTACGCTGATAGGTAAGCTTGTAGAACTTCAGATGAAGAAAAACAATTACAGATTGTCGCCCAACAACCCATTGAAAAGGATATATAGAGTTGCCAGACCTGTTGACATAGAGAAATATGAAGCAGCCAAGGCAAGAGAACAAGATACGATGATACGCTCTCGTGAGATTGCGGAAAACTTGGGCTTGAACATGAAAATTGGAGATGTCGAGTTTCAAGGAGATGGCAACAAGGCGATATTTTACTACATTGCTGATGAGCGAGTTGACTTTAGACAACTGATTAAGATTTTGGCAAGTGAGTTTAAGGTTAAAATAGAGATGAAGCAAATTGGCGCACGTCAGGAGGCCGGCCTCATTGGAGGTATAGGTCCTTGTGGTAGAGAGTTGTGCTGTAGTAATTGGATATCCAATTTTGTTTCAGTGTCTACTGCTTCGGCACGTTGCCAGGATATAGCAATCAATCCTCAGAAACTTGCCGGGCAGTGTGGAAAGCTTAAGTGTTGCATGAATTATGAAGTCGATATGTACGTTGAGGCGCAGAAAGGTTTCCCTTCACGCGAGGTGGTACTCGAGACCAAGGATGATAAATATACATACTTTAAATCGGACATATTAGCCGGTACGATTACCTATTCGTCTAATAAGAAAGGCGATTCAGATTTTGTTACAATCACGAAAGCTCGAGCTCTCGAGGTAATCAACATGAACAAGAATGGTAAAAAGCCTTTTATGCTAAATGTTGAGACCGGGGATTCTGAAGAGGTAGGTAATAAGTACAAGAAAGATATTCTGGAAGGTGAAAGCATTTCTCGTTTTGACAACGTAGAGAACAAAAGCAATAAGAAAAGGCAGTCGCAGAGACAGAGAAGAAATAGGAATAATTTCAGGTCGAAGAATAGAAAACAAAGGAACAGAGGATCGTCGAGTGAGACTAAAGGTTAGAATATTATTAGCATTAGTTGTCTTAAGTGTTTTATTCTCAGGTTGTTCGAACAAAGGTGAGTATTATTTTTATGAAATGATAGACCGAGGTGTGTGGAGTACGGACAAACCTTTGGCATTTACTTTAGATAGCGTAAACTTCAATCCGGGATCTAGATATGCTTTGTTTGTAGAGGTTTCTGCAAATATGACATATCCGTTTCAGGATATTTGGTTGAAGTTGAACCATAATCTAACGGAAGATAAGATGTACACCGAAGATACCCTTAGGATTGTTTTGACTGATACGTACGGCGAGAAAAGTGGAGTAGGAGTGGGCGGACTGAATAAGGTTAAGAAATTATATCTGGAAGATATTCGATTGGACTCTGCGAGTAGTTACAATGTGATAATCAACCAGATTATGAGTGAGGATTCGTTGAGAGGAATTGAGAAATTAGGAATTGTTATTCTTGATTCTAAAAATATTAATTAGTATGGATATTGTTGTTATAGGTTCAGGTAATGTATCAACAAACTTGAGCTTGTCATTAAAAGATGTAGGTCATAATATTGTACAGGTGTATAGTCGTAAGATTGAGAATGCAAAAGACTTAGGGAAAAGAGTTGATGCTATCCCTATAGATGATTTGAAAGAAATATACACATCTGCCGATATTTATATAATATGTGTTAAAGATGACGCTATTAGAAATGTTATTGAAGGCATGCCGAAAGTGAGTGGAATTTTGGCTCATACGGCGGGGAGCGTGCCTATTGAGGTGTTTAAATATGGCAATGAGTGGTGCGGAAAGAGTAGTGGTTATGGTGTTATGTACCCTCTTCAAACATTTAGCAAGAATAGGAGGATAGATTTAAAAGATGTTCCATTTTTCTTAGAAAGTAGCGATTCGGCTACGATGGATAATCTGAAGATGTTGTGTGCCGGCATAAGCAACAACATTAATGTTTTGGATAGTGAAAGTCGAAAATATGTACATTTGTCTGCCGTATTTGCTAATAACTTTTCTAATCATATGTTTACTATTGCCTCAAAAATACTCGAAGCTCGGAATATTTCGTTCGATGTTTTGAAACCTTTGATGAAGGAAACTGTGAATAAGATTGAGGCAATGAATCCATTGGATGCACAGACAGGACCTGCTGTTCGTTATGATGAGAGGGTTATGCAGAACCATCTGAAACTATTGCAATCAGACCACTATAAAGAGATATATCAAATGATAAGTGACAGCATACACAGACACAGCATGGATAAGTAGAGCTATATATTTATGTTGGTCATTATGATTACTATGATGATTGTATAAATTTGCTGTTATTATTTGTTATTTTTGTGTTATAGAAAAGTGAATCAGTTTGATTTGTCTACTAATATTTGATTAATAATTTATTTATATACCGGTAGCATGAATAGTAAAATAAGAAATATTATATTGCTCCTTTTTCTGTTGGCATTTATAGCGACGATAGTTGTGTATTTTGCTTTCGATAAGAATATGAAACTGACGTGGTATTTTGGTGGAGCAGCAATAGCGTTATATCTTCTGTATCGTTTCGGAGGAAAAGGAGGTAACAATAATAGGACGACAAATAAATTTAATCGATAGTTTAACGATACTCAACAATAATAAATGCATTATTTGATAGGAATGTTTTTTTATTATAGAAAATAGTTCTATCTTTGCGGGGTCAAAATCAAAGGAGAGATGGCAGAGTGGTCGATCGCGGCGGTCTTGAAAACCGTTGAAGTGAGAGCTTCCGGGGGTTCGAATCCCTCTCTCTCCGCTGAAAGGTTTCAGAAGGTCTTCACAAGGGTCTTCAATTAAGCCTTCAAAAAGTAGATAATCGTTGTAAAATCAAGGTTTTACAACGATTTTTCTTTGTATATACTCCTATTGTCTGATGACATAAATCCACTTTTGACAATCATCTTTCGGTCATATTTTGCTACACTTAGTGCTACAGAAAAATTGTAGCAACAAAAAATGTAGCAGTGACGAGGTTCTGAACACCAATTTGACGGCATCAATTCTTTCTCTTTCAGGGCTATAGACATTAACTTTGTAGCCGAGTGCTACACTAAAAATGATGCATTATGAGAATGAATTTCAAGGTATCCTTCTACCTACGCTCAAATTATGAGAATAAAGAAGGTAAATCGCCTGTGATGCTTCGTGTTTTCCTCAACGGAGAAATGGCAAATTTTGGTTCAACGAAAATCTTCGTGGATAAAAAAATGTGGAATAACGCTGGGAGTCGGCTTAAAGGTCGTACCTCGGAAGCCCTGTCGGTCAATGCGGCATTGGACTCCATTTCTACTACTCTGAACAGCATTTTCCACAAGTTCGAGAATGACGAAACATTGTCACTGGACAAGATCCGTTCATACTTTGTCGGGAAAGACAGAGAGTACACTACTTTCCTCCCTGTGTTCGACAAGTTCAATGATGACATCAGGCAGCGTGTAGGTCGTACCATCAGTCAAGACAGCTTGCAGAAGTACAGTGTCCTTAGAAGACACTTTGGCGAGTTTCTATCCTATAAGTACTCGCGCAAAGACATCAATTTGACAGAACTCACACCTGCCGTGGTTCAAGACTTTGAGTTGTATTTGAGTACCGTTGCCGGATGCTCTTATAACACCTCTGTCAAGAAGATGAAGACGCTTAAAACTGTGACCATTTATGCACAGAAGCGTGGGTATTTGTTACACGACCCATTCCTCAATCACCGCTTCCACTTGGAACCAGTAAATCGAGGTTTCCTCACAGATGAGGAAATATTGAAGATTGCCAACAAGGAATTGGGTATCCAACGGTTGGAACAGGTACGCGATATATTTATCTTCTCATGTTTTACAGGTTTGGCATACATTGATGTGGCTAATCTTACCCCTGAGCACATCGTCACTATGGATGAAAAGCAGTGGATTATGACCAAACGGAAGAAGACGGGCATAGAGACGAATGTCCTGCTTCTGGATATTCCCAAGCGTATCATTGCCAAATACAATCACAAGACTTATCGTGATGGTAAACTCTTCCCCATTCTGAGTAATCAGAAGACCAATTCATATCTCAAGGAGATAGCTGATCTATGTGGTATCAAAAAGAATCTGACTTTCCACCTTGCCCGACATACCTTTGCAGCGATGTCTCTCAGTAAGGGCGTGCCGATGGAGAGCGTGTCGAAGATGCTGGGGCATACCAACATCCGAACGACTCAAATTTACGCCCGCATCACCAACAAGAAAATTGAGCATGACATGGAACAACTCGCAGGTAAACTTGACAAATTCAATGATGTAATGGAACTTTAATTTAAGAATTTAACTTTTGAAAATAAGCAATTATGGAAACAACCAAGAAAGAACTCTCCTACTTTCGTTTGAAGTTGGAAACTTACCTCGATGAGCATTTCCCTGAAATGATGGGAGACAAATCGTTTATCACAGCACGGGCTGATGAAGCACTTACTTCCTACTGCGATGCAGTGGCACAAGGGTTCTCTCATCTCGAAGCCGAGACCATGGCAAGCGATGTTCTATATCAAGGACTGCACTTCTCTAAGTATGACGCTCTTATCTCTGTTTTGGAGAAGGAGTTTGACAAGGAACTACCTTCGCCTCTCCCTGAAAGACTTGCTCCGATACTGCTAAAAAATAAGGCGATACAAAGTGTGTTTGACAGCTACAACCTTACAGATGACTTTGCAGCTTCTCCCGAGTTTGATGCGCTCTATACTGAACTGACAGGAACCATCGTCCTGCTTATCGAATCCAACCATCTCCCAACGATAAGCGATGTGAGTTCTTTGGAGTAAGTGTCGTATTATTTCTCCATTTCGGCAGCCTTTTGAGCTTCAAGAGCCAAGATACCCACTCCGCTCCATACGTCAAGAGCGAGATCTTCCTTTTGTCTTTATGTCGCATAGTATCTTGGTCCTGCTCTTGAAAACTCTAAAAGACTCCAAAATATGAACAGATTACTCATGAACAAAGACATTCACAGCCCCGCTTTCATTCGGGCTGATGTTCCTGAAGATATCGAGATGCAACTGCAAGCTGCATCTACGTTAACACAGAGGAGGCACATCAAGTGGTCTCGTATCATTCAATTCACTTTTTTCGTTAGTATTCTATCCGGCGGATTATACTTGCTATCAAAGTTTATCACTCCGCAAGTGATAACTGCCCTTTCAATACTTTTGGGCTTTGTGGTACTGCGATTCATCGTTCGAACTGTTCTGCAAATTACCTTCACGCTTTTACGTTACCTCTTTTGGATTATTGTATTAGCTGTAATACTGCTTTGCTTGCTATGACATAGCACAATCTCTTCTTAAACGAAACTACTCTTTGGGTGATCGGCTCTTTTTCTGAGTCAGTCACCCTTTTTTTGATTCTTGTATTTTAGGCGTTGCACTTCTGCTTCTTGCTCATCCGTTCCCGGTTTATGCGGAAAGTCAAGACGGATGCTGTTCCTTTTTCATCGCAAAGGTAGTGCGGGGCTTAATGGCTTTCCCAAGGTCAGAGCCTTTCGGTTTGTCCGGAAAATCTCCACACCTATGCCTTCGGCTTCAGGTAGTATTTTCCGGCAAAACCTTGTGTAAGCCTGGTCCCGCTACCTTGTTTTTGCTTGTAAAAAGGAATCAGCATACTCCGATCTTTGAACGCATAAAAAAAAGGTCACTTATGGATAAGCAGAATTGGAAATCGGCGAAAGCCAAAATAAATACAACTTCTACAATGAAAGAATTAATAAACGGCGAAAGCCAAAAAGGATATAGCTCCTCCTCCCATTACCGCATAAATAACGACTTGAGTGGAAGCGAACAACCATTGGCAACTAAGTTCGTGCAGTGGGACGTGACCCCATTGGAAAGCCTACAAGCGAGCAAGGTCTACCTCTTGCGTGTAAAGCTAAATAGTGGCGAGCGATTGAGCCGAGAGGAAAAGAATTGGCTATGTGAAGCAGTGAACAGCAACAGCTACTTCCACACAGCCGTACCGCTGCAAGGTTGGAGATTTGACTTCTTCGATGTGCTGAAGAAATACCTCGTCAATCAATACGGACAATGGGCAGAATATTATGCCCCAGACCGCACCAGCCTAAGAGCCTACCTATGCGTACGCATCAACCAAATCGTGGAGATACCCAAGTTTTAAAACATCAATAAACATACGACTATGAAAGGAACAGAACACTTTACACGGACGATAGCCGAATACCTCAATCAGCGTGCTATGACAGACCCTTTGTTCGCACCCAACCTACAAAAGCCGAACAAGAACATTGGGGAGTGTATCACCTACATTTTGAATGAAGTACAGAAAAGCGGTTGCAACGGCTTTGATGACGATGAAATCTACTCAATGGCAGTTCATTATTACGATGAGGACAACATAGAGGTAGGCAAGCCTACCCCTTGCCAAGTAACCGTCAATCACGTGGTGGAACTCACGGAGGAAGAGAAAGCCGAAGCACGACAGGAAGCCATCAAGCAATATCAACGGGAGGAACTTGCCAAGTTGCAGAAGCGATATGAGCGCCCCAAGAAAGCCGAGAGTGCCGACATACAACCGCAACCTTCACTATTTGATTTTTGAGCCTATGAAACCGAGAAACAAGTTTGAGAAGGCAGTCCTTGCCGAGAGCAAGAGCCTTCGTCCGATAACCAAGGCACAGAGTAAGTGGGCGTTCCGTGCCTGCATTAGCCACTTCGCCTACCGACTGCCCAAAGGTCGTACCACTTGTATGGATTGTGGTCATACGTGGACAATGGAACAGACTGCCGACACTTGCACTTGCCCTCATTGCAGGGCAAGGTTGCAAGTCCAAGAAACATTCCAACGAAAATTGCAACAGAAGCAATACTTCACTATATCTACTACTTGTGGAGAGTATCAAGTATTGCGAATGTTTCTCCTCGTTGTAGGAATGGAGAAAGGCTATAAGGCACAAAAATCTACGGTTGAAATCGGACAATATTGGTGGAACGCAGATGGACGGCAAGCCGTGGTAGCCGTTCAGCGCGTTTTGGGACACTACATTGATACCTTTTCTTTCTGTTCTCCTATGGCAATCCGCAAGGACAACGAAGCCTATCGGCATATTGCCTACTCTCAGATTTATCCCAAGTTCAAGGTTTCGGACACACTCCGCAGAAATGGCTTTAAGGATGATTTTCACGGCATCGTGCCGACTACCCTTATACCGGCATTGTTGACAGATAGCCGTGCAGAAACATTGATGAAAGCAGGTCGCATAGACCATTTACGCTACTTCCTTAGCAAAACAAAGGCTCTTGAAGCGTATTGGCAGCCTTACAAAATAGCAGTCCGCAACAGATATGAGATGGCCGACATATCTCTGTGGTGCGACTATGTGGATATGCTCCGCAGATTGGGTAAGGACATTCACAACCCGAAATACCTTTGCCCCGCCGACCTCAAAGCCGAACACGACAAACGAGAAAGCGAACTTCGCAGACAACGAGAAAAGGAGGTAATAGAGCGGAAGCGACAGAAGGCAATCGAGGACGAGCAACGCTTTCAAGCACTCAAATCCAAGTTCTTTGGGATATGCTTCACCGATGGGACAATCCAAGTGAGAGTATTAGAAAGTGTGCAGGAATATTTGGAAGAGGGAGTATCAATGCACCATTGCGTATTCTCCAATGAATACTATCTCAAAGAGGACTCTCTTATTCTCTCAGCCACGATTGAGGGCAAGCGGATAGAAACGATTGAGGTGTCTCTTGATACACTCCAAGTGGTGCAAAGTCGTGGATTGTGCAACAAAAATACGGAATATCACGAACAGATAGTAAACCTTGTGAATGCCAACCGCAAGCTAATCAGTCAGCGGATAAAGGCAACGGCGTAAATCAAGTATAATGAATACGAAGAAGAAAGTTTACAGAGTACGGACGCAATACATTTTCGAGGGAGTTTTTGAGGTGGTTGCCGAGAGCAGAGAAGAAGCACGACAAAAGGTCATTCAGGATTGCGGAATGGTGATGGGTGGAAACATTCACAGCACCCTTCCCGATTAGGAAATCAATTGGGCTTTCTCCACGCACCCCGAAGTAAAGACGGAACGGATAACCGTTCAAGAAGAACAGACAACGTAATGCGGTCGACAGATTTGCCGACCGCTCCTTTCTTTCGTGAGCTTCGGGCGGACAAAGAAAGGAGCAAAGAAACCCAATGAAAAACACCTCGTTACTTTTGACAGTGAGTTGAGACGGCTCAAAAGTAACAAAAAGCCGACCCAAATATTGTTCTATCTTCTAAAGCCGTATTTTTGTTCACGTTTCTCAAAAGCAACACGCCCTCCTTCCAAAATATCACATATGTGTTCACGGATACCTTGTGAAGACAATATATACTCAGTATTTTCGTCTCTTTGCTTGGTGTCTTCCAGAGCTCCGTTGATATATTGAAATTTCAGACCTCCTAAGTTAGGTGTATCTGCGCCTTCTTGATTGGCTACAATTACATTTTCTGCATCTGCACTCACCACAACATTGGAATTGTGCGTTACCAATATTATTTGTCGTTCTTTCTTTTTCCGTTTAATGTATGCTACTAATTCATGATAAATTGCACGATTATCAAGACTATCTTCTGGTTGATCTATGAGTATTGGACATTTCTTATCACTAAAATCCAAAAGTAGTTTCAGAATAACAAAAGCCTGTTTCCCCTCTGACATATTAACAAAATCATCTCCTTGATAAGTCAAACAATAATCAAGGCTATACCAACTGCGGGTAAGAAATTCTGTTACAACATTTAATGCTTCATATCCATTCTTCAGAAGCACTTTCTCTGAAAGAAGATCCTTAAAGAAGCCCAAACTTGTTGCTTTGTTATCTTCGTCATATTTATTTAGCAATTCTTGTAGATATTCTTGACGTTCATAACCTCTTTGATTTAGTCTGGTCTCCAAAAAGACTCGCATTTCTTGCTCGTGAAAAGTGAGTTTTACACGAATATCAAGTTTATCATAAGTGATAGCCAAGTTATTGCAAATATCATTTGCACTTATCTTATAAGAGCAGTGATTTTCAATAACTTTACGGATTAATTCATCTCGTTGTAGTTTTGACTGATCAAGTTTTTTCTGTATCTCATCAATTGCAGTAAGTTTTCTTTCTTCTTCTTGTATTTTGTTATTGACATCTTTCAACTCCTTATTGTCTTCAAATATCCGTAATCCTTTTTTATAAATATCAGAAGCAATTATTGTTTGTATCTCCGTGGTTATCTGTTCTTTTGCTTTAGAGGTATCTTCTATGAATTTTTGGACTATTTTTGTCCATTCCATTTCAGTTCTCACTTTCAAACCATTAAACAGACGATTTAATTCATACTGATTCAAACCAAAAGACAATTTGTCAAATTGCCACTTTTCCTCAAAGGACGGCTCGAAAGGGGTGAGTATTTTCAATCTATTTAATAAACCCAAATCGTTATCTGCTGCAGCTACAAGTTTTTTCTTTTCTTGAATTTGATGAACATAAGCATCAAATGACATTCTTTCTTCATGCGTTAATTCGCCTTCTTTTTGCAAAGCAGATGCTTTTGTTTTCAATAGTTGCAATTGTTGTTGAACTCCATCTTTGTTACCTTTTTCTGATAAACTCTTTTTTAGAGAACTGATCTCTTTTTGCAGTTGAAAAACATAGAAAACTCCATCCGTTATGCTTTTAGAAACATCTGCAAGATGAGTATCATAATTCTCTAAAATTCTATTTTCATCTTTACTCTTTATTATACCTTCTACTATTTTATTCGTCTTTTCTGAGTCAAAAGCAATATCGTGCATGTAGCTTTGCCGGAAATATTCTATTTCACGACCAAGTTGATTATTTCCATCCTGCCATCGGATAGAAACTCCATCAAGATGTTGTCTAATAAAATCATTTTCTCCAACTTCTTTATTTCCATGCTTAGCAGCAATTGCTTTAAGTAACGATGATTTCCCTGTAGAGCGTCCTCCTATAATAGTATTTAAGTTGGGATTAAGAAAAATTTTCCCATCCCAAAAATCATCCTCATTTAATGTTATACTATCAATTACCTGATAAATATTCTTCTCGTCAGGTTTGGTTATTTGAATTTTTACCCTATCTTCAGGTTCAAATAGAATTTGTTTTAGCCCTTCAAATGTTGTATCTGCTTTAATCCAAGTTTTACAATTTCCCAATCTATCTTTTAGTTCAATCTGGTCAGCAAAAGAATGAGCATCACTGCAATCTAACAGCAAATCATTTACACCTTGTTCATGTAGTTTTTCTTTTGACTTACTGTATGCTTCAATATTCTCGGCTGCGGTAAAAACTATATCAACATCATTAATGATGTTCTTTTTTTCTGCTATAGAATTATCGTTCCATTTGAAATCTTCCCATTCTGTTTTGCCAATAGCCGTAATAAATTTGCCATCAAATATTTGATTGGCATTTGATAAAGCATTTTTGATAACAGAAATCTCAAGATTGAGATTATTGAATCCTTCTCTTAATGGATTTCCATAGTGTTTGCGTTCATCCTCTGGTACAGAGTTAATAATCCGTTCTCCTAAATCTTTTATACTATCCATTGAAATAACACCTCCCCACTGTTGAGCACAGTCTGGACTTAATGTATAATGTGCAGTAAGAGCATTTAGGAATTGTTGCTGAATTTGTTCAGGAGTTAGTTCGTTAGAAAAGATGATATGGTAATTTATTCTTTTAAACTTCTCATTTCCACAGAACTTTGATAGCCTAAACTCGATAACTGGTAGAATCAAATCTATATTTTGCAGCCTACCTCGTTCTTTATAATCAATAACTTTACGATAACCATCAATAAAAAGATAATCGTTGATGCCCAGAACTTTTATATCATCGGGAAGATGCTCTAAAGCATCTATATACTTTTCCCAAATATCTTCATCGTGAGAACACTTGTAGTTGTGTTCTAATGAAAGTGGCGTGTGGACATGCAAGTCCCAAATTCGCCATTCCGATCCTCTGTTCATGATTTTTCTATATTAACATTGCTTTTCGCAAAGTTCTCATTCATAACGAGAAAGGCGAATAAAACGGCAAGAAAACGCCTTTGCAAAGCATAAAATGTATTAAATAATCATCGTAGATAAAATAGTGCAAACTCCACCTGTCTGCGCTTGACCAAACCTTTCAGGACTTTCCCCTCATATCGGCAAAACGAAACATACTCCTTATAGAAGTTCCTGTCCCCTGCTTCTATCTTTTGAAGCAGTCGGCTTTTGGGTTGCTTGCCATAACCAAGCAATCGCCCGACACCAACATTGTAAGATAGCAAGGTCAGCAACAAGGCATCTTTCCCATACCCTTTGAAGTATTCAAATCGCTTCATCAAATCGGCACGGAGCAGGGCGTCTGCCTGCCGTTCCGTCATATTGGCAGTAAAGTTCTCTCCCGGCAGTAGCCTGTGCCCATATCCAACGTATGGATAATACTCACTTCCGTGTAGTCCCTCAAAGAATTTCACGCAGACGACCGCCCGCTCAAAAGGAGGCAAGTCTGCCAACCGCACCTTGCGTTGGGCAAGGATCGGCTGACAGACTATACACAACATACAGAGACCAATCAAACGCTTAGCCATCCACATGGTTTGATACATGTAATTCACCCGTAGAGGATTTCTCCTTCTCTTCCTTTTCGTTATTGAAGCTGAAGTTCAGTTGCTGCATCCTTCCATGATTGTCCTCCACATACACGTCAATCGTCTGGCGGTCTGTGGAGAGCGATGTGTAATATAGACGGAATACTTCCCTAATGAGCGGATAGCGGTCATTAGGTTTGAATACCGTACCATCATCCATCTTTAATTGTCCCTTGCCGTCCGGCTGAAAATATCGGATGGTGTATCGAGTGTCGGTGAAGTCGCCTTCAGGTTTGAGTGTGCATCGTATCTCTGCAGTCTCTCCCTTGACAATATCTTTCTGAACGGGCATCGCTTCGAGCGTGAACTCATAAGACTGCTGCACATCCAACTCCCGAGTACAAGCAGATAGGCAAAACACGGCAAGGGAAAGTACCCCTATTACCCAAATCGAACTTAATATTCTTTGCTTCATTGTTCTTATTGCTTAAAAGTTAAACTTGAATCCTGCTGAGAGTGCAGGACGGAAATGATGCACATCCGTTCCAAAAAGGAAACGGCCCTGTGCCTTGACAAGAAAGAGAACATTGTCCGTGAGGAACACCTCTACCGAACTATGCACGGCACCTCCATAGACGAAACGGGAACGGTCGAGGAGCGTTGCCCCATCGGGTAATAGTTTCTTGTCTTCATTCAGCTCCTCATAGCCACCCAAAGCAGCAACTCCCATGTAAACCAATACGTTCTTGCCCCTATCCGAGAGAATGGGTTGCATATAGCCGACTTGCAAGAGGACATCATACATCGGTATGCTGTAACTGCGATAGTACAGGTTCTGCTGTTCATACTCTGCCGATATAAAAGCATAATTTGCACGCTCCAGATAACGGGTGATCGCCACACCTACCCCGAAGTTGTCCTTAGCAAAGAGCTTCTCTCCCTTGATTATAGGCACACTGCCCATGATATCAATCCCAGTCTGCTTGGGTATCAGTCGCTGTGCGTGGGATGGCACGGCAAAAGCCATAGCCATCACGACACAGATTGTAAATAACAGAAACTTCTTCATTACCATTTGAGTTTAAGGTTATCAATCTTCTTGGCGAGCAACAGGTCTTCCTGCTCAACGTAAAAGGTCAGCGTGCGACCACCATTCCTTTCATAGAGCGTCACTTCCAGTTGCTTGTCCTCCGACAGGGCAAACTGCTCCAGCACGAATACGGAATGTTCGCTATCCTTACCTCTTACCTGCATTACCTGATGATAGGCTCGCAAGGGCTGAAGCACCTGCTCTTGAATGGCGGTGCGTTTCGCCACTTTCTTATCCACCACCTTGAAAGTGATGAAATCCACCGAATATGGCATGTTCGTGCCGTTTTCCATACGGGTGTGGAAATAGAGCAAGCCGTTATGGGCATACAAGCCACGGAGTAGGAACTTCATGCCGAACTGCTGCGTCCCAATGTGCTTGATGGTACGTTTGTCGTTCTGATAGATGGTCTGCATCATCAGTTTGACCAATACAGGCGATTCGTTACCGAGTTCCTTGAAATAGATGTCGGCTCGATTGCTCGGAAGTCTTCCCTCAATGGGCGAAAGGAAATCCTTCATCTCAATACTGAGTTTTTCAGGCTCTTGGGCGTATTTTACATTGTATGCATAGAACGAGCCATCCTCACAAATCACACTCATGTTGGTCTCCGTTTCAAAGTCCTGCACGGCAGCTTTTACACGCAATACATTCTCTGCATCCTCCGCCTTGCCTGCAATGATGTTCTGTGACCCTAAATCGACATAACGTATAGCCGAAGGGAAAATAAGGTGCACGGTCTTCTTAAAGGCGACCTCCAAACCGTAAGGCATGACGACCCGGGCATCGGGGATGGCACGGCTCATCCCTTGGAAGAGTTCGCCCGAAGAGAGCGGTCGATTGGGATTAAGCAAAACGTTGCTTTCCCCTTCTTGTGCAAAGGCTGCTCCCGTTGCTGATGCAAGGAGCATCACAGATAAAATCCATTTTTTCATTGTTACAGTCAATATTAATGTAATTGTTTTACTTGTTATTATCTATTGTTTTATTTGGTCTGAACCAAGAATAGTCGATAACCGCCCTTTAATGTCACTTTGACGGTGCGGAGTTTCTTTTGGAGCAACTGACTTGCCCCCTGCATCACACCACGGGCTGCCTCGGAGATAATCTGATCCTTGGCGGAGGAAGCGAAGGTGAAGGATGTTCCCATCGAGCCACCGATGTTCGCGCCGACCTCTTTGAGAGCGCCCAAGTCCTCCGATCCGGGTATATAGATACCCTCCTGCCCGTCCGTGTCGTATGCCGAGAGCTTTACAGGAACGATGTGTCCATCTACTTCAATGCTTTTAATGAGCAGACGCATCCGGTTGCCTTCTATCTTGGCTTGTGCGATGAGCTGACTCTGCTTAGGAATTCGTAAATCTTGGATTCGGGCTGTTTCCATCAGTCGCAGAGCCACATGATCACCCTCCTTGAGAGTAGTCGTTCTGTCCACCACCACTTTCAGTGTATTGCGTGTCATCGCGGAAGTGGCAGTTGCAAGAGAATGGAATCCCATGTTACGAGCCTTTGTGCCGTACTCTTCCATAAACTCCTTGTCAGTCATCGGCTGTTCAAGAAAGGAAACCACCTGCTTACGCTCTGACAAGACCTCCATCGAGGGTTCAGAAGAAGTAAGGGCCGCTGTTGTTGCATTATTCTCCTTTGCAGGACGTTCCTCCAGAGCGGGCGTGAAAGCGTTGGCGGGCATACCACTCGTGGTCGACGTGGGCAGGTACTTGGCAGCCATCTGATAACTTTTTTCCATCAGTGCGAGCTGTTTCCGCTCCTCGTCCTCTTCCTTGTAGCTTTGCTCGGAGAGTTCCTTCTTGAGGTTGTCTATCTCTTGGCGCATTGCTTCTCGCTCCTGTTCGTATGGGTCAGAAGCATAGAAGGAATTCAAGAGGCGTGTGTTCTCCTGGTAGCGTTGCATCGAATTCTCAATCTTGGCGGTCGTGGCAGCAACTTCTGCACGCTCCGCATCAGAAGGCTCGGTACTATCATCAAAGTAGTCAGATAGCCTGCCCATCTCCTCTCGGGCTTGCTCCTCCTGCTGTACTTTTTCACCCAGTTCGTAGGCTTTGAGCTTGTTCTCGGTGAGCTTCTCGGTTGTCGCCTGTGGAATGCTGTCGTTGAGTCCCTGCTGTGCAGCACTCTTCTCCTTTCCCGAAGGTTTGAAGATAAACCATATCGAGAGGGCAAAGAGCAATCCCAGCCCCGTGAAGATGAGGATCTTCTTTAGTTGTTCTTTCTGTTTATTTTCCATTGTAGTTATATGCTAATTGGTGAGTGTTGTCTGTGATACGATGAAGGCTGTCCGTTCGTATGGGACTGTCCATGAGTTCTCCTCCGGGAAAGAGGACCACTTCCTCCTTTTGGGTCAGGAAAAACTGTGCTATCATCCAGATGGAACAGACCAAGTAGACAAGGCTTAATCCATAGACAATGACCTTGCGTTGCTTGGTCGTGAGCCTGTCGCACCGATGGCGAAGCCACAGGTGCAGCTTCAGATAGTTTCGTGCAGGTGAAAACCCTTTTCTTCGAGACATAGCCCTATCGTTTATAGGTTTGAAGGTCTCTGTTTTCCCGTACGAGGAATTGCTCCATGAGAAAACCCTGCGGATTGTTGTCCGAACGGACGGAGTTCTGCAATCGACAAGTAGTGATTAGATTTCGCTCCGTGACATTGCTCTGTCTGATGATGAACATCCTCGCATAGGTCGTCACCTCATAAGGATGAGCATTGAAGTTGCAGTGGATGGAGTCTATCTCCACACGCTGATTGACATTGCCCGAAATGGCTCGGTTGTAATAACCCTTCTCTGCCAAGTCCTTGTAATAGTTGAAAGCCGACTTGTCGCACAAGAGAAAAGCACGAGCCATATTCTGCTCGATGGCATCCTTGTCGGGGGCTATGGTAAAAAAGAGCTCGTGGAAGCGACGTACATGTTCGCGGGCTTCAACAGGACGATTGGTTGCTGCATCCTGACTCAGAGCAAGCATCAGCGACTTGCCTTGATCGAGTACGTAGATTTTCTCCCTTTGTCCCTTGGCAAAGCTGTACGAGGCATACAGGGCATAGCCACTGACTGCTACGCATACTACGGCAAAGACAATGGCATAGAGCCGTATCTGCTTGAATGAGGTTTCGATATTCCTCAGTGATTTGAATTCCATTATTTTGCTTTTATAAAGTTTTACGTCTGATACCTAATCTCTATTTCCCTTTGATGAGCATGCCCTTCAGTCGTCCACCGACATTGCCCACTACAGACCCAGCACTACCTGCGACAGCCTTGCCACCGGTGTAAGCACCTTGTGCGCCACGCTGTGCCGTCTGACTTAGATTACGGCCATAAGCTCCAATACCACCACCAGCTTCTATGATCCAACCTGCTACCGTCGGCACACAGAAATAGCCAACAATGCCGATGAGGAAGAAAACGATGTAATACCAACTTCCTGTGTCAGGCAAATAATTGGGGTCGCTCAGTTGGGCAATGTCTTTCTGCAGCATCAAGACCTCTATCTTGGTAAGTAGAGCCGTCAAGATGGAACTGACAGGCAACCACAGATAGACCGAGATGTAGCGGGAGAACCAAGCGGTAAGTGACCCTGACAGTCCATCCCATACAGCAATACCGAATACAATCGGACCAAGTATGGAGAGGACAATCAAGAAAAAGGTACGGAGCGTGTCGATGATTAATCCGGCTGCGTGGAAGAGCAACTCCATCAGGTCGTAGACAAGTTTCATAAACCACTGCTTGGTCTTGTAGGCAGCCCTTTCCGCATACATTCCAGCAATCGTCACAGCATCTTCGGGACCGATGATACCCAACTCGTCAATCTTCTCATCGAACTTTTCATTGGAAACAAGGTAAGCGGTCTCGGGATTCTTGAGATAGGCTTCCTCCTGTAGTTTGTCACGTTTGGCTGTCAGTTCTGCCAAGTTGTTTTCCTGCTTGTGTACCATCCGTTCCGTACCTTGCACCACAGGTGAGAGGACGGCATTCATCGTCCCCAAGACCACAGAGGGAAAGAACATAATACAAAAGCCCAGGACAAAGGGACGCAACAGCGGGAACACATCTATAGGTTCTGCACGGGCAAGGGATGCCCATACACGCAGGGCGATATAAAAAAGTGCTCCCAGTCCCGCAATGCCCTTGGCAATGCCTGTCATCTCTCCACATAGTGGCATCATCTCTTCATAGGTGGAGCGGAGCAAATCATGTAAGCTGGCGAAATCCATAACTGAACAGATTTAGATAAATGATTAGCCGGTCTACCAATATCTGCTTGACGTATCACCATATAGAGCCTTGACGGAGGCAAGGTCGTTTTTCTCCCTTGCACGGACGTAACTCACGGAGATGTTCTTTCGGGTGTAGTACGATACCAATGAGCGGTATTCCCGCAGTGTGGTATAGATACGGTCAATTGCCTGCATACGTTCGTGGTCATTCATGGAGAGAACACCCGATTTGGCAACGAACTTCAATTCCTTCAGACTCTCACCACTCTCCTGTAACAGCTTGGCATACCCCGAAGCCATCGCAGCCAGTTCGGAGGGACGAAAGTTCTTGTCCGAAAGCATTCGCTTATAGGAGGTCACATAAATCTCCGAGATGTCACCCACCATCAGGATGCACTCCTTGACCTTGTAGGCATCCCCGATAAGGTTGTTTACCTTCTTCAGGGCATCGTAATATTGTTTGCTCTCGTTGTAGAGCTTCTCTACCTCCTTAAAGTTGGCGAGGGTATTCTTTACCGTCTTCGATGCCGTGGCAATCTCCTTTACAGTATTGGCGATATTGCCGGCAAAATTACCCGGGTCGGTTACCACCCATTGGGCATGGGCTTGGGGAACGAAAAGGCTCAATCCGAAGAGAGCCATGAATAAAATCCTTTTCATTGCTTCTAAGTTTTTAATGTTATATTATTTTTTGTTTTCTCTTTTCTCTTGTGCCAACTGGCGGATAGCCGTCTCGATGTCGCCACCGAGCAATTCTGCACGTTGCATGACTTCCAGCTTCTCGGTTTCCTCGGTAGTATAGGTGAGGTATTCCTCCATACTTACCTCCGTGGCATAGACTGCACTCTGCATACCTCCCAAGCCTATCCACACTTCCTTGTAAAGCCGGTTCGGGTTGTTGTTCTGGTTGATGGAGAGGATTTGGCTCTTCTCCTTTTCGGATAAGCCCAGCATCGCTTGGATACCATCGAACTTGGTCATGTACTTGCGTTGGTCGAGTAGGATCTTGCAGTCGGAGTTGATGATACTCTCCTTTACGATGGGCGACTGGATGATGTCGTCCACCTCCTGCGTTACGACAATGGCTTCCCCGAAATACTTTCTGACCGTCTTATAGAGATATTTGATATAGTCTGCCATGTTTGCCGAAGCAATGGCTTTCCATGCCTCTTCGATGAGTATCATTTTCCTGATACCCTTGAGCCTTCGCATTTTGTTGATGAAGGCTTCCATAATGATGATGGTCACAACAGGGAACAAATCCTTGTTGTCCTTCACTTGGTCAATCTCGAAGACGATGAAGCGTTTATTGAGCAGGTCGATGTCCTTGTCCGAGTTCAAGAGAAAGTCATAACGACCACCACGATAGTATTGCTTCAGTGTCGTTAAAAGATTGTTGATATTGAAGTCCGAGAGCGTTACCTTGATGTCGCGCTTTTCCATATCCATGCGGTACACATCCCGCAGATACTCATAGAAAGTATTGAAGCAGGGCGGAATGCTCCTGTTCGAGCGTATCAACTCGATATAGGCATTCACGGCAGAGCCGAGTTCGCCCGCTTCTGTCTTGGTGATATGCTCGTCGGCACTCTTCCAAAGCGTGAGCAAGAGCGTGCAGATACTCTCCCTTTTCTCCACATCGAAGACGTAATCATCGGTATAGAAAGGATTAAAGGAGATGGGGTTCGCATCGGTATAAGTGAAATAGATTCCGTCCTCGCCCTTGGTCTTGCGGTGAATGAGTGAACACAAACCTTGATACGAGTTACCCGTATCGACCAAGAGAACGTGTGCCCCCTGCTCGTAGTACTGGCGTACCATGTGGTTCGTAAAAAAGCTCTTGCCACTGCCCGAAGGACCCAAGATGAACTTGTTGCGGTTGGTGATGACTCCCTTTTTCATAGGAAGGTCAGATATGTCCAAGTGGATGGGCTTGCCCGAAAGTCGGTCAGCCATCTTGATACCAAAGGGTGAGAGTGAGTCCTTGTAGTTCGTCTCAGCAGTAAAAAAGCAAAGAGCCGGCTCAATGAAGGTATAGAACGATTCTTCGGCCGGAAAGTCGGCTGCATTGCCGGGAATGCCCGCCCAGTAGAGCGTTGCCGCATCGATGGTGTTGTGGCGTGGACGGCACTCCATCAAGGCAAGGGCAGACCCCACATCATTCTTGATTTGCCGCAGTTTTTCTTTGTCACTACTCCATGCCAGCACGTTGAAATGGGCACGGATGGAAGTCAAGCCCTGTGAGTGGGCAATGTTCAGGTACTCTTGTATCCACTCCTCGTTGATTTGATTGCTGCGGCTGTAGCGTGCCAGCGAGTGCATGTTTCTTGCCTGTTTCTCAAAGCGTTGCAAGTTCGCTTCGCTGTCCTCGATGAAGATATACTGGTTGTAGATATGGTTGCAGGGCAGCATCAGACCTACGGGTGAAGCAAAGGACAGTCTGCAATCCGATCGGTCTGTCGACAGTCGCTCATAGCGGCTGTCCGTGCTCACGATTGTGGGCAGGTCATCTGTATCACTCAGTGTGTGCAGACACAGACGGTTGTCGCCCACACGTACAAGGTCGGCACCTAATCGAATGTCTTCTAAAGAGCCATGATGTGCATCGGACAGAGAGAAATAACGGTCAAGCAGACCGCTTTTCTCTTTGGTGCCGACCAGTTCTTCCTCCGTCATGCGGATAATATGAAGTTGGTCGGTATCGTTGATGATACGCTCAAACTGATCCACAGCTTCCAAGAATTTCATTACTTCATTCTTGTTGGCAATCTCCTTAGGCAATAGATGCCCTCGACAAAGTGTGGAGAAATTGCTCTGTTGTGCCAATCTCTGTTTGGTTGTTTTGGTCAGGAAGAGATAAACCGAATGGTGTAGGTAGGGACGCTCATTGAAATGTCGTTCGGAGGAGCGGGCAAGAAAACTCAACTCTCCATTGGCAAGCATCCCTTGATACTCCTCTTTGATGAACCAATCCTGTTTGTGAACGATGCTGTAGTCGGGCAGCACCTTGATGGCTTTGTGCCAAGCTGAGTGCATTGCTTCGTATTCGGCGGAAGTGACGGTGAAGAGTTCAGGCAACGCCACACGGAAAGCCACCGTGATGTCGGCATCTTTGCTTACGATACATCCCTGCTCAATGGAGAGCAGCGGAAACTTCGATTCCAAGGTCGTTATCTTACTGTTGTTTCTCATTCTTCTTTCTTTTAAGGTTACGGATAAGGTGATAGGTCGTACGACGGTTCACAAGGTAGCGTGGGTGCATACGCACCGCTCCCTTTTTCATCAATCCATACTGCCCATACTTTCGGTTCATGGTGAACGTTTGCCACACAATGATGGTGGCACCCACTAAGCCTATGACCAAACAAGCTATCTGGCTGACTCCGCAGAGATAGAGCACGACTACGAGGATGAAGACAGCCAGCAACCCTCCCGCAAACAGGAAGAGATACTGTGCCTTCAGCCCCTTGAATTCCACCGTCCGACCTATACCTTTATTGATTTCCCAGTTTGCCATCTCTTAAAGGAAGAAGGAGCGTAGGATGGTGGCAGCCACGATAAGGAAGATACAGGCACCAAACCAAGAGGCTGCCGTCTTGCTCGTATCTGGGTCACCCGAACTGAACTTGTTATACACCTTGATACCTCCAATCAGCCCCACCACTGCGCCGATCGCATAAATCAGTTTGGTACCGGGGTCAAAGTAACTTGTGACCATCTTCGTGGCTTCGTTGATACCTGCCATGCCGTTCCCCTGTGCGTATCCTACGGTAGTGGCGAGGACAAGAAGCATCATCATTGCAATTTTCTTTCTGTTCATTGTACTATTGCTTTATTGAGTTGTTAATAAATAATTGCGTTTTATCGGAGTCGGTAAGGGTAGCTTCTGGGCGTGTATGATTGTTTTACTTATTTGCCACCCTTCCGATACTCCGCGTCCGTTGTCTTAGAGATAGTAGGAAAGCGGTCTCTCCTCCATCTCTTCGTTGTTGTCTTCACCGCGTTCTTCGGAGGAAACGGGTGTCGTATTCTCCGCCTGTTCCGCTTCTTCTGCCTTGCATATGGCGGCGAGAAGTTTCTGATGATCCAGTTCTTGCTGGAGCGTTACCTTCTTCATATACTCCATCAGGTCAGTACCCCGTATGGATTGGATCGTTTCGTGGACTTCGGCTTCATCCTCATCATCTAAAGCGTCGTCTTTTCTGCTCCATCGGCTGACCCTTGCCAAGTCACGGGAGAGAATGGCGGTAGGTGTCGTTTCGGGCATTGCCTCGTCTGCGATTTGCAGTTCCTCTCGGACAATGAAGTCTTCATCAGCCTCATCCATCGTGTAGGCAACTTGCATCTCATTCTCACCCTCCTCCATATTGCTTCCCTCTTCTTCCGACACTTTTGTGTCTTCGGCTACTTGTAGCTCTGTTTGAGCGTTTTGCACCGCAAAAGTATTGGGATTTTCAATCTCTTTTTCAGATGAGGAAACAGCGGGAACTCGAGGGATGGAAGAGGAAATGAACGCCTTGCTTCGCCCTACAAGGATATGGGAGTCATCTTCCTTTTTCGGCTCTCTTTGTGGTAATGGAGCAGTTGCACATCCCCCTTCCCTTTTCCCTTCTTTCTTACGGAACGGGAAGCACTGAAAACAGAAGTACACGATGCCCAAGAGCATCCAGACCATGCCTAAGAACAGGAGGATATTCAGTAATATCTTTTCCATCATAAATTGAGTGTTTGATTGCGTTTATACTGTGCCGCTGTCTTGTTCAGCAGGGCTTGATGTTCTTTCAGATGTTCAAGAAGAATGTTCTCGATGTAGGAGGTGATCGTGGTCTTGGCACGGACATCTCGAAGAACATCTTTGAGGAGTTGCAATATCTCACTGTTGATGGTAAATCCGGATTTGCCATTACGGTCTGACAAGCGGACAAAGTAACGTTCTTGGTACTCTTCAAAAGATAGCCCGACCGGCATACCTTCCTCTTTATTCCCCTTGGCTCTTGACTTTCTTGCAGGTCGCTCCTCTGTTACTTTTTCTTCCACAGATGATTCTTTGAGCGGTTGGACGTGACTTTCCTCTTCTTCCGGCTCTTCGACCTTCATCCGCTCCAATTCCCGCTCGTAGTCTGTAGGTTGGTCATAGAAAGGAGACTCTTCGGGTGTGCGTACCTGTACACCATAATTACCCATTTCCTTGAGTTTCTTTTTCAGGATTTTCTGCCGTTCTTCAGTAATGGAACTCATAGGCTATCGGGGCGAATCTGACATTTATCCATTACTTCCTGCACCCAAAGGTCAATACCTGTAGGTTGGCGCAAGACAAGTGCAGGAGGGAGATAGGAACTGCGGAAGACGCCTTTCACACCTCCTTGCCCCAATTCTCTGGCGAACCTCACCGAATGATAGATACGTGCATCAAAGAGGTTGATTTCCTCATCCTTCGCATATTGTGTGTAATAATCCATAACGACGGTGCTCGCACTACGATTGATTTTGTTCCACAGCAGAAACAAATCCTTAATGCGGGCATCGCTGAGACTGACTCCCAAGTCTCTTATCGCCTTGGCATAGGCAAAGCTGGAGACCAAGGATTGGGGATCTGCCTCGATGGGCGTGATGATATAGTCCACTTCAATGGAGAGTTCGAGCAAATCCGCCGTCTCTGCATGACCGGGGAAATCGAAGATGACAAGGCTTCTCTTCGTATTGTGCGAACTCAGGTATTCCTTTACATCTTGAATCGCCTCTTGCGGGGTGGAACGGATGATGGGATAGGCAGGTTTTCCAAATTTGCTGAAGAACTGCCCCATCTGTGCCGTAAGCTCTTCACTCCCCTCGATGATTCTTCGCTCCCTTTGTCGCAGTTTGAAGAACGACTCTTGTGTACCGTCACAATCCACGACCAAAAGGGATACTCCCTTCTCATAATAGAGAACGGATGCAAGCACTTCGGCAAGGCTACTCTTTCCCACGCCCCCCTTTTGGGAGGCAAAGCCCAGAAAGATGGGCTGCTTTTTTGTCTCTTGTTTCATTGTCATTTGCATATTGCGTTATAAACTTTGTTTTACGAGGTCAATCAGTCAGTCTTGACCGATTGATTGGCTGACTCTCTGAGCTGCTGTCCAACCGACTTTTTAACCAGCCGACTTACTTACTCTTTGAGTGATGGATTTCCTTACTTTCTGTCCGTCTAACCAACCTTCCGATTTACTCTTTAACCGACTTATTTCTGTCGAAAAATGGGTAGATCAGTCAGTCGTTTCTGACCTAAATCCGTTGCAAATTAAGTCAGTAAATCAGTCGGTCAAAAGCCTTAAGGAAGTGCAGGGAAAAGGAATGAAAAAGAAGGAATGTCGCTTATAGTGAGCGAATTATATTCCTGCTGTAACTTTGCAGGCGGATAGGGAACATGGAGGTGAACTATCCGAAGCGGACACCCTTACAGGTGGATGCTTCATTCGCATCATCTCTTGATATTGGCAAGGTGTGTCTTTGTAACACAAACCGCAGTTTGTACCACAAAGACCCTTGCCCCGAAGGGGAGAGAATTACTCCAAAGTCGTAATTAACAGAAGAAACAACAGATGAATGAGCAGACAGAAAAGAATAATGGGCGAAAAGCCTCTGAAAAACCTCGATGGGATAACTGGCACGTGCGGTTGCCTAACCCGAAAGACCAGCAACGAGCAATCGACTTGTTCCATAAATCGGGGGCAGAAACCAAGTCGGATTTCGTTCGTGGTCGTATCCTTGGAGAGAGTTTCAAGGTGATTACGGTGGATAAATCCGCCGTGGAATACTATCGGAAACTCTCCGAACTGATTGCTCAAATCCATAAAATAGGCGTCCTGTATAATCAAACCGTGCGTGCCATTAACAGCTACCACAGTGTGAAAACCGCACAGATTCTGCTTGAAAAGTTGGAGAAATTGTCTGCTCAAATTATCACGTTACAGCAGAGAGCCATCCAACTGACCGAACAATTTGATAACAGATAAGCGAGTATGATTGCCAAGATTTCAGCTACAGAAAATCTCGGAGGGGCGTTGGGCTACAACTTCAAAAAGGTGGAGCATAACGAGGCTTCCGTCCTATGCGTAAATGACCTGAGGGAAGCCTTTGACGGTTCTTACAGAATGGATAAGGTGCTTAGCGATATGCAGAAGGCTATCCCGGAGAAGTGCCGAACAAAAAAAACAGTGTTCCATTGCTCCCTCAATCCGCACCCGGACGAGAAACTCTCTGATGAACTTCTTGCGCAGATTGCCAAGGAGTATATGGAGGCACTCGGTTATGGAAAGCAACCCTACATCGTGTTCAAGCATAACGACATCGCTCGTGAGCATATCCACATCGTGTCGCTTCGGGTGAATAGCAAAGGACGGAAGATAAACGACAAGTTCGAGGGCAGGAGGAGCAAGAAGATTTCCGATGCTTTGGAACGAAAATACAATCTAATTCCAAGCTCAAAGGTTAGTGAGAAAGCCGTAACAGAAACGCCCAAGGTGGATACCACAAAAGGAAACATCAAGGAGCAAGTGGCAAGTGTTGTCCGCACGGTACTGAAGCATTACCGCTTCTGTTCTTTGGGAGAACTCAATGCCATTCTTTCCGCATACAACCTTGCTATTGAAGAGGTAAAAACGGAGTTTCGGGGAAAGAAGTATGACGGACTGGTCTATGTTCCGACTGATGACAAGAGTAACAAGGTTGGCACACCCATCCATGCCTCAGACATCGGCCGTGGTGTGGGCTATGTTGCCGTGCAGAACAGGATGCAGAAATCGAAGCAAAGCATCAAGCCATTGATACCAGCCGTTAGAAGGAAGGTCTTGGAAGTTATGCGTACTTCTCCCGATACAGAAGAAAAACTCCGACAAAGATTGGTGGAACAGGGCTTGCGTGTGGTTATCCGGAAGAATGAGAGCGGGCGCATCTATGGTATCACATTCATTGATGATGAGCAGGGTGTTGCTCTCAATGGCTCACGATTGGGTAAGGGATATGCCGCCAATGCGTTCAATGCCTACTTCGACAATCCTAATCACAATCCCTTCTTGGACGAAACGCTGTACGGTAATCCGTCCTTACGTTCCGATCAAACAAACGTTGCCTTGCCGATGCAGCCGAACACAGAGGAAAGCGACAATATTGTCGATGAACTCATAGAGGAACTTGTTGGCGAACCTTTCGCCCCAACGGGTAATGATGATTGGAAGGAGGCGGCTTGGCAACGCAAGCTCCGAAAAGCGAATAAGGTCAAACTAAGATGAAGTAAACGATAAGCGAATAGTATTCAACAATACGATTATGGCACAGGAAGACGATTTAAGGGCATTGGGCAAGATAATGGATTTCATGCGTGGGATTTCCGTGATATTCCTACTTGCCAACTGTTATTGGTTCTGTTACGAGGCATTTCAAGAATGGCATTTCACATTGGGTATCATCAACAAAATACTGATGAATTTTGAGCGGACAACAGGCTTGTTTTCGTCCATCCTCTGGACGAAACTCTTTTGTGCGGTGTTCCTTGCCCTTTCTTGTTTAGGGACGAAGGGGGTGAAGGAAGAGAAAATCACGTGGCCAAAGATTTGGACGGTGCTTTTCTCAGGTTTCGTATTCTTTTTCCTCAACTGGTGGGTGCTGGTTCTGCCGATAGGTAAAGTGGGTGCAGCTTCTCTCTATATCTTTACGCTTTCCGTGGGATATATCTGTCTGCTGATGGGCGGTGTATGGATGAGCCGACTGCTCAAGAACAACCTGATGGACGATGTGTTCAATACGGAGAACGAGAGTTTCATGCAGGAAACCCGGTTAATGGAAAATGAATACTCCGTCAATCTCCCTACACGCTTCTACTATAAGAAGAAGTGGAACAAGGGCTGGATTAACGTGGTCAATCCTTTCCGTGCCTCAATGGTACTTGGCACACCGGGTTCGGGTAAGTCGTACGCTATCGTGAACAACTATATCAAGCAACAGATAGAAAAAGGCTTTGCGATGTATATCTACGATTACAAGTTCCCCGACCTTTCAGAGATTGCCTACAATCATCTTCGGACACACTTAGATGCTTACAAGGTAAAACCTCAGTTCTTCGTGATCAACTTTGACGATCCACGCAAGTCGCACCGTTGCAACCCCATCAACCCTGCATTTATGACGGATATATCGGATGCCTACGAGAGTGCCTACACGATAATGCTCAATCTCAACCGATCATGGATTCAGAAGCAGGGAGATTTCTTTGTGGAGTCGCCGATTATCTTGCTCGCTACCATTATCTGGTTTCTAAAAATCTATGAGAACGGAAAGTATTGCACCTTTCCTCATGCCATAGAGTTCCTCAATCGACCCTATGCTCAGATATTTCCGATACTCACTTCCTATGATGAGCTTGCCAACTACCTTTCGCCCTTTATGGACGCGTGGGAGGGCGGTGCGCAAGACCAGTTACAGGGACAGATTGCCAGTGCCAAGATACCGCTATCACGCATGATTTCACCTGCTCTTTATTGGGTGATGACGGGCGATGACTTCTCGCTCGACATCAACAATCCTAATGAGCCGAAAGTGCTTGTGGTAGGGAACAACCCCGACCGACAGAACATCTATTCGGCTGCGCTCGGACTCTACAATAGTCGCATTGTGAAGCTTATCAATAAGAAGCATCAACTTAAAAGCTCGGTGATTATAGATGAGCTACCGACCATCTACTTTCGTGGTCTCGATAACCTGATAGCCACAGCCAGAAGTAACAAGGTCGCTGTGTGTCTAGGCTTTCAGGACTTCTCGCAGCTGACCCGAGATTATGGGGATAAGGAGAGTAAGGTGATACAGAACACCGTGGGTAATGTTTTTAGCGGACAGGTCGTGGGAGAAACGGCTAAGACGCTCTCCGAGCGTTTCGGTAAGGTTCTACAACAACGGCAGTCAATGACCATCAATCGTAATGACAAGTCCACATCTATATCTACGCAGATGGATAGCTTGATTCCTGCAAGTAAGATTAGTAACCTTACACAAGGTATGTTTGTTGGAGCTGTCTCAGACAATTTCGATGAGCGCATCGATCAGAAAATCTTCCACGCTGAGATCGTTGTGGATGTTGCCAAGGTCTCTGCTGAAACGAAAGCTTATCAGCCTATCCCTATGATAGCGGACTTCACAAACGAAAATGGCTCCGATAGTCTGCGGGAGACTATTGAAGCCAATTATAAGCGTGTCAAGCAAGAGGTGCTATCCCTCGTAGACTCTGAGACTGCTCGTATCAAAGCTGACCCAACTCTCAGGAACTTACTTAGGGAGTAGTTAAAGGTGTTATCCCCTCAAAAAAATAGGATAAGATAAATTGATCCACCGCTGATAATTGTGCAGTCTCAATAATTCGATTCATTCCTACCTTTAGGAATTCATCAAGAACGTCGTTAATAGAAATATCCACTCGCTCCAGATCAATTACTCTTGAGTTGTGAAGTTTACGACTTAGCATTCTTGGCAATCCATATTCTTCAAGCTGAAATACTAATGGTGGAAGAAATAGATTTGATACCTTTGTTATGAATGGAGTTATATCTACATCACAAAGGAGTATACGCTTAGAAATCACATTGATGCTACGTAGTAAAGAAACGAAGTTGAAGCTAACAAGCTTCTCAAATTCAAAATAATCTTCGACGGAGATTTCATCTGAAGTGACCGTTGCCGACACTCTACGACATCGAGAACTACCTCTATTGAAATATTCTAGTTATCAACATTTACTTTTTCATAGATAGTACAGTCCATGTTTTTATAAATACTTCAAAATCAATTTCATTGTTCATATTGTTGCGGTTGTCTTGGTGCCGAAAGATATATCTTAATTCTGGCTTTTGTAAAAGGCAGAATGCCGGAAACGTTAGGAACAAACATTTCCAGCACCAAGCCTTTTTACGATAAAGTTAGATTAGGGCTTTTGCCCTATTGTTATTCTGTAGCCGGAAACCAGCTTCGTGTGTTATTGGCAATCCTTACTAACATCAACATCACCGGAACTTCGACTAGTACGCCCACCACCGTAGCTAATGCAGCCCCGGACTGTAAACCAAAAAGAGAAATAGCCACAGCAACTGACAATTCAAAGAAATTACTTGCCCCAATCATTCCGGCAGGTGCGGCAACATCATGGGGTAATTTCCACCATTTCGCCCAACCGTAAGCAACGAAGAATATCAGAACCGTTTGCAACACAAGCGGAACTGCAATCAATAAGATATGCAGGGGATTGTTCAGTATCGTTTCTCCTTGAAAGGAAAACAGGATAATAAGCGTTAATAGCAATCCAGCTACCGTATAATTATCAAATTTCTTAATAAATACGTTATTGAAAT